>SXUJ01000156.1 GCA_005790565.1 Planctomycetia bacterium
AAAGTACCGCTTGTGAGCGCCGCTGAAGTTTGGTTTCGCCCGAGAACGCTCGAATTGGGGTTGTCACCCCACCCCCAAACCTCGCTTCTTGGAGCACTGGAGGCGGTTTTCGAGGGCGGTTAGGGTGTACCGATGCAGCAACCCACCTCGCCGCGCCGCGCCGTAACCGCCTTTACTCTCCTGAGCCTGGGCGTGCTCGTCGGTGCCAGTCAGACCCCACCGGCGAGTGCGCCACCTGGGAAGGAGATTGCGCGCCCCCAACTCCTTCTCTTCTCAAAGACGGCCGGCTTTCGCCACGACTCGATTCCCGATGGCATTGCTTGCGTTCGCGAGTTGCTCGGCGCCCAGTTCCAAATCACCGCGAGCGAAGACGCGGCCCTTTTCACACCGGAATCACTCGCGCAGTTCAAAGTCATCGTCTTCCTCTCCACGACTGGAAACATTCTCGACTCGAACCAGGAGCGTGCGCTCGAAGGATTCGTACACGCTGGCGGCGGTTTTGCAGGCATTCACGCGGCCGCCGACACAGAACACGAGTGGCCGTGGTACGGAAAACTTGTCGGCGCCTACTTTCTTACACACCCGAAACCTCAGGAGGCGACCATCGTCGTGGAGTCAAAGTTGCATCCATCAACCACGATGCTCCCCGAACGGTGGAAACGGTTTGATGAGTGGTATGTCTACAAAGACAACCCGCGACCACGCGTGAAGGTGCTCGCGGCACTCGACGATGCCACGATCGATGGCGCCAACATGGGTGGCGATCATCCCATCGCGTGGTTTCAAGAGTTCGAAGGCGGTCGCTCCTGGTACACCGGCGGCGGACATACGAAAGAGAGTTACAAAGAACCGCTCTTCCGTGATCACATCAAAGGGGGGATTCTCTGGGCCGCCTCGCAGGCAAGTACCGAACCCTCAACTCCCACCCCCGCGCACTAGAGGGCGTCTCGCGCGCCATACTTGGCGGACTCACGTATCTTCGTTTCAACTGTAGAACAAGCGATTTCTGACCACGACGGAAGTGCAGGCGACCTGCGAACGGCTCGGTGCGGAGGCCCGAAAATCAACTGGTCTCTTTTGAAGAAAATCCGAAAATTTCGGTCCCCCACCATCCCATCGAGCAGCTCTCGCGCTATGTTTCTCGCATCGAGTTCGGCAGGTAGCTCGACCAACATCCGATCTTTTCCCCCATGGGGTCACTGTCTAGCCGATCAGACAGTGGCCCTTTTCTTTGGCCCTTTTCTTTTCTCCGACAAAGAATCTTGTGACATCGTCCGAGGGCCTCGCACTCAATCGCGCGCGGGACGACGAAGGAACTTCGCGAGTCCTGATTTCAGCGAACCCCGATCTTGAATCGCCTCAGCGAGGACTCGTCCAAGAACTGGGACGAACTTGAATGCATGGCCATTGCACGCTGTCGCGATGATCGTGTTTGGCGCCTCAGGATCGAGTGCATCCACCACGAAGTGTCCGTCGGTTGACTCTGTGTACATACACGCCGCCGTCGCGACGACCTCCGCGCCGCGCACCGCCTTCACCCTGCGGGCAACGCGAGCATAAATGTCTTGCGCGACGCGTTCGGGAACGGTGCGATTCAGAAGCAACGGATCAACTTCGTCGGTTCCATGCTGATGCACCCCGACCTTTACTCCCTGCGGCAAATCCATTTCAGCGAAGGCGGGGATGCCATAAGGCGCGCCTCCTTCGCCATCTTCAAAGAGCCACACAGGCATCGCGCTCGTACTCAGTGTCGAAAGTGACTGCGCTGAGTCCGCGTAGCCAATCCAAAGAATGATCTGCCTCGTGGCCTTCAGGTGGAACCCGCGCAAACTCGGGAACCGTTCGAGCATCCTCGGCGCCCATGCGCCGCCTGCAATCACGAGTGCGCCAGCTTCGACCGCGCTCCCGTCCGCAAAGCGCACACGCACCTTTCGCCCGTCGTCATCGAAGTCGACCACTTCGGTGTTCGTGCGGATCTCGGCCCCTGCGGCACGCGCACGGCTGAGTTGCACGCGAATTGTCTCTTCCGGTCGGACAAATCCAGCGTCATGTTCGTACACCAACTCCCAAGAATCCGGAAGATCAAACGCCTGAAAACGCTTCGATGCTTCGCGTCCCGTGAGCCCATCGACTCGCAATCCATGCACTCGCGCGGACGCAAGTGCGCCACGCGCAATCTCATTGCCCGCCAGCCCTCCTTGCAGCAGGCCAACGCGCCTCATCAAACAAACACCCGAGTCACGCGAGAGTCGATCAAACGCCTCATACGCCTCGCGCAAGAGAGGGACATACCCCTCATGCTCAAAGTACGCGAGCCGAATCACGCGGCTGCCTCCATGCGAACTTCCCATTGCGTGCGGTGGGTCAAATCGATCGACGCCGAGCAGGCGCAGACCGCGCGCCGCACTCTCCGCCAGTGCCGACGATCCAATGCCGCCTAGACCCAGAATGACGGCGTCATATTGCATGCGCGGACTCACATGTCCCAGCGGGAGAGCAGTATGGCGAGATCGTCGGCCCCAACCACACCGTCGACATTCAAGTCCGCGAGGCCGCTCGCGTTCCAACCCGACAGCACGATCGCAAGATCCGCCGCGTTGACCAATCCATCCCCATCGAGATCGCCGGAGTTGAACTCTCGTTCAACAACGATGATCGAGAAGATTACCTCCGAGGACAGTCCAGACCCATCCGTCCCTCGGAGCGTCATCGTGTGTGTCCCCGCAGACAGGTCGCGCTTCGAAAGGACTCGTCCAGTTCCGATAGACCCATCGATCGAGCTTGTCCACGACACGCCACCATCGTTGAAGTACTGGTCATCGAGATCCCATGCGCTCGCGTGGAAAATCACGGTGGACCCCTGCATCACCGACGCACCAGTGTTCGGCGAGAGTAAATGCACGTCGGGAGGCGTGCCGCCGCCGACGGTGAAGCCCTGCGCGAACTCCGAGTCCGTCGTGTTGAATCCATCGCTCACGCGAAGGCGGAAACGACCCTCCTGGGCACGACTCTGCGGAAGCAAGTCCGCGTCGAACTCAATCACGCCCGAGGCATTCTCGATAGCAATCGGGGTCCACGCATCGCCTGCATTGGGCGAGTACAACAGATTGGCCACGAGGGAATCGCCGTCTCCGTCGTGCGCATCCCATTGCATTCGCGCAGGCCCACGAAGCACGGCGCGAGCGGGATCAAACGGCTTTCCAATCGCAAGGAGCGCAGGCGCCACGCGCATTTGCCCGACGGTCGGCGCGTGCGCGCTTCGCTTCAATTCACACAGAATGTGTCCGCTTCGCACTTCGCGGAGGGTGACACTTTCAATCTCCCGACCGTTGATGAATCGTGGAAGCACTGCATAGAACGAAGTCTCTCGGTGCTGCGCGCAATCCTCCTCGCACCGCTCGCGGCAACGCGCAGTGTCTCTTCGAATCGCGTGCACGAGCGCCCCATCGCGGTCGTACGCCTCGACCCACACATTTCCAGTCGCATCATCCCCATCGACAACTCCTGAGACAAGATCGAATGCTGGCTGCAGCGCGATCCGTCGATTTTGGTGATCGTGCGATCCTGCGAACCGGATAGCGGGCTGTCCAGAATCGGATGCCCCGTCACCACTTCCCTCTTCACCATTGGCCCCGGCGCACGCAGAACGAGCGTCATTGATCGCAGCGAGGTAGGAAGTTTGATTCACCCACGCCTCGATCGTGGTGAGCCCCGCATACATGATGTCCTTCTTCGTTGCTGCCATCGGCTGCCCGATCGCGAGCGGATCACGAAGGTGATTTTCGACATCAAACGCAATGGCGCCGATTGTCGTGGAGTTGTGTTGCTGCCCCCAAAGATGTCCTACTTCATGCGCAAAGGTGCGCTGATACTTCGATTGCAAGGTGTTTCCAAACGCCGCTGCGCCGGGAACGCCAATCGCCACCCCGTTGCCGCTGTAGGGATTGCCTAGTAACCATCCATAGATGAACTCTGGACGCGTGTATCCAGCGGCAGGAACCTGATTTTGCCGAATGTCATTCAGCGAATTGAGCAGCGTCGTCGCTGAGTTGTTGACATCCGACGACCATGTCAAGTTACCCAGCGGCGATCGATGATAGTTCCAATCCCGCACTCGATAGATCCCGCGCAAAAAGTTATCCCCGCCACCAGGTTGCATCATGGCAGCAGACGGCAGCCCCCCTCCGATCGTGTAATTGATCGGGACATACGCCAACTCGACAATCTTGCGACAAAGGAAACTTCGATCAAGAACCGAGCCGTTGTTGTTCGCATAACTCGTTTCCGCGATGGTTCGAAACGGATTGAGCGTCACCACGAAGTCCACATTCGTGCTTTGCGGCGGGATGAAGTAGAAGTTCAGCGTGTCATTCAGATTCACACTGTTGGGCACGACTGGCGCGCTGATCGGTCCATTTGTGCTGTAGAGCGGCGAGCCCGCAATCTCGACGCCACCAGAGTAGACGCGCACGATCGCATCGACACCGGCCTGGGGGGCCGTTGCCCCGTTGAGTGCAACCTTCACGCGGATCGCGGTCGGATTGAAGGCGACGAGCGCAGTGGAGTTCGCTGCGACTTGATATCCCTGCGTGATTTCAATCGTGGCGATCGTCAGGTCGGCCGCTCGCGCATCAAGGCAGAGTGCTGCCGAAAACATTCCCAGAGCGAGAAAAGAGAGCCGAGCGGCGTGGTGGTGCGCTTTCATCGAAGCAGTGTCTCCGAGCAAGACTCTACCCCACGCTCAAGCAGGCACGAACGCCCACCCCGAGATTCATTGGAATTGCTTCCTCTCGACCTTGCTCGTAAGTCGTCTGCCGCTCCCTCCGAGACGCGGAGTGCGACCGAGAAGGCGTACCATCACCCTCCATGCCGCCGCGCGACCGTGAATCACCTGAGTTTCGTTCGCGCCGCCGTTCCGGCGACGACGACGATGGAAGGCGCCGCATTGATCGACCGCCGCTCAAGGTGTTCCCCACGACACTCTGGGAGTACCCAAGTCAGCACTACGACAGCGCGAATCTTCGCACAACGCACGGCGCGCAGGCGTCTCGCGAGATTCGAATTGAAGGCGACTCAGTGGTTGGCGCGGGAATGCAGGGAGACAAGGAGTACGTGGGAGCAACGCCATCATGGGTGATTTGGCAGTTGTTGACTCGCTACACGCGCGAGGGAGACACGGTTGTTGACCCGATGTGCGGGTCTGGAACGACGCTCGATGTCTGTCGCGACCTTCGTCGAACCGGCATGGGTTTCGATCTCAATCCGCAACGCCAAGAGATCCACAAGAACGACTCACGCAAACTTCCGCTCGAAGACTCCAGCGTCGACTTCGTGTTCATCGATCCTCCCTACTCCACGCATGTGGAGTACTCCGACGACCCGCGCTGCATCGGACGACTCGACTCCGGCGGCGAAGACCACGGAGCCGCGTACTACCGCGCAATGGAGCAAGTCATCCGAGAGATCCACCGCGTGCTCAAGGCCCGCCGCTACGGGGCACTCTATGTGAGCGACTCGTGGCGGAAACGCACCGGAGCGAAGGGTGGAGGCGGTGGTGAATTCATGCCCATCGGATTCGAGCTCTTCTCAATTCTGCGGAAGTACATGTCGCCGATCGACATCATCTCGGTCGTGCGCGGGAACCGAAAACTCGAGAGGGGAAACTGGCGCAAGGCAGCGGAGGACGGCAACTACTTCCTCCGTGGATTCAACTACTGCTTCATCTTCAAGAAGCTTGACGACTGACGAGACTACTTCGAATCTCCGCCGACCTTTTCTTGGAACGGATACATCGGAAGACCCTCCCCGTTGATCATGTTCGCAGTCTCTGGAAAATTCTGGCTCGCGAACGCGACACTTGTCGGCTCGGCGACCAAGGGGGAACTGAGCAGCACGGCTTCACCCGAGATGACTGCATCCGCCCACACGAAAACGCCGTCTTTCCCGGCAATCGCGAAGCCAAGCGGAGTCCCACCGGAGCGTGCGACGAGTCCGTTCGCATGATCGAATTGCACCGTCACCGTCTGCCCATGGACGACGGCACTCTTGAAGCGCGGCCCAGCCCAGCCGCCAACACTTGCGTGATACACCTCTTCGAGCGCCCATCGGGAGAGTCGATTGCCAACCTCGCGTTTGTTCTTCGGATGAATGTCGCTGACGGCGCCGATGTCGATTGCGGTGACGAGCCCTGCGCGTCCCTTTCCTTCTGCACGAATGAGGTCCACGCCAACTTCTTGCGCATGGCGGATGGATGCCCATCCTTCTTGCACTGGATTGGTCGGCGCAGGCGCCATGAACCCAGCGAGTTGCACACTTCCGAATGCGAGGTTGGGCGCATGCCACACGGCGCGCCATCCATCGACCAGCGCTTTCAACAGCTTCGCGTACTCCGACGCTTGCCCAGCGTTGGATTCGCCCTGATACCAAATCACTCCTTGGACAGCGTACGGAACGCAAGGCGCGATCATGGCGTTGTACATCGCCATCGGAGAATCAAACGCGACATTCGGTTCCTTCAGCGGATCGGATCGCTCTGGGTAGGCGATGCGCGGAACGATTCCCCCTTGTTGCCACTTCCATTCGCCGGCGAGCGAGACCGTTTTCCCCGGATCGTCCTCGCGCACCACTCGCATCGGCTGCGCACCCGCAAATCCCCCCGGGCCTGCAATGTCAATGACACAGATGGAAAGCGAGTGCGTCCCCTCGCTGAGTCCCGCGGCCATTCGGTAGACGCGCGGCGTTGACCACTCACCCACGGTATCGCCGAGGCGCGAGCGGTCAAGGTAGCAGACATCACTATCGTCAATGGCGGGAAACTCGAATCGAAGCGGAACGCCGCTCATGCCCGCAGGAATCGTGAAACTTCGACGGAACCAGACCGTGCCGTCGTAGTTCTCGAGCGACGCGTCAACCTCCGAGTACATATTCGGCAGCACACAAGTGGGCCACGCAGTGTCATCAAACTCCGGCTTGAAAAAGCCCTCGACCATGCCTCGTTCGTGACCGAGCGTTGCGGTAAAGAACTGTTCGTCCTGCAGCCGGTTGTATGCGTCTGCGCGATTGAGAAGTTGCGCAATCGTCGGCCCATCGAGTTCACGCCATGTTTTTTGAGATCGATCCATGGCATCAACCTTGCGAGTCCATTCTGGCAGAGTGGCAAAGCCCTCTCGTGGAATCCAAGGTTCGATGCGGGAGCCTCCCCACGAGAGGTCGAGGATGCCGACTGGAACACCAAGCGCGGCGGAGAGCCTTTGCGCGAAGGAGTAACCGATCGCGGTGAATGAGCCAACGGTGTTTGGGCTTGCAACCTTCCACGATCCGACGACAGACGCGAGTGGCGAGGATGCTGTCGCGTGCGCGCCCTTAAAAATGCGGATATCACTGTTGGTCGCTTCTCGCTGATCGCGGGCTGGATCATCCGAATGCGCGACGACCCACTCCATGTTCGACTGACCTGAGGCGATCCACACCTCTCCCACCAAGACATCGTGGATGCTTACTTCATCACTTCCGCTCGCCACCATCAAGACCGCGGGTGATCGACTTGCGTCAAGCGGCTCGAGTGAAAGCAAGAACTTGCCATCGGCGCCGGCCGTGGTCTGCACGGCTTGCGCGCCGAATTGCGCCGTCACGAGTGCGTTGGGGTCCGCGACTCCCCAAATCGGAACAGCGACTCCCCGTTGAAGCACCATCGACTCTGAGAAGGGAGATCCCAGGCGCAACTCCGCCTGCGCGGTGGAGGAGATGACGACGGACAGCACAACGCACGAGAATGGAATTCGATCGAGCATCCGTGGATGTTCTCGCCTCCCGCAACGAGTTGCAAGACAGAAGGACGGCAAGAACGATGCGGAACACGCCCCACACCGGTCCGCCTACAAACTTCCCGCGGTTCAACTTCAGCAATCTCGACGAAGTGCCGATGCAAGGGCGTCAGGCATCGCGCTTCGCGATTGCGAAAGAGCCCCGTTAGCCCAAAGCAATATCGAATGTGTGGAGTCGCAGGAATTGTCTCTTGGAGTGGAACTCGTCGCGAGGTTGACCGCGAGGAGGGTTGTCGCACTGTCCGCCGAATGCTCGCCCAAATCGTGCATCGCGGCCCGGACGATCTGCGCGTCGAGAGCTTCGGCGCCTTGACTCTCGGCCACACGCGGCTTGCCATTCTCGATCCAGCGCGCGGCGCGCAACCGGTTCGTGCGCACAGCCCCTCCGGCAGCGAAGTTGTTGTCGCGTTCAACGGCGAGAT
>SXUJ01000157.1 GCA_005790565.1 Planctomycetia bacterium
AGAATCTTGCACGAGCGCTCAAGCACGCGCGCGGCAGAATTCCAGTCTCGCGCTCAAGTACTTGAGCGCTCGCGACTTGCGCCGCGTTGCGTCCTCCGTGCAACGAACCTCGTAGGTGCGGCGTCCGGCACAAGTACTCAAGTCAGCCGCTCAAGATTCGCTTGACGGAGTCGCTTCTTCGCTCGCCACTTCTTCTGCGCCTGTGGGCGTGGCAGTTTCAGCAGTGGTGTTCGCTCGTGCCGCTTCGCGCGCGGCAAGACTTGCAGCCTTCCGCGCTTCGCGATCCGCTTCCGCCTGCGCTTGCACGATGGCCTCGGCAGGTCGTGGATCATTGGCGGTTGGCGCAGTGACCGGAATCACCCACCGAGTGACAGAGTCAAGTTGATACCCCGAGAAGACGCCGCCGGAGAACTTCACCGTCGCGAGTTGCCAGATTCCTCGGTCAACATAGAGCACATCGACTTCCGCCTTGCCGCCGTTGAGTCGAATCTGTTCAACGCTGTAGACGATCGCATCACCATCCGTCATCGCTCGCACGGGCAGCGTGGTGCGCGAACTCAATCGCGACTCCACTCGCTTCCACACTGTGCTCTGCACGCCTGCAGGCAGGTTGAACACGACTGCTTCCTGATTTGGATCCTTCGCCGCTCGCGCAACGCCAAGCACCGCATCGCCCATCAACTCAGGACAGGGCGAAACATCCGGTCTCGCGGGCGCCTTGCCGGCAGTCGCGGGGTAGGTGAGCGACGATGTGCAGCCAGTCACCGCAACGCATCCAAGAAGTGCGGAAGTACCAATGGCAAGAATACGAAGTGCGCGCATGGCGAGATCGTAGCGCGTGGAACCGCGCGTGAGTCTGCAATCAACCGCTAGCAGATAGACGCCACTACTTTCCAATACAGAATCGCGAGAAGATTCGGCCAAGGACTTCGTCGGAGTCAAGTCCGCCCGCAATCGGATGCAGCGCCTCAACAGCCGCGCGGAGCAGTGCTGCGGTCTCTTCTGGCCGAGACCACCGGCGCGGTGAGAGCTGCGCGTCCGCCGCCGCTGCGGCCTCGAGAAGAATGCCGCGCGCCTCCGCAACGGCCGACGCCTGCCTCGGAAGGACAGCCGACAGCGCTGCCCCGCGCGATGGCAAGCGACGCAACATCCTTGCGACGAGTGCCTTCAGTGCTTCCACGCCTTCGCCACTATGCGCGCTCGTTCGCAGCGCGTCGGCTGCGACCTCGCGATCGGCGTTCCGATCGCACTTGGTTGCCACGCGCGCCAACCTTGCGGGGTCAAGCTCGGTCGGTGCGCGATCGAATTCGACCGAATCGACGGCCTCGCACCAAAGCACAAGGTCCGCATCCGCCCGTTCCTCCTGCGCACGCTTCTGCGCGAGCGCCGCGATGGAGTCATCCAATGCCAAACATGGTGTGTAACCCGCAACATCGGTCAACTCTGCGGTGATGTCCTTGGCAAACACAACGCGCTCAGTAATCGCGTCGCGCGTCGTTCCAATCTCATCCGCAGTCACCGTCCGCTCTCTCCCAAGCAGGGCGTTGAAAAGCGAACTCTTCCCCGAGTTTGGCGCCCCAAACAGCGTCACTCGACTAAGGGCTCGTGCGCGATCCTCTGCCACCCCACGCCCAGCAAGGATGTCGAGCCGCTCGCTCAACGCGCGCAGCAGCGGCGCAAGCTCCGCGGGGGTGATTGCGGTGACATCTTCCACATCGCTGAAGTCAATACCGGCCTCGACAAGCGCGAGAAGGTTCGTCACCTCATCGACAACCGCAGTGGCTTCGAGCGCGAGTGCGCCGGACGCAAGCATGCGCGAGGCGGCAAGCTCTGCATCGTCAGCCGCCGCAATCGCCGCGGCGAGCGCCTCGGCAGCAGCAAGGGCGAGTCGTCCGTTGAGAAATGCACGCATCGCAAACTCCCCCGCCACCGCCTGCCGCGCGATGCAATCCTCCTTGGACGCACTCGCGAGGAGTGCCTCGAGTGCGGCGTCGAGGAGCGCTGGATTCGACGGCAAGAGTGCCTCGAAGCAATCTTCCCCAGTGAAGCTCGCAGGCGCGGGCATCCAAAGCACCAAACACGGGACGATGCCCACGCTCGTCTTGAGACGATTGGGCGCATGACATCGGTGGGTCGGCAAGGCGCGCACAAACGCGTGTTGAAACGCACGCGCGAGCGATGAACCCGATGCTCGAAGCAATGCACGGGTGCCGCGCCCCGGCGCGCTGCCGCGAGCGATCACGATGCCCGACGCAGACGCAGGAGTTGCTTGCGTCGTGGGTTCCACACTCACCTGCCCTTGAAGCGATTGGGCTGATCGGGCTTCTGCTTCGCGCGCTCGAGCGCTTTCTCGTAAAGGCGGCCCATGAAGTCTTGCTTCTTCTTGGCCTTCGGCGCAAGCAGGTCCATTTGCTCAACCTGCTTGCGAATGATGCGACCTTCGATGATGCCAAAGCAAGTAGAGGTGAAGATATACAGGGTCAAGCCACTCGGCGCGGAGTAGAGCATGATCGGGAACATCGCCGTCATCATGATCTGCATCATGCGCTGCTGCGACTTCTGTTCGTCAGTCATGGTGGCGGAAGGCGGAGGCGACATGTACTTCGCCTGCACCCAGAAGACAAAACCCATCATGATCGGAAGAACATTCAATGACGAAATGGACAACCAATCGAAGCCAATCGGTGAACCGAATACGAAGAAGCGGTCGGCCGTGCTGAGATCAGCGAGGAACGACCAGCCACCAAAGTTCTGGAAAACACCGAAAAATGCAGCCTCTTGGCGAAGCGCGATCGCGAAGTACAGGACGGCGTAGAGCGCCATCCAGATAGGCATCTGCAGGAAAGTGGGCAACATGCCACCCACACATCCAGCTGGACTCACGCCCTTCTCGCGGAACATGCGAATCTGTTCCTGCTGCATTCGAGCTGGTTCGTCCTTGTACCGCTTCTGCAGAGCGTCGAGTTCTGGCTTGAGCGCGGACATCGCCTTCGAAAAACGCTGCATCGAAATCTGAGACTTCTTCGTCACCGGATGCAAGATCAATCGAACGACGATCGTGAGCGCAATGATCGACAATCCCCAATCGAAGAGCACATAGTCATGGAGTGTCGTCAACACCCACAGCAAGGATCGCGCGAGCCAAGGGAAGGTGCAGAAACTGCAGCAGCCGGCCATGGAGTAGACGATGAGTTCACCCATGTTGAGCGCCGCGTAGGGATCGTGCGACTCAAGGATGCGCGGCTCAAGTGGCCCTGCGTACACGCCAACATCAAACGATGCGCTGGCATTCGGCGCGATGGTCGCGGTGGGTGACCACACGGTTGTGAAAAGCTGAGGCTTTCCATCGGAGCCCGGAGTTGTGCCGCCTGACACTTCGTCAATCGCGATCAACTTCTTTGATGGCGAAGATGGCGGGGCGTAGGGCGCATAGAGCGCAAGCGTGAAGTATCGATTCGTCGAACCCACCCAGCTCAGCGAGTATTCACCCTCTTTCGCCGCTGCATCCGGCCACAGGCCAGTGTTTCCACCATCGACAAGGTCAATCAACGTCTGCCGTTCAAAGGTCTGACCGTTGGAGAGAACGGTCGCTTGCAAGGGATCCCTCTTCTGTGGAAGGATGTACCCAAAATGCATGCGTCGCGTTTCGGTGTACGCGCCCTTGTCCCCAGGCAGGTCACTCGGTCCATACATCTCGAAGCGCACTTCGAGCGGCGCTGCGGTTCGATTCGTGACTGACTGCAGAAGTGTTAGGTCATAGTTCGTTCCGCTCGATCGGTACTCGCGCGCGATCGTTGCAATGACCGCGCCGGTCGCGTCGACGATTTCTGATTCAAACCGACCCGCGCTCGGTGAATGCCAGACCACGCCAAAGAGTGGAACGCTCGTGCCGTTTACGACGATCTGACGAGCGGCGAACACTGGAACTTCGAATCCACCAATCGCCGACTCTCGTGTCACTTCGTACGGTTCACGCACCTCGCCCACCGTGGTTGCCGCGACAAAGTACTTATTGAAGATGATGCTGCGAATGCCTGCGGCGTTGCGCGCGAACTCGATGCGAAATGGAAGAGCCTCATCGCCGCCTTGGCCCCCGAGAGCTCCGAGGCCAAGTGGTTCACCGACAACGGCATTGCCAGCTGGTCGCGCGGCGAGGGCGGAAAGCGGCGTAACCGTCGGAGCAGCCTCAGGCGTGGCCGTCAACTCGGTTCGCGGAGCGATTGCATTGGCTCCGCTCGCATCGCTTTCTCCCTCGGCACTGACCGACGCTGGTGCGACCTGTGCAATCGGAGTCGGTTCTGCATTCAGCGCACCACGACCCTTTCCTGTCATGAGGATCGCCACAAATCCTCCAAGCAGGCAGAGCGCAAACAGAGTGAAAAAGAGTTTTCGCCGGGCGGGATCCGTAAACATGGGAGGGGAAGAATAGCGGAGGGGTCGAGCGGGCACTCGCAGGCGACTCGAGCAGGGCTAGGGCTACCAAACCATTCCATCCAGGGCATCGCCATCGCAGGTCCTACGCGACCAGCGTCAGCAGGGTGTCCCTGCACGCTATGAGAAAAACTCAGGTTTGACGACGCGCGCTGCTGATCTTTCAAGTCTCACTAGAGTTTGATTGACGCGAGTGGGAGCCTTGGAATAGTCAATTTGTCATGGCCTCGGGATCGTGCCCCCGAGATTGGAGTCCCGAGGACCAACATGATCGAGAGGAAGAACAAGGTCTACGATGCCCTCGCCGAACTCCCAACGTGGTTCATGCGCACGGCTATGTGCCCGTGGCTCCTCATCTGCGCATCTGTGACTTGCACTGACGCTCGTGCGCACGCCATGCAGGAAGTTGCGCCCGCCTCGATTACAACCATTGCGGAGTCTGCGACAGCGATGACGCTCCGATTCACGGATGCGCGTGCCGCGCACATGACGATCGAGTTCAAGCGAACTACATCCACTGCGGCATGGACGCCTCCCGCTGATGCGAACGGATCCGAAGGAATCGTTTTTGGTCGAACCAATCCCGTCTACGCCTCCATCGCGCGGCAGCGCGCGCAAGGCATCACCGCCGAACAAGCAATCACAACGCTCACTTCTGCAATCTCGACTCGACCACTGACCGACATCACCATCTTTCGACTCGGTGCGACAGAAATGGCGATCGGCCTCTGGCAGGGAAAGTCCATTACGGAGATTTGGTTTGTTGGGGCACTCGTCGGGGAAATGCTCACTGTGGTCGCGCCCGGCGGTTGGTCGTTTTGCGATCGGGCCCTGCGCCTGTGCTGCCGAAGTGTTCCGAACCCCACCCCGGCGTTCGGCGAGCCCGCCAACATTCCGCAACCTCGAATCGGTTCCTGCAAGTTTGTGGCGAGAATCTGCGGCGAGGCCGCGAAGGAGGCCGCGTGCGATTGCCTCCATACAGCCTGCGAATTCTGCTTTACCGAGCCGGAGTATTGCTGTGGCGACGACCCGCCGACCGATCCACCGACCGGTCCGCCGTGCCCGCTGCCCTGGCTTCCCGCAGACAGTGAGGATGCGTGTGTGACCGGCGTCGAGATCTGTGTCACGCCACCGGAGTCGCCCGCTCCGGCGCCGCCAGGACCATTGACTCTGCTCCTTGATGAGATCGCGAATCGGCTGCAAGCTTGCATCGACCTACAGAACGCACAGGCGACGTGACCCCACACACGAGCCTTGCTAGCCTTTGATTGTGGCGCGAATCCGTTGCGCGCGGTCGCCACAAGATCGAAGCTCGCTGTGGCGACTCATGCCGCGCGTCGGTGCCCCATGGAAGGGATGCAAATCAGTTTGTGATTTGACCTCACTACCTACCCTCAAGCAGCCGCTCCCCAAGCCATCGGTCGAGTTGATCATTCGCGAGAATGCGATCGCAAGTCTTCTGCACATCGTATTCAACGCGGTGAAACTCGATGCGATGGCGCGGTCCACCTAGATCGAGAATTGCATAGCTCGCGCGCGGATCACCGTCCCGCGGTTGACCCACTGAACCCGGATTCACGATCGCCTTCAACTCTTCAGGTGACTCAACTTCGGACGCATCGGGCACCGTCCACACATTGTCAATGTCGGCGGGGCTCTCGAAAATGAAATCGTCGTAATCGCGGCTGAAGACGCCAGGCCAGTGTGTGTGACCAACAAAGAGCGTGCAACCATCAGGAATGAGGCTGAAAATGTCTCTCATCTTGCGCGGATACGCCGACGCATCCTGCGGAAACAAGTACTCGTTGATGTACTTGCGCAGCGTGCCATGCACCGCGACATAGCGATCGAAGCGCTTGCGCACCGGCATCATGTTGATGAAATCGAGTCGACGCATGCGATCTCGCTCAATGCGTGCGCGTTCTTCGGGGATGGATGGGTCCGTCGCAGCGAGCGTCCCTGATGCAATGCGCGCATCAAGCGCCGCTGCCTCGACGATATGCCGCTGCATGATCGCGTCGCGGGTCCAATACGCCGCGCGCTTGGCAACCTCATTGAAGTTCGTCGGCTCATAGAGCACGGCGCAGTCGTGATTACCAAGAAGAGACCAGTCGCAGCGAGCCGCGACGATGTCGACACATTCCACTGGGTCTGGACCGTATCCGACCACATCACCAAGGGAAACGAACTGCTCCACACCGTTGGCCTCGGCGTGCGCGATCACTGCCTCGAGCGCAGCGAGGTTCGCGTGAATGTCACTGAGGATCGCAATTCGCAAGGGAGGTGGACTTTCCGACAAGGATGAAGGCCTAGAACCAGAAGCGAGGGTGAATACTACAGGCTTGATCCACCAAACTGAGCGGCGCGGACATACGGCGGGTATCGAAACGGGAGCAAGCCCCAGGGTCCACGGTTCCGTTCACCCCGCCATCCGTTCCCAGAGGGCCCGATCTCGCAGAGCAAATCGCAAACGCGGCGATATCGTCACCTCTACAATCCGCCCCCTTCAGTCGTGCGGCGATCGCAATCGCGGCACTCCTGCACGCATACTTCGCACTTCCCTTGGAGTTTTCAGTCATGGCAGAAACAAAGCACTTCGATCTCATCGTCATTGGCGGAGGCCCCGGTGGCTATGTTGGCGCGATTCGCGCGGCGCAAATGGGAATGAAGGTCGCGTGCGTTGAGCGAAGTAAGCTCGGCGGCGTCTGCCTCAACTGGGGTTGCATTCCCACAAAGGCGCTCTTGCATAACGCTGAGCTCTATCTCGAAGCGATTCGCCACGGACGCGATTGGGGTTTCGACATCGATCCCGCAAGCGTGAAAGTGGATTGGTCGAAGGTCATGGGACGGAGCCGAAACATCACCACGCAGATCAGTAGCGGCGTCGCGTACCTCTTGAAGAAGAACAAGATCGAGCACTTCGAAGGACACGCGAAGATTG
Source organism: Planctomycetia bacterium (assembly GCA_005790565.1). Taxonomy (GTDB): domain Bacteria; phylum Planctomycetota; class Phycisphaerae; order Phycisphaerales; family SM1A02; genus F1-140-MAGs142. Next base: position 7,373 of record SXUJ01000157.1, read on the forward strand.
TCTCGGGCAAGACCTCGACTTCTCCATGCCGCATCGAACTCTCGAAGGCCGACCAGAACTACTACCACGGCATCGGCGGCGAGAAACTCGGCGAGATCACTGCTGATCGCATTCTCATCGCCACTGGAGCAGCACCTCGCGAACTTCCAAACACGCCGTGCGATGGAAAGACGATTTTGTCGAGTTACGACGCGCTCGCCTGCACCGAACAACCCAAGTCGATCGTCATCGTCGGTTCCGGCGCTATCGGCATGGAGTTCGCGTACTTCTTCAATGCATTCGGCACCAAGGTCACGGTCGTCGAAATGGTGGATCGCATTCTTCCCATCGAAGACGATGACATCTCCAAAGCCGCGCTGAAGACCTTCACCAAGCAAGGCATGGAGTTCCTCGTCGCGCACACGACGACCAAGATCGAGAAGAAGGCAACGGGCGGCGCGATCGTGACCGTGGCGAGCACGCAAGACAAGTCGCAGACGAAGACGATTGAATGCGATGCAGTGCTTGTTGCCATTGGTGTGAAGGGGCGCTTTGATGGACTCTTCGACGCGAAGCTCGGCATGCGCGTGGAGAAGGACCACATCTGGACGGACTACAAGGACAAGAAGGAACCGACTTATCAAACTTCCGTCGCTGGCGTCTACGCCATCGGCGATGTCATCGGGCCGCCATGGCTCGCGCATGTGTCGAGCGAAGAAGCGGTCGCGTGCGTCGAGCGCATGAAGGGGCATCACACGCTCGGCGTCGACTATGCGTCGATTCCAGGCTGCACCTACTGCAACCCGCAGATCGCATCGGTTGGCATGACCGAGCGCGACGCGAAGGCCAAGGGCATCGCGTACTCCGTCGGTACCTACAACCTCAAGAGCCACGGCAAAGCGATCGCGGTCGGCGCAACCGAGGGCCTCGTGAAGATCATCACCAGTAAGCCGTATGGAGAAATCCTCGGCGCGCATATCTTTGGTGAAGACGCAAGCGAACTCATCGGCGAGATGTGCCTCGCACGCAGAGTCGAAGCAACCATCGAAGATGTGATCTCGACGGTGCACGCACATCCGACGATGCACGAAGCACTCCACGAAGCAGCCCTTGCCACCGAAGGCCGCGCGATTCACGCGTAGCTTGAGTATCGCTTCACGCTCTGACGAATCCGCTTGGCGGAGTTGCCCGCATTCGCGTAAGGAGTTCCGTGAGACACAGTGGCGTGCAGGCGTTGTCCTTGTGATCGACTCCGCAGTCGTGTCGCCTTGCGACATCCGATCCAAATCCGTGGACATGTCCATGAAGGTGCATCGCGCCCGTTGGCCTGCCCTGCCATTGTTCGAGTGGATAATGAAAGAGCACTACGCGTTCTTCGATGCCTTGGATGCCCTTCACAGAGACGATCTCGCCCACTGACTCAAACATCGCGTCGAACATGTCCTCGCCCCTTGGATCGTGATTGCCTTGAATCAAGTGCACGCGTTCGCAGTGGATTCGATCTCGATACTGTTGCGCGCGCTTGAAGTCCTCGCGTTCCCACCTGCGTCCGGTGCCCTTCACCATGAAGTCACCGAGGTGAATCAGAATGTCCTGCGCATCCACGCGGGCGTTGATGCCGTCAATCAATGCGTCGTCCATTGCTTCCACACTCGCATACTGGCGTCCATACCATTGCATTGCATCGGTATGACCAAAGTGCGAGTCCGCCGTCACGAAGATCTGCCGCTCTGTGTTGGCGAGGACTTTGGCGAGAGGTTTGGTGGAAGCCATACGCGAAGAATAGTCCATGCCCTGTAGCATTCGCGCATGCACCTTCGAGCCATCGCTGCGGCACTCGTCTGTTCACCATCGATCTTCGCTCTCCCCCAAGAGGAACTTCCCCGCCACGCCGGCACGAATCTTGTGAACGAAACGCCCGCGGAGCACGACGCGCGTATGCAGTGGTTTCGCGAGGCAAAGTTTGGGATGTTCATCCACTGGGGCGCGTACTCGACTGCGGGCGGCGAGTGGGATGGCAAGCCCGTGCGGGGCGCGGGCGAGTGGCTCCTTTCCAATGCGCAAATCACGCCCGAGGCATACGAACCGCTACGCGATCAATTCAACCCTGTGAAGTACGACGCCAAGCGATGGGTGGAAATCGCGAAGGACGCGGGCATGAAGTACATCGTGATTACTTCCAAGCACCACGATGGGTTCGGCTTGTGGGACTCGCCAATCAGCGATTGGGATGTTGGCTCGTCACCATTTGCTCCGCGCGATCCACTCAAGGAACTCGCCGATGCGTGCGCCGCGGCAGACATTCGCCTGTGCTTCTACCACTCGATCATGGATTGGCATCACCCCGACTATCTCCCGCGCCGACCATGGGACAAGCGACCAACGGATGCTGCTGTGTACGATCGCTACGAGCAGTACATGAAGTCGCAATTGCGCGAACTCGTGGGCGGCAAGTACGGCAAGGTTGGGATCCTCTGGTTTGACGGTGAGTGGGAAGGCACTTGGACGCATGAGAAGGGCATGGATCTCTATGACTTCGTCCGCGGACTAGATGCCGACATCATCGTGAACAATCGCGTCGATACTGGTCGAAGTGGCATGGAAGGCGTCACGCGTGAAGGCAACTATCGCGGCGACTACGGCACGCCTGAGCAACAAATCCCAGCGACAGGGCTGCCCGACGGCGTCGATTGGGAAACATGCATGACGATGAATGGGACTTGGGGATTCGACAAGAACGACCATGATTGGAAATCGACGGCAGATCTCATTCACAAGCTCTGTGACATCGCGAGCAAGGGCGGAAACTTCTTACTCAATGTTGGACCAACGGGCGATGGCGAGATTCCAGCAGCGAGTGCCGAACGACTCGCTGCAATCGGTGCGTGGATGAAGGTCAACAGCAGCGCGATCTATGCGACGCATGCGAATCCGTTTTCTGAAGCACCCGCATGGGGGCGAGTCACGCGCGGAGTCAATCCGAGCGGTGGCGATCGCCTCTATCTCATGGTGTTCGATTGGCCCAACGATGGGAGGTTGCAGCTCTCCGGATTGCTGAGTGGGGTTGGAACCGTGCAAGTCCTCGGGCAGAAAACGAAGGAACTCTTCCGCAACACACAAGAGGGCGGCATCACGACCTTCCTGCTTCCGACAACGCCGATCGATCCAGTCTGTACGGTTGTTTCAGTCGACCTCGAAGGCACGCTCGTCATCGCATCGAGTCCCGTCATATCCGCTGCCGACGACAACTTTGTCGACGCGCTGCGGGTGTCGGTTGCCCCAACCTCTGACGAGGGATTGCTCGTCTATCGATACACGACAGACGGAAGCGAGCCAACCCACAAGAGCGCGCTGGCAAGCGAGCCACTCACCATCCATGCAACGACGACAGTCAGCGCGCGGGGCTTCTATCAGGATCAACCCGTCACGAAGATCGTGAACCGCACCTTCACGCGACTTACGCTCGCCCCCGCGGTCCAAGCGCTCACGATTGACGCAGGACTCGCGTACACAACCTACTCCCTCGCGGAGACTACGAAAGCGTGCGCGCAGATTCGAAGTGGCAAGAAAGAATCCGAAGGCGTGGCAGCAACGCCGTCCGTCGCAATCAAACCGCGCGAAGAATTCTTCGGGCTTACCTTCACCGGCTTCATCGACGCGCCCGAAGATGGTCTCTACCGCTTCTTCGTCGACTCCGATGACGGCAGTAGACTCACAGTACAAGGCACACTCGTCGTCGACAACGATCAACTCCATAGCGCCGCAGAAAGGTCTGGCGCGATCGCGCTCGCGAAGGGGCTGCATCCAATAGAGCTCGACATGTTCGAAGCCGCAGGACAAGATCTCCTGCGCGTGTCGTGGATTACGCCAAGCAACGCAAAGAAAGTCGTTGTCCCAGCCGAGGTGTGGAAGCACTAAGTCCGCGCACAGAGTCGCTGCCCCTGAACGAAGGCCCTTCGAGCACCACTCCGCGCCTCGTCACTGGCTCCCCAATTCGCGCGTGCAGATCCCACCTGCTCCCTTTCACGCCGCTTCATCCCAACTCCTGGAACGAGGGTCCAATCCACTTCGATCGCCGTATCACCACTCTGTTGAAACTGAAATCCTCGAACGGAGCCGAACAAAGCGCACACCGAGGAACAAGCGCAACGCCAACCTCAACGACGACTACGACACAAATCTGCAATCGCGTGTAACTTCAAGTGCGACTGATTCACGACCAGAATGGCGGCAATGAGGCTGTAATCGCTTCGATCCACCCCTTGTGAACAGCATCACGAAGAGTCGAACCGCCACTGCATACCCCGTGTCCGCCTCGAAGCCGCGAATCAACTCGCTTGCAAGAGATACGCGCACAGATCGCGCACCTCTTGTGCATTGAGCCGATCGATGAAACCCGGCATCATCGGCGAGAGCTTCGATCGTCGTTGCGACTTGATCTGCGACTTGAGCACTTCAACGCGCGCGTCTGGCGCGAGCAGATTCTCGACAATCAGATATCGAGTGTCGTTGTCATCAACAATTCGACCCACGATCGCTGAGCCGTCGAGAAGTTCAAACGCTTCGAACTCGTACTGATCACTCAAGACCTTCGAGGGTTCCACGATTGCTTCTGCAAGTTCGCGCGCGCCAAACCGCAGGGCGACATTCGTGAGATCGGGTCCACCCATGTGAAGCGCCGTGAGCGCACCGCTGCGATGGCAATCGATACAACTTGCGGCGGCGAACATCATCGCGCCATTCACGACATTCCCTCTCGCCGAATCAAGAGCGAGTTGCTCGACTTCGTCGGTGGTCCAGCTTCGCCCGGGTCCAATCGGCTGCGGACGGTCGGCGAGGTCCGCGCCGTCATCGCTCGCGAGTTGCTCAAATCGACCGCGCTTCGACTCTGGCACATTGACCAGTGCGTCCTTCAATATCTGCTTGAGAGATCCCTGATACGAGTTTCCTCCGGCCGTTCGGCGCGCGCGTGCCAACCAGAGTGCATATCGATCGCGGAGTCCGTCCGTCCAGCCATTCTTCGCCTCACGCAACATCATCGCAGCCGCGAACTGTTGCCTCTCACCTCGTTGTGCGTGCATTCGTTCGACGGCTGGACCATACCCCTCACTGCGCGCCAACATTGCGGCATCGTGCGCGTCACGGACGACATCCTTCGCTTCGAGCATCGATACAAGCTTTGGAACCACCGAGCTTGCGCCAAGACGCACAAGCAGTGCTCCGACCTCTCGGTCGTAGAGTTCGTCGCCAGACGGAAGTCGCGCTTCGAGTCGCTCAATGGTCGCGATGCGGGCGAGCGGGGATAGTTCGTGCCCTCGCGCAAGCGTAATGCCGAGAATGCGCGCGGCACTCCGCGCGTGATCTTTCGACAGTGAACCGCTGTCGAGTTCCGCAATCCGCGCTTGCACCGCAGCCGCGTCGCTTGGTGAAGTGCGGGCGAGTGCGAGCAATGACGCGATCGCCGTCTCATGATCACTCTCGCTCAACGCCCGCGGGCTCCACGATGGCGGATCTTGGTGCTCGAGTGCAACTCGCGCCGCATTTCGGAGCAAACGATCTTGGTGACCAAGTCCGTGCCAAACCCTCTCGAACTGGTCGGCCGTGAGTGCGGGGTGCTGCAGCGCCTCCAACTCGCGGCGCATGGCGCGAAGTCCTTCTACATCGGGCATCTCAACCATTTCCGACTGCGGAGCGCGCTCGCGTTCCTGCACGCGATAGATCGCACTCGCGGCACCACGACCTCCGACGGCGAAGTAGAAGCCACCATCTCCGTCGCGCGCCACGCACGCGTCAGTCAACGGAAGTGGTTTGCCCGAGAGAAACTCGGTTCGCGTCGCAGAGAATCCAGAGCCGGATGGTTCAAGGAAGAGTGCGTGAATGGTGCCGTACGTCCAATCGAGAGCGAGTACCGCGTGCTTCCATTTCCGATCAGAAAAACACTCTGCGCAGTTCAGCATTCCGGTTGGTGAACCAGGGCCAATGTCGAGAACCGCCGGATTGGTGTCGGGGTACCACGACGGAAACTTCCCTGAACCACTGCGCCACCCAAAGTCGGCGCCACTCGCGAGGTGCAAGATTCGCGTGGGGCGGTACCACGGCGTTCCCATTTCCCACTCCATGTCGGAGTCGAAAGTCAACACTTCGCCATCGATGAATGCGATGTCATACGCATTTCGCATCCCGATGGAAAGCAATTCGAACTGCTTCGCATCAAGGTCGGTTCGAACAAGCCATCCGCCTGGCGCGAGCAATCCGACAGCGTGACCACCCGGATCCCACATGCGCGTCAATACATGGTCTTCCTGCCACACCCGCGGTACACGCGAGGTTGCGCAATCGGGCGGCGGAAGATGGTTCCCGCCAATGGCGTAGAGCATGCCATCGGGAGCAATCGCGATGCCATGTGGTCCGTGTTCGCCGCCGGTTTCCGGGTAGCCGCGCAGGAGTTCCACGGATTCAAACTCTCCATTCGAATCGCTATCGCGAAGGCGGTAGAGACCACTCGGCACCGTTCCGGTCGAGTTCACATTCACATAGAGATGTCGTTCCTCGCCGCGTTCTAGGTAGGCAAGCCCCTGCGCATCACCGATCGGAAGTTCGATCGGCGTCACGCTCGCAGGAGCTCCCGTTGAGGAGGGAACGATGCGAAGCAACTTGCCGTGTTGCGGGCTCGCGACAAGAGAACCGTCTGGCAACGACTCAAGCGCGACGATTGAACCGAGTGATCGCGTGATCTGCGTCACAAGTTCAACAGTAAATCCTTCGGGAACGACGATCGATGACTGCACCGCGTGCGCGTCGAATGACGCAAGCGCGCCCCAAGGTGCGACGCCGTATGGTCCGATGACTCGTACTGGTGCGCGTGCTTCGCCTTGCACCGTCCCCCAACTCCCATCACTCACGACCTGCGTCTCGCGTCCGAGCGCATCGCGAATCATGAGATCGACGAGCACGGCCGCGACACCACCCTCGTTGTGCGCGCGAACTTCGATCGTGTGCGACCCGCGCCCAAGTTGCGCCGCCACGCTTGCTTCGACTGGCGCCGCCCAGTCGTTCGTTTCCGAAACCAGCGTCCCGTCAATCAACACTTCTGCCGAGTTGTCGACGCTGACGACGAGCGTGGCCACTTCCGCGGCCTCTGCAAGCGTGAACTCTCGAACAAAGGTCGCGTCGATGGCGTTCGCCTCGTGTGTCCAGATCCACTGCGGCCGCTGCGGCGCCGCGCGAATTGGGGCCACGCGCGTTTGCGTGACGAGCACAGGAGGCGGCGCGTCGAGCACAGTCTCGCCGTGCTTCAATACTGTCGAGACCGCAACAACACTGAGGAGCAACGTGCCGCATCCGACGAGGATCACCGCCAAGGGGAGCCGTGACTGCACTTCCCTCATCGACCGCCCCACGCTGACTCATTGTCCGCGTCCACCTTGGTGATGCGTAGGTTTCGATACTCGACGAGCATCGGTTCACCGACATGCAACTGCACGCCGATACGACCGCTCTTGCGAACGGCGACATCTTCTTCCACTCTGGTCATGAGCACGCCATTGAGATCGTGCGTCACGAGGCCATTGATCGCGATGATGCGATACGCATTCCAATCCTCGCGCTTGATCGCGTTGTCCATGGTTGCTGCGTCAGCAAATCGTTCGGCGGTCCGGGCACCATTGCTGTAGTGCACCGACTCGCCCCGCTCATTGATCAACCCACGCCCACCATCGCCACCTTCATAGACTCGCGCGGTGTAACTGTGCGCAGCGTCAAAGTCCGCTTGGAACCCGCGCGGCTCACCGTTCACTTGCGGCTCGGAACGATATTGAATGCCTGAGTTCCCACCCGCGATACGAACTTCACACAGCAATTCGAAATCGGAGTACTCGCCCGGAAACCACAAGTACTGATTCTTCGTGATCGGGTTCTCGGCAGTTGTTCGCCCGATCAAGGTTCCCGCATCAACCGACCAGTACTTCGCGTCGTACTCACATCCCACGAGACCGTTCTCGAGAAGTGAAACCGGCGGCTTGGGTGCCGCATCGCACGCAGTGAAAATGGTCACCGCAACAAACGCGAAGATCGAGGCACGCATCAATCGGTCGGTTGGGCGGATCATCTACGCAGCCTGACCTCGATTGCTCCAATATTCAAGGCGCACTTGCTTCCTCTGGGTTACAGTCGCATCGATGCGCATGACGACTGCCGTGGCCGACTCCTTTCTCTTGACTGCAGCAGCGATTTGGGGAGCAGGATTCGTGTTCCAGGTGCTCGGCGCAGATCATGTCGGTCCATTTGGGTTCACGGGTCTTCGATTCACAATCGGGACCATCCTGTTGTTGCCGCTGCTGTTTGTGATTCCGTGGCCAGAAGAGGATACGAAACAGGTGCAGCGGACCACCATCCGAGGTGGCTTGATTGTGGGAATCGCGATGGCCGCTGGTGCGCTCTTTCAGCAAGCGGGGCTTGGGTTCACTACAGCCTCCAACGGCGCATTCATCACGAGCCTCTATGTCGTCTTCGTGCCATTGCTCGGATTGTTCATCGGGCACCACTTGCGTTGGCCGGTCTGGACTGGTGTCGCACTTGCGGCGGTTGGGCTTGGGCTGCTGGGCATCACGCGGCAGTTCGAAGTCAATCCGGGGGATGGGCTCGTTCTTGTTTCCGCTGTCATCTGGGCAATTCAAGTCATTCTCGTCGGTCGCTACTCGTCACGAGTGGAAGCGATTCGTTTCTCCATCATCCAGCTTGGAGTGACTGGAATCGTCTCGTTGATCTTCGCCGCCTTCTTCGGTCAGCTTGAATGGGAATCCATCCTGCTTGCGAAGTGGTCGATCCTGCTCGGCGCCGCGTTTCCGGTCGCTGTCGCTTTCACCCTTCAAGTGCTCGCGCAAAAGCGAGCTCCCCCCGCGCATGCCGCGCTCATCATGTCACTCGAAAGTGTGTTCGGTATGGCGTGCGGCATCATCTTTCTGAGTGAGCGACCGGAGTTGCAGCAATATGCCGGTGCCGCGCTCATGCTCACGGGCGTGATGCTGAGTCAGTTGGTGCCACGGGAGTCGGCGCCAACCGCGCCTCAAGGATAACCGTGCCATTCGATGTTTCGACGACCGACTGCGCGGTGCCAGCGCCAAGTTCGACTTGTGCAACGGTTTCACCAAGGCGCGGTGTTCGCATGCGCTTGCCTGTGTCGCGAAGCACGATGCCCCCCGCCGTTGTGCGAAGCGTTGCGACGCCGTCATAGGCGGCGCTGACCGAAACAGTCACTGGGCCATTTGTGGTTTCGATTTTGAACTCCGCATCGGCGGCATCTGCGTAACGCAGGGAAACCGGCGCATGCTTGGATGCGATGTGTACATCCCGCATCGCCTCGAAAACATCAATCGTGCCATTCTCCGATTGCACATCAATCACGCCGGTACACCCGCGAAGCAACACGCTCCCGTTGGCGCCGCGAAGTCGCAGCTTTCCCGCCACGCCCGTGGCCTTCATCGCGCCATTCCTCGCACGAATCGAGGTGTCAGCGGCCGCGAAAGTTCGAACCGTCACATCCACGCGCTCGCCGGGACGCATGCCGTCAACCAGAATCGGTTCCACGAGAATCAATCCGTCGGCGGTGCGCGCAGCGTAAAGGCGAAGGGTCGCGCACCGCTTTGCCAGTTCAGCCGCATCGCGGCCGACGAGGCGAAAGACTGCCTGCACATTGGTACAGGTCAGCGATGGGTCCACTTCAACGGTGACATCGCCAGCATCACAACCAATCACGAGCCTCTCGGCCTCGCTGTCGCTGCGTTGCTCAATGTCTGCGCTGCGCGACTCGGTCGCAATCGGCGGGTCGTCTGCACGCAGTTGCTTCGTGCACATCAATCCGAGCGCGCACACGAACAGGCGAATCACTGCCCACGATGGAGAAACGGATATCGGTCGAAAGCGGATTCCTCGCATGTGTGTGTAGAGCATGGGTTTGAGCGAGCAGTTCCGCAACCCCCTTTCGTTATTGGCTACACATTTCTTGCGCTGTTCGAAGCCGAGGCTGGCTGCCGAAACAACCGTTGTCGCAGCGTGATGCGTGTCACGCGGACAACAACCGGGAGGATCCCGGTCCTCGAAAGCAGCCAAGGCGCACTCTGGATGGTGCCTAAGGCCTCTGGCTCTAAGCCCCTCACTCTCATGAACATTGAACGCAGCATCGAGCAACTCCACTCGCACCTCGTCTCAGGCGAGCGCCGCAGCGCACGAAGATTCGTCAACTCCCTTTACAACTCCGGTGCGGACGCTGAATCGCTCGCGAAGGACCTCTTCTGGCCACTCCTTGAAATGACGAGCACGCTCTTCCGCAAGGATCAGATGACGACGCTCGCACACCACTACTCGACACGCATGCTCCGTATGCTCGTCGATCAAGCGCAGGCGCGTTATGAAGAGAAGCCACTTCGCGGCCGATCCATCTGCATCTTCTGTGGTCCAAACGAAACCGAAGAGCTCGCCGGCCAGATGGTCGCTGATCTTCTCGAAGCAGATGGATATGAGGTGACCTTTGCGGGCGGGGGCGTCGCGAACGATGACATCTCCGAAGAACTCGCACACCGACAGCCTGATGTCCTTCTCCTGTTCGCTTCGAGCGCGAAAGATGCGCCAATGATTCGCGAACTCATCGATTCGATTCGAGAGAAGAACGCGCACCCCTCAATGCAAATCGCGGTTGGTGGTGGAATCTTCAATCGTGCGCCAGGACTCGCTGAGGAAATCGGTGCGGACATCAGCGCGAAAGGCCCTTCGGATCTTCTCACTCGACTCGTCCAACTCGAAACCGTCCGCAACGAGCGCTGGGCGAAGAAGCTCAAAGTCCGCGCTGCGGCCTAACGCTGAGCCCACTCACAAGTCTCACTTTTTCCTGACAACCGCCGTTCGCTTCGGAACGGCGGTTGTGTTTCTCGGCGTGCGCTGCGCGATCAGGACATCGAATCAATGATGTGCTCAAGAAACTCTTGACGGCCACTCTCCACTGACCACTCCGATCGATCGAGGGCGAGCACTTCGAGTTCCTGTAGCGTGACGCGACCTTGTTCAATGGATTTCCCCAGCGTGGCATCCCAACTTGCGTAACGCTGCTTTACGAAGTCGGCAATGCGGCCATCCGCGCGGATCGCGGCAGCGGCTTTCAACCCGCGCGCGAACGCGTCCATCCCCGCAACATGGGCGTAGAAAAGGTCGGCCGGCTCGAAGCTCTCGCGCCTTCGCTTGGCATCGAAATTCAAGCCGCCCGTCTTGAATCCACCTGCAGCGAGAATCTCAAGCATCATCTTGGTGCACAAGCGATGGTCCGTAGGGAACTCATCCGTGTCCCATCCGCAGTGATCCGTGCCACTATTGGCGTCCACTGATCCAAGCGTACCGGTTGCGCGGCACAGCGCGAGTTCGTGTTCAACCGTGTGACCCGCGAGCGTCGCATGATTGGTTTCAATATTCAGTTTGAAGTGCGTGCGCAGATCGAACTCCGCGAGAAACGCGAGGCATGCCGCTGCATCCGAATCGTACTGATGCACGCTTGGTTCGCGAGGCTTCGGCTCGATGTAAAACTGCCCCTTGAATCCGATCACCTTTGCGTAATCACACGCCATCTGGAGAAAGCGCGCGAGATGCTCGCGTTCGCGCTTCATGTCGGTGTTCACGAGGGACAGAGACCACTCGCGCCACCCCCAGAAAACATAGCCCTCTCCGCCGAGTTCATGCGTCACTTCAAGGGCCTTCTTCACCTGCCCCGCTGCGTGCGTAAAGACTTCGACGCGCGGGCTCGTTGCGGCACCGGAGACGAATCGTGGATGCGCGAACAAACATGCTGTACCCCACAGGAGTCGCACGCCAGTCGCCTGTTGCAACTGCTTGCAGTGCGCCACCACCTTGTCAAGATCGCGATTCGATTCGCGAAGCGTGGCGCGCTCCGGAGCGATGTCTCGATCGTGAAAGCACCAGCGACCGATGTGGCATTTCGTGACAAACTCAAAGAATGCGTCGGCTCGGCGGAGGCAGTTGCTGACGCTCTCGGTACCGTCATCCCACGGCATCTGCGCAGTCGCGCTGCCAAACGGATCCGCCAGCCCATTGCGCATCGTGTGCCAGTACGCGCTCGCGAAGCGCAAGTGATCCTGCATCGCCTTCCCCTCGACCAACTCCGTCGGTCGATAGTGCCGAAATCCAAGCGGCGCGCGCGAGGCGAGCTCCACAAACGGCACACTGTCGATGTCTGGGAATGCGTTGCGGGTCATGCGATCACTCCTCTAGTAGCACTGAATCGACGAGATGCACGGCGCGGCGAGTGCGTCGTCAATCACGACGCGAATCGCCGTGGCGCTCACTCCATCAAAGCGCAAGATCCGACGCGCGCCGATCGTTGTGCCTTCGGTAACGCGCTTCCATTCGCCATCCACAAGTGCGTCGACATGAAACTTTGCCACTCGCTGTCCAAGCTTGATGTACTCCTCGATACGCACAATGCCAACCTTGGTGGGAGCCGAAAACGAAATGGTGACAGCGCCATCGTGGACAGCATCGTCGGTTGCCCAATAGGTCGACGCATCGCCGTCGAGCACACGAGATGCGCTAAAGCGCGTGGGAGAGACCGTGGATACTCGTGTCGTCGTGGCTGATGCAGTCGCGCCACGCGCGAGATCCTTCGCAAAAGTCGCATCGAGTCGCGCTCGCAACCCGCGCAGCACCGCGGCATCATTGTCATGGATCAGTCCGCGCCGATCGGGCGGCACATTCAACAAGAGTCCGCAACCACGACCGACACTCGCGTACCAAATCTCTTCAAGCGCATCAACACTCTTGACCTTCGCGTCTGTGTCGGGGTGATAGAACCAACCTGGGCGAATCGAAACATCGCACTCCGCAGGAATCCAATGTGTTCCATCACGATGGCCTTCGCCAAGCTCCTCGCTGCGAGGGGTGCCTGGAAAAAACTCATCCCGATTGAGTCGGCACCAATGCGTCTCGTTTCCAATTCCACGCTCATTGCCAACCCAGCGAACCTCTGGCCCTGCATCACTGAAGATCACCGCGCCGGGCTGGAGTTCATGCACGAGCGCATTGAAGGCGGCGAAGTCATACACCTGCCGCTTGCCGTTGGGACCTTCGCCACACGCCCCGTCAAACCACATCTCCACAATCGGTCCGTACGCACCACCAAGGACCTCTCGCAGTTGCGCCATGAAGTACTCGTTGTACGCCGAGCCTGTGCCGTACTTCGGATTGTTCCGATCCCACGGCGAGAGATACACGCCAAGCCCAAGCCCAGCCTTGGCGCATGCGTCGCTCAACTCACGCAAGACATCTCGTTCGCCACCGCTCCACCCGCTCGACGCAACATCATGCGTCGTGGATGCGCACGGCCAGAGACAGAACCCGTCGTGGTGCTTCGTCGTGAGAATGATGGCTTCCATGCCAGCATCCTTGGCCACGCGCGCCCACTGGTTGGCGTCGAGCGCCGTCGGCGCGAAAAGCTTCGGATTCTCGCCGCCCTCCCCCCACTCCAGTCCCGTGAATGTGTTGGGACCGAAGTGAATGAACATCTGCATCTCTCGATCATGCCAAGCCAACTGCGCCGCGGTCGGCACCGGTCCAAACGGAACTGGTGCGTCATCAGTGAGCAGCGAGCTTTGCATCGAGAGTGCCGAGAGAAGCAAGTGGGTGCAGAAAGCGAGCATTACACCGCCGTACCTTCAAGCCCAACGATCACGGTCGTCTCGTTCCCGAGCGCACCGTTCTCGACGCCGTAACTCACACCAAAGTCAGATCGGTTGATCTTGAAACGAGCTTCTGCGCCAGCTCGAGCGCCGCGCCCCATGTCGAAGCCCCAGCCCGTCACTTCGATGACGGCGTTCACGCTCTTTGTCACGCCCTTGATCGTGAGATCACCAGTCAAAGCAAAGGTGCCATCGGCGTTCTTCGTGCACGCCGTGCTCTTGAACACCATCGTCGGAAACTCTTTCGCATTGAAGAAGTCTGGACTCTTCAGATGGCTATCGAGCTTTGTATTGCCCGAGTCCACGCTGTCTGTTTCAATGGAAACATCGAACGCCATCTTGGAGGGGTCCTGCGAGAGCGTGAAGGATCCGGCGATGTTATTGAAGCGCCCCCAGAACTGACCCGCGTGAAAGTGCTGCACGCGGAAGAGCGCACAAGAATGGACATCATCGATCGTGAAAGCTCCGTCCCGCCCTTGCACCACTGGTGCTGGTGCTGGTGGGACGGGTGGCGTCGATTGTGGAATCGGTACGAATGCCAGGGACGCGAAGAGAGCGAATGGAAGGGCAACGGTAGTGGCGTTCATGAGAGGAGTCCTACCAACAACTGGTGCGGGAGTATTGAGCAGCGAGAAAGTCAAACATCAGACTGTGCCAGTCGAAGTGCAGCTTCCTTCGCTTCGCAGCTTGGATTGCATTCAACGCCAATAGGCTTCTTGTACCCAAGGTCGCGTAGTTCTTTGTACACGCGGGCGTAGGAGATCTCTCCGGTGCCCGGCTCCATGCGACCTGGATTGTCGGCGATTTGAATGTAGCCCACTTGATCGAAGCCCTCGCGGAGTCGCCGACAGAGATCCCCTTCGCTGATTTGCATGTGATAGAGATCCCAATTGATCTTGACCCAAGGTGATGCAACCTCGCGACAGATGCGTACAGGGTCAGGGCTTCCCCACAGGCAGTGACCCTTGTGATCGTTGCGAATGTTCATCGGCTCCAGAATGAGCATGACCTCATGCTTCGCTGCGATCGGCGCAAGTCGCTTGAGCACTTTGGTGACCTGTGCGTGCATGTCAGCCTTCGAGACACCCGCGATGTCGTTCCCCGCAACGACCGTCATCATGGGCGCACTGATCTCTTTGGCGAAAAGGCACGAGGCTTCTACTTCAGCAACGCACGCCTCTTCAAACTTGGGGTCGTTCATCCCGGGCACGAAACCCCAAGCTGTGAACTGCGTCACCTGCACGCCAGTTTCTGCGAGTGCTGCTTTGATCGCCGCTGCGTCCTTGTTGCGCCACGGCCAGAACTCCACGAATTCAAAGCCAAGATCTGCTGTCGCTCGGATGCGATCTGCAAACGGCAGGTTGCCAAACCACATTTCGATGTTGATCGCAAACTTCATGTTCGGCGTTCGTCCTGGCTTGTTGGGATCGAGCGCGACCTTGCCAGCGGCTGCGGTCTCAACTTGCGGAAGGTGGCTCGCCGGCGCGATCGACGCGATTGACACGGCGCCCATTGCTCCAAGGAAGGTACGGCGCGCAGCGAAGGGATCAGCATGTTGCGACATTCGCGTGATGCTATCGCCGATAGCATCTCGCACTCTCATGTGCTCAAGAGGTTCCACTCAATTCTTCGCGTTTGCAGCCAGTGCACTGGCGACCGTTGCGCCCAACAGCAGCCTCTTGGCACGAGTGCCACCCACTGAGGCGGAGAACGCAGCGCTTGCGGAAGCGCACCCGAAACTCACCGACCCCTGCAAGCTCCGGCCGGTCGCTGGATTGTCGTGCCGCATGATCGCCGTCTATCCAACGATTGATGATCCTGTCGCGATTGCGATCGATGAGCAGGGTCGCATCTTCGTTGCGGAGAGTGATCGGCAAGAACTCGGCGTCGAAGACAATCGATCGAGTCGATGGTGGTTGCTTGATGACCTGCAATCCCAATCGACCGCCGATCGACTCAAGATGTACGAGAAGTGGGAAGCGAAGCGAGAAGGCGGTATGGCGTACTACAGAAAGTACGAGGATCGCGTCTCGATGCTTGAAGACACCGATGGGGACGGCTTGCTCGATCGGCGGAGTCTTTTCGCGGGCCCGTTCAACGACCCACTTGACGGAACGGGCGCGGGGCTCCTCGTTCGCGACGGGGCAGTTTGGTACACCAACATTCCGTCGCTCTGGCGACTGCGCGATCGCGACAACGATCGTCGCGCAGAAATCGAAGAGTCTGTGTACGACGGATTTGGTGTGCGCGTTGCGCTGCGTGGTCACGACATGCACGGCCTCGCGTGGGGGCCTGACGGGAAGCTCTATTGGTCCATCGGCGATCGCGGCTACAACCTCCGCACACCAGAGGGCGAAGTGCTCAAGGACCCGCGCTCTGGAGCGGTCTTCCGCTGCAATCCGGATGGCAGTGCAATCGAACTCTTCTGCACCGGTCTTCGCAATCCGCAGGAACTTGCGTTCGATGACTTCGGCAACCTCTTCACGGGTGACAACAACTCTGATGGAGGAGATCTCGCGCGATTCGTCTACTGTGTAGAAGGAGGCGAAACAGGTTGGCGCATGGAGTACCAGACGCTCGACGGAGTCAATCAACGCGGGCCGTGGAATCAGGAAGGCATCTGGCATTTGCGCGCGGACCTTGCACCGACGAAAGTTGCATCGAGCAATCCGTCGCAACCCGCGTGGACGATTCCGCCTCTTGACCATGTAAGCAGTGGGCCGAGCGGACTTGTGTGCTATCCAGGTACAGGCCTTGACGCGTCCTATCAAGGCGCGTTCTTCCTCTGCGACTTTCTCGGCGGCGCGTCGTACAGCCAAGTGCTCGATATCCGGATCCAACCCCTTGGCGCCGGTTTCCAAGTCACGAGCGTCACGCCCTTCATCGAAAATGTCCTCGCGACCGACATCGACTTCGCGCCCGATGGCCGCATCATCATCAGTGACTGGGGTGATGGTTGGTACTCCGCGAAGAAGGGGGAACTCTACGCCGTTTGGGATCCCAAGCACATCCAAGATGCGAGCGTGCTCTCGACTGCCCAACTCTTGCGTGAAGGGTTTGCGCAGCGCGACAGCGATGAGCTTCGCGATCTGCTCGCACACGCTGATCGCCGCGTCCGTGCTCGCGCGCAATGGGAGCTCGCCTCACGCGGAAGCCAGACCACCGCGCTTCTTGGCGATACGGCGACCATCGCGCCCAACCAGCTCGCGCGCGTGCACGCGATCTGGGCCCTGGGACAGCAGGCACAGATTCGCCGCGCGAGCAATCCGAGTGCGAGTGATCGCATGGACCCAATGCGATTCATCGCCCCCCTGCTCGATGATGTTGATCCAGAGATTCGCGCGCAATCGTCGAAGGTGCTTGGAGAAGCGAGAGTATTGACCGTCGCGCCGAAGCTCGCAGATCTCTGCGCCGATCCTTCGCTTCGCGTGCGCTACTTTGCAAGCATGGCGCTCGGACGGATGCGAGCGATCGAAGAGGCGCCATCCATCATCTCTATGATTGCGGAGAACAACGACCAGGATGTGTTCCTGCGGCATGCGGGCGTGATGGCCCTGCATTGGATGCAAGATCCAATCAAGCTTGGCGAGTTTGCAGCCGATCCGCGCCCTTCGGTTCGACTCGCGGCGCTTCTGGCAATGCGCAAGGCGGCCGATCCACGCATCGCGCAATTCCTCGAAGATCCAGATCGGCTCCTTCGCCACGAGGCCGCGCGCGCGATCAACGATCTCGAACTCAATCCACTCACCCCGAAACTTGCGGGATCGCTCGTTCGAATGAACTCACAACTCGATGCGGTTCCGACCGGCGCGCCCGCTATGGCGCCGACGCACGCCTTCACTCGCGAGGTCTGGCAACTCGATCGCGCCGCAACCGCGAGCGATCTTGGGGATGCGTCTCGCTTCGCCACGCCGCCGACAACGACAACATCGCTTGAAACCCCCGACGCTCCGCGCAACGCAGGTGACCAGTTTCTCGCTCGCATTCGTGGTCACATCGAAGCACCATTGACCGGCGCATACACCTTTGGCATCGCGAGCGACGATGACTCTGTGTTGCTCATTGGCACAAGCGAAGATCCGACCACTCTCCGCGAAGTTGCGCGCGTCGAGGGATACTCCAATGTGAACGCCTTCAGTTCCGCACCATCACAGCAAAGTGCGTCGATACAACTAGAGCAGGGAAAGCGCTACGCATTCGAAGCGCGACACGCCGAAGGCGGCGGCGGCGACCACCTCACGGTTCGTTGGACACTCCCGACTGGCGTAATCGAAAGTCCGATTGGCGCAACACCTATTGATACGAGCGAGTTCCCGTTCACTCGGCGCGCCCTCTATGCGGCGCTTCGTGAAGGTACGAGTGAGCTGGCGTCCGAGGTCTGCACCTATGCGTTACAGAGCGGGAACCCTGAGCCGATGCGCCTTGAAGCAATCGCGATTCTCGGCGAGTGGCTGTCCCCGGGCGTGCGCGATCGTGTGAACGGTGCGTATCGGCCGATCGAAAGCGCGGGGCGCGACGCGATTGCCTTCAAGGCGGTCCTCGCACGAAGGCTCGCGCCACTTGCAGAGGACAGATCGGCGGCGATCCGCGCGGCGACGCTCGAGATGACTTCGAAACATGGCGTGTCGCTCGATCCCGATGCGGCGTTACGAGCGATCGCAGATGCGACGCTGCCGCCACGCGAACGCCTCGCGAGCCTTCGGTCGCTTGCGAGTGATGTCGCGCGACGACCAGCGGCGCTCGAAGCGGCATTCGCGTCCGACGACCCTGGATTGCGCGCACAGGCACGATCCATTCTCGCCTCGATTGACTTCCAAGCCGCGATTCCTCATCTGCAGCGTGCGATAGAGTCGGGGTCCCTGCTCGAACAGCAAATCGCGCTTCGCGATCTTGCCAAGGAACCGGAACTTGTGCATGCCATCGTCGCTCCACTCGCGCAGCAGCTTGCCGACGGAACGCTTCCCGCCTCGTTGGCGCTTGAGGTGGAAGAATTCGCCAAGACCACGCAGGATCCGTCTATACGCGCCGAACGAGAACGATTTCTCGCGAGAACACCGAGCGAACTCCAACGCTACGAGGCCCTTTGCCTTGACGGCGGAGACACCGAACGAGGTCGACAGTTAGTGCTCTATCACCAGTCCGCTGTCTGCGTGAAGTGCCACACCGTTGAAGGCACTGGCGGTAACGCTGCGCCAACACTTGATGGCGTCGCACTCCACGCAGACAAGCGATCTTTGTTGCAGTCACTACTCGCGCCGCAAGCAGTCGTCGTCGACGGATTCGGTCCGGTCTCGGCCATGCCGAAGATGGGATCTGTCTTGACGAATGCGGAACTGCGCGATGTTGTGGCGTACCTCTCAACACTCAAGACGCAGACGAGCAAACCATAGCGCGTCGGCGTGATCGTCCAAGTGCACTCAGCGCAAAGAGCCCAAGTGCGCCCGGCGCCGGCACTGCCGCAGGCGCTCCCCACAGGTTGAACACCCAGCCGTCCCAACTCCCGTTGGTCACTGCACGATCGCTGAACCCAACCCACGATTCACTCCACGCTTCGCCCGCGGACTCGCGCGTCCAGTAGTGCCAGTAATCAAGATAGTCGGGAGCCGTGCCAAATCCTGAAGCGAAATCCGATCCGATGCCAACGCTGAACAAGGCGTCGCCGAAGGAAAAGGTGATGACCTCGTGCGAGAAGAACGATGGTTGCGCCTCCGCGATGATCGCGAAGAGGTCATCGCCAAAGAGTCCCTCGCCATGCGCGACTTCATAGATGTAGGTATTCGTCTCGTTCGTACCGAGCGTGACGAAATCGAATTGCACCGTCGAAACCTGCGTGCCACTCCCCACTGCGTAACTTCCAACGATGCCGCCGCTCGCGGTTGCGGCAACAACGAGTGCGAGTGCGTTCCCAATCGACGCGGCTGTGAAAACTGAAACCTGCATACGAATAACCCTTCTGGCTCGATGTGCGCGAGCCAAAGCAAACACATCCCCTCCGTGTGGCACTTTCATAAAGTCGAGGCGCATTGCCGTGCGTGTTCATCGCCATTGGCGCGAACCCGTAGGGCAGCTGCAGCCGGCGCACCTCATGAGCGGAGGGGTCGGAAAGATTGGTTCGCCAGGTCGACCCGACTTCCGCACGAGCACTTCGCTCGCGCGGTTCACGGTGACGCCTTCGTAGCGGATTCACACCGCTTTCGCCTGACGCGCCAAATGTCCCGCAACACACGGGACAGTCACAGCGTACTCGATTTCATTGATCAGCGAGCGCTCGGATCGCCTTTGCTTCTGCGACGGCGACTTCTGATTTCGATCTGTTCTCAACCTCGACAGCCAACGCTCGTGCCCCTGTTTGGTCTCCGGTGCGAAGCCGCATGCGCGCGAGCAAGAGTTTTGCAAGATCGCTCCCCCCACTGCGCTCGACCATCGAGTCCGCAAATCGGTGCGCCGTATCGATCTCATCCTGGGAGCAACTCACATCATCACCGACACTGCGCACATACCGGATCGCTGCTGCAATCCACAGCGACTCCGTCAACTCCCGGCTCATCAGCTGCACAAGCAAGATGCGGCGACCTTCCCCCTGCGCGCCGCTCGCGATGAGCAATCCGCCAAGATTCAGTCGCGCCTCCCGATCGCCAGGCGCCACCTCCACAAGCGCGCGCGCCGCGACGAGCGCTTCGGGGATATCGCTCTTGCGCGCAGCAAGCGCGAGCAGGCTCCTGAGCGCAGTCTCTCGCACGCCGCTCCGCTCGTCGCGCGCAGCCAAACGAAACTCGACCTGTGCTTCATCGTCCCGAAGCAACTGCTCAAGCAACCGACCGCGAAGCCAGTGCCACTCTGCAGTCATCTCACATCTTCCTAACGCGCCTCTGGGCTCTGAATAAACTCTCTCTAGTTCATCGAGTTCAACGAGCGCGTGATCGAAGTTCCCAAGTAGTCGGTACGCCTCCGAACGATTGACGCGTGAGACGGAAGGATCATGTCGCTCAGACGCTGGATGATTGGACAACCAGAGCGCATCCTCCGCGCGCTCGCGGACAAACTCCGCCCGCGCCGCTTGCTCCCCTGCGAGTTCACTTGAAGGAAGATTGAGTACCTCCTCCGCCTCGCGCAGTGCGATCGCCGAGAGGTTGTCACGCGCGATCCAGGCCTCACTGTTCTGCGCGGCGGTGATTGTCCAAAGCGTCTTCTCGTCGGAGAATCGCTCGAGCGTCCGCCAACACTGTAATAGAAGGAGTGCAATGACCGCCGTGAAGATCGCGTGCTGGGTTCGCGAACCTACAACCCACTGCGTGATGAGCGACACGACGGCGCAAACGATTGCAGGAATGGCGGCATAAGCGAAGTGATCCGCCACGAACGAATAGCGAAATGGATAAATGTCAAAGAACCCGAGTGCTGGAAAAATCGCCGCGCCATACCAGAGCAGAATCAAGAGTGGTGCGCGATTACGCCGCCACGCCACGAGCACTGCACTGACGATCGCGATCGAAAGGGCTAAGGCGACGAGGCTTACTGCGTCGAGCCCGAAAAACTCTTCACCAAGGCGCCATCTCGGCATGATGAACACTTGTTCGGTGGGCACGAGCGCATGCAATGGATAGAAGATGAAGTTCTGCGCAATGAGTCCCAGTCGTTGCAAGAATGTCAACGCGAACTCCTCCCCCACTGCACCAACAAGCGTCTTCTCCAGATACGCCGTGTGCAATCCGCCGATCGCGCCAAGCACAAAGTACGGAGCAACGCGCACGAAGAACGCAGAGTCGATTGGTCGCCGCGCCCACAATCGAATCAGGATCAACGCGGGAGGAACAAAGACCGCTGTCGTCTTCGACAACATCGCGGCAGCAAAGCACGCAAGAGAAATGGACCACCACTTCACCGCGTGCGCCGTCGATTCGCTGTCCTCTCCGCGCAACCACGCGAGCACACTCACGGCTGCAAAGAGAAACGAGAGCACATTCTTTCGCTCTGTCACCCACGCGACACTCTCCGCTTGCATCGGATGCACTGCGACGATTGCTGCGATCCAGAACGCATGTGGCACGCGCAGCCAACTCAGAACGAGATAGAAACATGCGCAGCCCAACGCATGCAGGAGCGCGTTGTCGAGGTGATAAAGCGCTGGGTGCAAATCAACGAGCGCATGCTCAAACCAGAAACTCACAAAGACGAGTGGGTAGTACTGCGGCGTCGCGCCAGGAATCCAAGCACGCCAAAGTCCGTCCGGACTCTGCACAACACGATTTAGCGTGATGTAGGAATCGTCGTCCCAGATCCACCCACACATCCACACCGTCGGAACGAATGCGAGGAGTGCCAAGCACGCCACGCAGAGTGCGAGCATTCGGACTCGACGGTTCTGGCTTTGTTCGTCGGTTTGGAGGGAGGAGGTGGCGTTCACAAGAACTGCGCATCATGGAGCAAGCACTGGATCTGTATCCGGAGCGGGATTCAGATGACGTCTGATAACCTGTCAAACTCGGGATGGCGGCTTGTCGCGCTGCATGCCGCTTGACATTCAAACTAGGAATCAGGACGCTACGGCAACTTCTCATGAACCATGTTCCACGGGGAACATGATTTCCGCACCCGACATGCAACGGATGGCATTCATCACAAATGAACGATTCAACCTCGAATTCTGCTGGAAAATCACCACTTCGAAAACTCGGAAGAGGGTTGGGGGCCTTGCTCGGAGCCCCGGTCGCTGTCAGCGTTCCAGATGCAAAATCTCTGCCTGAAGTTGAAGCCAAGGTCACCGCGACAAGGGCAAATCAAGCGCAGGATCGAAGTGCACTTGGATCAGAGCTAAGCCTCGGTGTTCCACGGGGAACATTGTCCCCCGCCGCCAGCGTCGAGCCCAAGCCATCGATTCAGGGGCGTTTGCCATCCACGCCTGAATCTGCGTCAGAGCGCACAAGCGAACTGCAGCAACTCGCCATCAGCCTCATCCATCCAAACACCCGGCAGCCGCGCGTCGATTTCGATGAATCCAGTCTGAAGTCACTGGCCGAGTCGATCCGCTCGGCGGGTCTGATGCAGCCGATCGTGGTTCGGCCGAGTAGTGGCGGGAGATACGAACTGGTTGCCGGCGAGCGGCGTTGGCGGGCGGCGAAGCTTCTTGGAATGACCCAGATCCCAGCGCTAGTCCGCTCAATCTCCGATCAATCTGCTGCCGAGCTAGCTCTCATTGAGAATGTCCATCGCGAGGATCTCAACGCGATGGAAAGGGCGTTCGCTCTACGGAAACTCGCGGATGATTTTTCTCTCACGCACGCCGTAATGGCTGATCGCGTTGGCCTTGACCGCGCATCGGTGACGAATCTCCTTCGCCTAACCGAACTTGACCCTGGAGTCGCGACCCTCGTCCGAACGGGCGCATTGTCCCAGGGACACGCGAAAGCGCTTCTTGCCATAACCGCAGTTTCGGAGAGACTATCCCTTGCGAAGGACGCGGTATCGTTCGACTGGAGCGTCCGAGAACTTGAGCGGCGAGTGAAATCCCGCCGTTCTCCGCGCGTAGAACAAGCAGCGGGGGGTGCGAGTGTCACGGTTGCTCATGTGAGTGACCTCGAGCGACAGATTTCCGCACAGCTCGGAACGAAGGTCAGACTTCAGCTCGGACGCAAGCGTGGGTCAGGAAGACTCATTGTTGACTTCTTCACGCTCGATCAGTTCGACGGCATTTTGGCGAGGCTTGGTGTCGCCCAACTTGACTCGTGATTTCGACGCAAAAGGCTGCGATTTCGCGTGTTTTCGCTGCAGAAGCCCTTTGGGTGAAACTGACTTGAGCACCCTTGTGATTTTGTACAAATGGAATCGATCGGAAACTCACGAATGAGTGGAGTGGCGGCGCATTGAAGTCGACTAAATCGAAGCCAGAGTGGCGACTTTCGCTGCCGCTCGACGCAAGGAGGACTCTTCATGCGCCCTACCCCAAGTTACCGAGCTTCGCCCGTCTCAGATTCGGGAGCCGTGGTCTCCTTGGAGATTGATGTCTGTCAGTCGCAACGAGCCGTTGAAACGGCGCATCGCTTGTTCAGCCGAGTGCTTCTGAATTGGGCGAGTGATGTGTTGGAATTGCGCAGGCGGTCGGAACTTACGCCGAAGTGGAAGTCCAACGCATCTGGGTCGTCCGACTGGTCGATGAACGAAGCGGCCTGACGGGTACCGCGTTGGCACTCGCCTTGCTCAATCGACGGACTCCGACGACGCAGCCGGAGTTCACTCGGAGAGTTTCCGAGCGAGTCATCACAGGGGTATCACCCATATGGCTGGGCTTTCCGTCGGTACTGGGCTCATCAGCGGCATCAATAGTGCCGCGTTGATTGAACAACTGCTCTCGCTGGAGTCGCGTGGTAAGGCGCCGATTCAACGCAGAATTGGCGCAGTCACTGCGGCAAGGACTGCGCTTCTGGATGTGAACGCGCGCATTCTTGCGGCCAAGAGTGCTGCGGGGAAACTCCGTACCGGCAAAGTTTTCGACGCCATGCACGCCGTGCTCGGTGATGACACGCTCATGTCGGTTTCAACCGGTAGTTCAACGCCGCCCGGCGCGTACCAAATGCGCATCGCGCGCATGGTCACGAACAGCCAACTCCTCTCACGTGGGTTCGCGAGCACGAACACCGTTCCCGCAGGACTCGACTCGCTCTCCTTTGAACTTGGTCGAGGTGGTGTGCAGAACGACATCGCGCTGACCACGCTCAATGGCGGCGACGGTGTGCGTGGTGGCAAGGTTCGAATCACCGATCGACTCTTCAAGACGAGCCTGATTGATCTCAGCGCCGCCACAAGTCTGCAAGAAGTTGTCGAGGCCATCAATGCCGACGAGACCGTGAGTGTGACGGCAGCGATTGAGAATGAGCGACTTGTCGTGCGTGATGTCTCTGGTGGCGGCGCGTCATTCATCATCGACGATGTCACGGGCTCGCTCGCGGAAGACCTAGGAATCGAAGCCAACATCTACTCGAACACCGTCACGAGTTCACAACTCAATGGCATTGGTCGCAACACCTCGCTCGCAAGTCTCAATGATGGAGCAGGGGTACTGACGCGTGACGGCGTTTCGGATTTCCGCCTTGATGTGTCCGGCACGGTCTACAACATTTCTCTGGGCCGCGAAGACGCGCCGATCACCGCCTCAACCTTGCTTACCGATCTGCGCGATGGCGCGGGTATTCGCATCAACACCACCGATGCCGATGACTTCACCGTCATTACTTCAACTGGGGTGAGTGTGGGCGTCAACCTTGGCGACATCCTTGAAGAGGAGGAAGTCACAGAGGTCAAGGTCAAGACCGTGGGGGAGTTGCTCGCGCGCGTCAACGATGAACTTGAAGCAACACTCGGCGCAGGCAAGGTTGTCATGACCCTGCGAGCTGATGGGAAGGGCTTCGTCGTGACCGACACGATGGCGGGTAGTGGAACGCTGCAGGTTCGCGGCAGTGGTCCGCATGCCGATGCAACGGCGCAAGACCTTGGCATATTCACCGGCGTTTCCACGAGTGGCTCTGCGGTGATCAATGGAAGTGTTGTGCGCAACAAAGTGGCCGTGCCTCGCGCGACAACGGTAGGCGATCTCATCGATCGCATCGCCGCACAAACAACAGGGGCGGTCACCGCCACCGTCAATGGCGCGGGGACCGGACTGCAACTCAGCGCCGGCGCCAACACCATCACCGTTCTGGCTGGCACGATCGACGGATCGAGCCAGGGCACCGCGATCGCTGAACGCACCGCGCGCAGTCTCGGCATCCATGGGTTGACCGGAACTGGAAGCGTGACCGGAACGCGCCTCGCAACGGGCATTCAAACCGTCCGCGCGTCGACCATGAATGGTGGAAGCGGTCTGGGCGGCGCGGATGCCATCACGATCCAGGATCGTTCCGGCGCGTCGTTCTCGATGACAGGACTCGCGGCTTTCGGCACGCTGACCGAAATCATCGACGCAGTCAACGCCCAGGCGGCGCTCAGCGGAGTGGATGTCGCGCTCGCGGTGAGCGATAGCGGCAAGTCGCTCGTTGCCAACGACAGTTCGGGCGGATCTGGTGCGCTCACGCTTTCGGGCACAATGGCGACAGCGCTCGGCATCGCGCGAAGCGGTTCCGCCGACAGCTTGCGCGGCACGGATCTTCAAGCACAATATGTGAGCGAAGGATCGCTCCTCAGCGCGCTCAACTACGGTCGTGGCGTTGGTACCGGTCGCATGAAATTGACGGACAGCACTGGCGCGACGGCGAATGTCGACATCGATAGCGATGCCGTCACGCTCTACGATGTCATGAGCGAGATCAATTCACGCGGCCTCTATATCGAGGCGCGGATCAATGCCAACGGCGACGGATTGCTCCTCGTCGATACCAACACAGGCGTGGCAACTCGCGCGATGAAGATCGAGGACTCCTCTGGCGGCGTTGCGAGCGCACTGGGCATCGCGAAAACCGCCGGAGCCGCGGGGGACGACATCGATGGCTCGTACCAACGCACCGTCGATCTCGAAACATCCGACACGCTTGCGGACATCGTGCGCAAGATCACCGACGCGAAACTTCCAGTCTCCGCAACCATCGTCAATGCAGGGAGCGGCGCACAACCCTACCGACTCGCCATCACTTCGACGGTGAGTGGACGAAGTGGCCGCTTGATGGCGGACTCGGGCCTCATTGACTTCGGTCTCTCGACAATGACCGAGGCACGTGACGCTGTTCTCCTGCTCGGCGCAGGGGGCTCCGAGACTTCCTTCGTCTTCACAAGTTCGAGCAACGAATTCAAGGATGTTGTCTCGGGCATGAATGTGACGGCAAAGAAAGTCGGCGAAACCACCGCGACGGTGAACCGCGACTTTGATGGCATTCTCTCAGGCGTCAAAGGAATCATCACCGCACTCAACGATGCGCTCGGCCGCATCAACATCTACGACAAGTATGATGACGAGGCGAAAACGAAGGGGCCACTGTTAGGCGATCCCACAGTCGCTCGCGCGAAACAGCAGATCGTCGGTCTAGTGCAGAGCAAGGCAAAGAATGTCGACGGCCGCTACCAGTACCTCACACAAGTAGGCATTCGGTTTGGCAAGAACGGGCAGATCGAGTTCGACGAGGCGAAATTCCGAACGGCCTACGACACGGATCCACAGGCTGTCGAGGATCTTTTTACGGCCTACCAAGCACAGTCGTCGACCTCGCAGACAGTCAGTCCAGGCATTACCGTCGCGAACGATTCGACGACCTACACGAGCCTTGGGTTCTCTGACCTCATCGCGACCACGCTGAACAAGCTCGTCGATCCGATCGACGGCGTCTTCAAGATCGCCGACAAAAGCTTGGCAGATCAACTCACTGGCCTCAATGGTCGGATCACACTCTTCGATTCCCGCATTGATGCGCGCCGTCTCCGACTGCAAACGCAGTTTGCAACGATGGAATCAACGCTCGCCAAGCTCCAGGCGCAACAGTCCTCCATGACAAGCATGCTGATGGGCTTCGGCGCCGGCTAGGTCGCGCAAGTTCATTGGTCGTTTCGCCGATGAAGTAAGCAGCCATGAAAGCAGCAGCTGGATCCCAAGTCTACTTACGCACGAAGGTGCTCACCGCCTCGCCTGCGGAATTGCGGCTCATGCTCATCGATGGCGCGATTCGGTTCAGCGAGAACGCAAAGTCAGGCTATGCGCGGAAAGACTACGAGGCGTCGTTCGAAGGGACGACTCGCGCGCAGGCCATTCTCCTCGAACTCATCAACGCCTTGCGACCGGAGCAGAATCCCTCGCTCTGCGAACGACTCACCTCGCTCTATAGCTACATGTACCAGCGCCTCCTCGAGGCAAGCACGGAGAAGAGTGAATTGATTGTGGATGAGGTGCTCAAACTGCTTCGGTTTGAGCGCGAGACTTGGGTGCTCTGCATGGATGAACTCGCGAGGGAGAATCATGCCGCGAGCGGCGTAACACAGATGCCGTCCGCGTCACCCTCCGCACCAACGTCGGGGACCGAGCCCTGGCGGCAACGACTCTCTGTGCAGATCTGATCGTCATCCGTCGTTCGGATAACCTCCCCACTCACATTGGGTAGGCATTGAACTTCTTATGACGACTTCATCATCGAGCCTCTCGGCTCCCGCACAACGATTACTTGCATCCATCGAATCAGACGACGCGCGTGTAGGCGTGGTGGGACTTGGATACGTCGGATTGCCGCTCGCGCACGCGCTCCATCGCGGCGGACTCCGCGTGCTCGGATTCGACGTCGACGACGCGAAGATTCAGGCGCTTGGACGCGGTGAGAGTTACCTCAAACACCTCGGCATCGAACTCGCCACTGACCTTCAAGCGAGTGCTCGCTTTGAAGCAACCTCAGACTTCAGCCGACTCGCAGAGGCTGATGTCCTGATCGTCTGCGTCCCCACGCCCATTGGCATCCACCAAGAACCCGACATCTCGTACATCCTGCAAACCGCCGCTGCCATCGGAAAAACCCTGCGCGCCGGTCAGCTCATCATTTTGGAGTCGACGACTTACCCAGGCACGACGCGCGATGACATGATGCCCGCAGTCCTCAAAGGCGCGGGTAATCGCGCAGACAATCTCAAGTCCGGTCGCGATGTCTTCTTCGCGTTCTCGCCCGAACGAGAAGATCCTGGACGCAAGTCGCACTCGACAAGCAGCATTCCGAAACTTGTCGGTGGAATTGATGAAGCCTCCACTCTCCTCGCGACTGCTGTTTACCGAAAGGGGATCACGACCGTGGTCCCCGTCGCGAGTGCCGAGATCGCCGAGAGCGCGAAGCTCCTCGAAAACATTTTCCGCGCCGTCAACATCGCAATGGTGAACGAGATGAAGGTTGTGTTCACTGCCATGGGTATCGACATCTGGGATGTCGTTCGCGCGGCGAGCACAAAGCCCTTTGGGTTCATGCCTTTCTATCCTGGTCCCGGGCTCGGTGGACACTGCATTCCCATTTATCCGCAGATGTATTTATGGAATGACCCTGCAGCGACCATTGTGGATGCGGCTCGCCAGGC
>SXUJ01000158.1 GCA_005790565.1 Planctomycetia bacterium
CGCGGAGCACGCGGAGATGGCGGGTGCGGCGTGAGCGCGCCGCTGACAAGTCCTCCGCCGCAGAAGTCAGCGGGTGACCTCACCCGTGCCGACTTCTACGAGGACTGTCACGATTCGCGATCCGGCTCGCCGTCGACTGCTCGCAGCGCGCGGGGCAAAGACCATTTACGGCGCGGATCTCAGTCGGAATGTGCTGACGAATTCGTAGCCAAACGGCGGGTAGGCGATGCTCACTCGGTGCACGCGCATTGCCGTGAGATCGTGCCCTGCGTCACTCGCCATGCGCTCGACCAAGCGTCGATAGTTCGGCACAGCAGCCACCTCAAAGGTGCTCGCCTCCGCCCGCATCACCTCCACGCGTTCGGGCACCGTGACGCGGTCGAGATCATCGATGCGATCATTCACATTCGTACAGTTGCGCGGACCAGGGGAGAAGACGAACAACTCCGGCACGGAATCATCAACGAGTCCGTCTGCAATCAGCACATCGAAGTGAAGCGTCTTCACGGGCGCCTTGATCAGCGCGAAAGGGCCCGTGCGGCGTCCGGCGGACTTCGCGAATCGCGGTAACGAACCAGGAATTCGCATGAACGAGAGCATGTCGCAGACGACATCCTTCCCAATCTGCGTCGACGCGAGTCGATAGATCTTGCGACCAGCGACTTCTTCAATCTCAAGTTTCGCCGGCGGATTCGTGCAGAACTCGCTGAGTCCCGCTGGTCCGACCGGAAGGTCATCGACCGTCTGTTTGGCCGCTCCCGATTCGTTCACGGGAACGAAGTCGAAGTACACCGAGAGATCCGAGCGCAATTGGCGCAGTCCGATGAAGCCTTGCAGCACCAAGGAAGTGAGCTTCGATGGATCGTCGCGACTCGGCACAACCATCGTGGTTGAGAGCCACGCGTCTGCCTCGCCGCCGCGCAACTCGCGCATGCCCGCGAAGACGCGCTGGCGTGCTCCAAGTTCAAGCCGCTTGAGCATGCTTGGCGCGTGCGAAGAGATCGCTGCGTTGAGCGCTGCGCGGGTGCGAAAGCGCTTGCGAATCAAATCGTCGAACCGCTCAATCGCAGTGAGCGCTGCCTTCACGCGCGTTGACGCAACGCCGAGGCGCCTCATTTCATCAACGAAGGTGCGCAGCGACTCGGGGCCCGGAAGTCTTTGCATTGCCTCGAGCGGTTCGTCGCACTTGAGCGCGTTGAGAATCCTGCAGATGAGCACGCGACTGAAATCAATCCGCGATGCGAGGGCGCTTGCGCCGACGAGGCGCTGTCCGGGGGCCTCGAGCACGCGCGTGATCGATTGCGTCAACTCCAAACCGATCGCGTCCGCGACCGCGAGGTGATTCGTCGCTGCGCGTTTCGCCTTGGGTTTCTTCGAGCGAGATCGAGGCATACAGGGTGCGCGTGAAGCGTAACACGCGCTCGGATGACGAATACATTGCGGAGGATCGCGCGCAGGCGCGCGGGTCGCGACGGACGCGGATCGCGTCGTTCGTCAGCGGCGACAGGGGAGCGGTTTGTAAATTTTTTCTTGTTTCATGCGGTATTCGTGAGGAATTGAGTTATCTTTTCGGAGTTCCCGCCGTCGCGGGGCGGATTGCCGCGCTCTTCCGGGGAGCGCGGAAGTTCAAGGCGCCCGACGCACAACTCATGATGCCGAAGAACTTGAGGATCTGGGCAATCAAACCAGCACTCTCCAGCAACCCGCAGAGTTGGGTGCGAAGATGGAGGTCGAGCGAGCTTGGTCCGGCGAGAGTCGCATCGATCACAAGGAGGACATCCTCGCCATCGATTCCGCCATCGCCTCGATAACTGGCAGCGCGTCCAAGCGCCGATGCAAGCGGACTCTCGCCCGTACCCTGCGAAGATTCCATGAGCACTTGAGCCAGATCTTCGACATTCACGCTGCCGTCTGGGACGACATCCCCGCGGATTTGTACGGTCCACTGGCCCTGCGTAACGCCCGCCGCGTCACACGGGGCGCTCAGTTGCCCGAGGAAGCCGCCGTTGACGCCGGAATAGCACCGCCCGCGGGGGAATCGCGGAGCGCTGATCGTTTGACATGTCGGTTGTCTCGGTGTGAGACGCCGCGAGTTCGTGCGGCCTCTCCTTGCTACTTCTGCCGGTGCGCGCAGAATGTCAGGGCAAAGTGAAGGTCTGGGCGAATCGTTTCGATCGACCCCCCGATCTCCGAAGGCTGTAAACCAATGCAGAGAGCGCGCGAGATCGCGGCGCGTTTTCGCCCGTTGCACGACCGTTTCGCTCGGGCCCCTTGACGCTCTCTACAAACGCGAGAGCGCGAAACCCTCGCCACCGCGCCAGCAGGGGGATTCTCTCGCGCAGGGCTGTAAACAAACCGGTCGGCCTCGCGTGAGGTCGACCGGTTGAACTCCCCCGACTGGACTTGACGCCTTGCACCGCTCTTAGCGGTGCGAGCCGCAGAGTCAAGCGGGACATGCGGACATGAGCGCGCTCGATTTCGTGTGTGTCGTTTGATGTGTTTGTATGTCCGCATGACGCGGTGTGTGACGCCTGCGCAGCGGGCTTCACACACGCGGGGGAGTGAAGCGAGAAGACCGCGGGCGCAGCAGCGCCGACGCGGCCTTCGAGGAACTCCCCTATCGAAACGGAATCAAACTTTAGATGGCGTTTTGAGAGCGCCAGAGGGGGTGAGGGTGGACTCTTTCGATACGAGGAGCGAGGCTCCGATTGAAGCGGCGGTGAAACTCGCGGTGTACCGTGGTTCATCCCGCTTGCCCTCTCACCCGAGCATGCTCCAGAAGTCAATTCGCTCTGATGCGTTGCTCGGCGAGCCCGTTGGTATCCCGCAACGCGTCTAACGGTCTTTACG
>SXUJ01000159.1 GCA_005790565.1 Planctomycetia bacterium
CCCACACTTTGCGCGGCATTCATCGTTTCCTCCTTGCTCCCTTGCTCGGGCGCAGACGCCGCGGATCTCAAAGTCGGCTCCGCCGCGCCAAAAATTTCCGTGGATGGCTGGGTGAAAGGTGAGCGGGTTCGAAAGCTTGAACCGGGAACCGCGTATGTGGTGGAGTTCTGGGCGACCTGGTGTCCGCCGTGCGTCGCAAGCATTCCGCATCTCACCGAGTTGCAGAAGGCAAATCCCAACATCATTTTCATTGGCGTGGCGGGCAGCGAGCGCACGAAGAACGCCGCGGCCGGAGTGAAGAAGTTTGTTGCCGGTCAAGGTGAGAAGATGGAGTACAGAGTTGCGATTGATAGCGACAATTCCATGAGCAAGGCATGGATGCAAGCTGCCAAGCAGGGCGGCATTCCCTGCGCATTTGTCGTGGGCACGGACGGAAAGATCGCGTTCATTGGACACCCAACAAGCGATCAATTCTCCGAGGCCATTGCAGTGCAATCGAAGAGCAGCAAGCTGCCGGAGAAGAAGCCGGCGAAGTCTGACGACAGTGATGCCGGTGAAGCAAGAGAAACCGCACCCGTGGAAGAGGCACCGGCGAAGCCCGCTGGTTCCTCTGACGCGCCTGCAAAGCCGATCTGAGCCGAACTGCGAAAGACTGATTGCTTGCGAGGATTGGGATTCGATCGTGAACATCTTGGTCCCGTCGTCCCCGCCTCAGTAGGAACGGGCAACACCTCGCGGGACCACTCATGTCGACCGAATCTCCGCTTTGCCATCGCGCTTCATCCTCCCTGCGAACACTCTCGAGTGCCGCGCTTGCATTCGTCTGCGCGACCTCCGGGCTCGCGCAGACTGGCTTCATCAACTTTGAATCACCGCAGTCGCACCCGATTGATGTCACGCCGGATGGAAGCAAACTCGTCGCGGTCAATACGGCGGACGGCCAGTTGGAGGTCTTCGACCTCGTCGACGGAATGCCGGTGCGGCGAGGCGCAGTTCCGGTTGGTGTGGATCCAGTTTCCGTGCGCGTTCGCAGTAACGGTGAAGCTTGGGTCGTGAACCAGATCTCCGATTCCGTCAGTGTGGTGGACCTCGCCTCGATGCGCGTGATGCGCACCATACTCGTGGGCGATGAGCCGGCCGACATTGTCTTTACGGTGAAGCCCGCGCGCGCGTTTGTATCACTCGCCGCATCGTCGAGGTTGGTGAGCTTTGATCCCGCGAGTGCGACGCCGAGCCTGACGACTACGGTGATCAACGGCGCACAGCCGCGCGCGCTCGCAGTCAGCCCCTCCGGCACGCTTGTCTATGTCGCGATCTTTGAATCGGGCAACAAGACAACCGTCATTCCACGGACCACAGTGAACAGCCCGGCAAGTCCCTACGCGGGCGTCAATCCTCCGCCGAACTCGGGGAACGCATTCAATCCACCCCGCGCCGTCGGTCAACCACTGCCGCCACGAGTCGCACACATCGCGCGCAAGAATGCCGCGAATCAGTGGATCGATGACAACAACCGAAACTGGACCAGTCAGATCACTTGGGATGTCGTCGACAACGATATCGCGGTTGTGAACGGGACAACGCTTGCGACGACTTATGTCACTGGCTTGATGAGTTGTGTGGCAGGGATTGGCGTCGCGCCGAGCGGAACGATCTTGGCAGTCGGCATCGAGGCGAGTAACGAGATTCGATTTGAGCCCGTGATTGACGCAAAGTTCGCGAAGATGTTTGGCGCATTCGTCCAATCCGGCGGTACTGGCACGCCAGTGATTACGGATCTCAACCCGCATCTCACCTACACGACATCCTCCATTCCTGAACTCGAGCGGTATCAGTCGATTGGCGATCCGCGCGGCGTTGCGTGGTTGCCCGACGGCAGTGCCGCGTTCGTGGCATCGCTTGGTTCGAACGCAGTCATCGCGTTGAGCCCCTCCGGTTCCCGACTCGCGAAAGTCGCGGTGGGAGAGGGGCCCAGCGGTCTCGTTGCGTCGCCGAGCGGGGACTTTGTGTATGTGCTGAATCGTTTCGACGGGTCGGTGAGTGCGATCAGCTCGACATCGCTTGCCGAGTCTGCGCGCGTGGCCTTCCACGATGCGACGCCGATCCTTGTGAAGAACGGTCGTCGCTTCATCTTCGACACGAATCTCACCTCCGGCCTCGGCCACACAGCATGCGCGACGTGCCACATCGATGGTCGCAGCGATCGACTCGGGTGGGACCTTGGGGATCCGACCGGCGCGGTGCAGGCATTCGATGAGACCTGTCAAGTTCCGGGTTGCATTGCGTGGCATCCCATGAAGGGGCCTATGACAACGCAGACACTCTTCGGCATCATCGGGAACGAGCCGATGCACTGGCGCGGCGAGAAGGATGACATCACGGAGTTCAACGCGGCGTTTACACATCTCCAAGGTCGATCGGCGGAGCTGACGATGGCGGAGATGTCGTCGATGACCGACTACCTCGCGTCCCTCACCTTCCCTCCTAATCCGAACCGAAACCTCGACAATTCACTCAAGACATCGCTGCCGATCTTTGGCGGCGTGGTGACCGGTATCGGCGGCACGGGCAATCCGGTTACGGGGCAAACGATCTTTAACAACGCGCAGATCTTTGGCGCGCCTCCTGGGCTGACTTGCCTCAATTGTCACGCGGGGATCATCGGCTCCAACAATGTTGTGGACATTCCTGCTCCCGGTGGCGAAGCGCAGAATCGCAAGAACGCTCCACTTCGCGATGTTTGGCGAAAGGTAGGCGCGAATCGAGGCTCAACGACGGCGCTTCGCGGTTTCGGGTTTGACCACAATGGAGAAGAGGCGACGATTCAGGACCTGCTCTCGGTCGGGTTTGCATTCCCTGGGGGCGCGGTTGGTGCGCAGCAGCGTCGTGATGTCGAAGCATTCTGCCTCTCGTTTGGCACGGAGACACTCGCAGGTGTCGGAGCGCAGACGACGGCGACCGGAGTCGGCAACGACACGGCGCGCATCAATGCATTCGTGGCATTGGCGTCGGCCGGTCAGGTTGCACTCATCGTGAAGGGCAATCAAAGTGGTGCCGCGAGGGGATGGGTGTTCCAAGGCGGAAGTTTCCGAAGCGATCGTGCGGCAGAGCCGCTGCTCTCGCCCGCGCAACTGCTCGCGCTGGCCTCGGTTGGGAGTGAATTGACTTACACACTTGTCCCCGCCGGAACGCAGTTGCGACTGGGCGTCGATCGCGATACCGACACGTACTTCGATGCGGATGAGATTCTCGCAGGCAGCGACCCCGCGGACGCCAACAGCATCCCTAGTGTCTGCCTCGCCGATATCGCGCCGACGCAACATGATGGAGTTGTCAACGCGCAGGACCTGTCAGCGATGTTGTCGCAATGGGGATCGGGGGGATTTGCCGATCTCAATCATGATGGGATCACCGACGCTGCCGACATGTCAATACTTCTGAGCGCATGGGGAGATTGCAACTAGTTCGTGCCTGTGCATCGATCCTGTCTGCACCGGTGCGCCGAGTGGTCGCGTATACTTCGTGCTCGCTCGGAACTTCTCATGTCAAACATCACGGAACCCACTGGCTACAGTCACGAAGACGCACGCTTTCACGAACTCGACGCGAAGGCCCTGGAAAAAATGCGCGCTCAGTTAGACGCAAAGCGGAAGGCCGCGGCGAGTGCCGAGGCGAAGTCCGCACATTGGCTTCGCTGCCCAAAGTGTGGCGCGGAGATGAAGGAGCAGGCGTTTGAGAATGTCGCGATCGATCAATGCCAATCCTGCAAGGGCGTGTTCTTTGACAGCGGCGAACTGGAGTTGCTCCTCAGCCACTCGAAGGCGCGTGCTGGTTTGCTTGGACGGCTTTTCAATCGATGAATCGCACTCTACTGGCGAATCGACCTCCATCACCTCCCATACCTCCAATACCTCCATGACCTCCACCCATCGAATCTCCCGACTCTCACTCGCCGCACTCGCAGCGACCACAACGATTCTCCTCGCAGTCGCGATGCCGGCGATCGCGCAGGACGCACCAGTTTCTTCGAAGTCCGTCCCAACACAGGAGGCGCCCGGCGCGCAGAACGGAGAGCAGGCACCCGTGCGCGGTGGTTCTCGTCGAGCAGGTCAAGACGGCGGCGCGCCTCGCGGTGGTCGCGGCG
This sequence comes from Planctomycetia bacterium, assembly GCA_005790565.1. Classification (GTDB taxonomy): domain Bacteria; phylum Planctomycetota; class Phycisphaerae; order Phycisphaerales; family SM1A02; genus F1-140-MAGs142. The sequence goes on from SXUJ01000159.1 coordinate 4,145, forward strand.
AGAATCCAAGCATGGGTGGTTCGATGAAGGCGATGAACCGAGCGCTCAAGTCACTCACCGGATCGATCGAAGATGCATCGAAGACTGCGGACAATCTGAAGCTGATTGGTGAGATGGAGCGAGGTTGTATTCTCGCGAAGAACGCGCCGCTCCCCGCGGACATCCTGAAGGACGCGGCGGGCGATGCGGCGAAGGCGGAAGTTGCGACGCGCTTCCGCAAAGACATGATTCGGCTTGCTCAAGCGCTGCTTGAACTTGAACTCGCCGTCATGAATGGCAAACTTTCCGCTGCGAAGTCGATGCTTGCCAAGATCGACGCTGAGAAGGACCACGCGCACGAAGAGTTTGGCGTCGACGAAGACGAGTGATTCGCACGCGAGGTACGCGGTACGCGCTCAAGAGCCGTGGTCGGCGTTTGATTCGAACAGTAGCCACTGCATCATCGCGCCGCGATCTTCAATCGACCAACGCTCGTCATAGATGCATGCCCAGACCATGCGCCACTGTGCGTTTTTCTCGCCGTCAAGCTTCCAGTAACGAGCGGACTCCTCGGCGGTGATCTCGTTCGACCCGAACTTATGATCGAGTGGCAGCATGCTCCGCACCGTCGCGAGGTATGGCTTCGCGAGGTTACGGAAACTCTCGAATCGCGTCTCGGAGACGATTTGCTGTGCTCGAACCCGAACTTGTGCTTCGCTCACAGGGGCGGCAAGGCCGGTGGATCCCATGTCGTCGACCGAAATCTTCGTCGCGGGGCGAACTTTCAAGGATTCGAGTTCTTGGGGGGTGAGCGCTCGGCTCTGATTTCCGCTCTCAACCGTACGCGCCGCACTTGCCGGAGGCGTCGCATCACCCGCAGCATTCGTGTGCTCGCAGCCAACGACGAGAAGCCCTGACGCCGCACTCGCTGCAATGGCTCCAATCAGAGACAGAGTATGCAAATCTCGGCGGATCACCAATCTTGCCCTGGATAGAGGTGGAGGACGAGCCACTTGTAATCAGGAGTTTCGAAAAAGAAACTCTCTTGTTCGAGATTCATGAAGTGGTCGACGTCCGCCTGATTAGACGCGTGATGGAACGGCTCGGTATGCCCGTCCATGTACGAGAACTCCCAATACCCTGGATTCCAGTTGTGCAACTTGTCGCGCCAGACAAAGCTGAAGTTGCCCATGATCATCCAGCCATCGTGGTTGTATTTGCGATGATCGAATTCGCTGACGCAGCAGAGTGTTTCGGCTGGATGCACGACTTTCGACATGCGGTCGATCTGCGCGCTTGGAGGGCCGCCCCAGAAGACTGCGGTTTCGGTCGAGGCGAGGAATCCATTCAGTGAGTAACTCCGCAATCGATCGGTTGCCGAATGCGGATCGAACGGACTCTTGTAGACGGTGAGGTCTCCGATGTAACTCCACAGCGCGCCATTCGTCATGGCTGACTCCGTTTCGAAGCCTTCTTCGGTCGTGTTGCCAGCGACAGAACTCACAACCCAGTCGTAGGTAGGGTGCGCGCCAGTGTCAACCCCCGCAAACTTGCCACTATTCTCAACGAAGTAGGAGAGAAAGCCTGTCGTAATGGTTCGCTGATGCTGCATCGACTCAGTCATTCGAACTTGCTGCTTCAACTTTCCGGCGCCGACTAGAATCAGGGAGAGGAGGAACCCAACGACCGCGACTACGACGAGCAATTCAACGAGCGTGAAGGCGCGTCGACGCGCTTGCACGAGCCCAGCCGGAGCGGCGGAAATTGTGAGTCGTTGTGCGTCCATACAAGGAACAATCGCTCAAGAAGCGGGTGCAGTCAAGGGTAGGTTCGCACCGAGTAGCGCGTTAGTTCCTGGTTTGAGGCGATCAGGGGTAGGGCAGGGTTGCGGAGCGGTGTTGGTTGTAGTAGTTTCTGATATCGGTTTCTTCGGAAGAACCGCTCGGTCCTGCGGCGAGAAGAGTGGAAAGCCTTAGATGTTGCTAGGAGTGTTGGTATGCGGATTCGAATCGTTTGGGGCGCTGTTTTCATAATCATTGTCGGGCGGGGAGCCGCATTCGAGGCAGCCGACCTCGGGCAGTCCGCGCCCCCTCCCGCGCCTCAGCCCATCGCGGCACCCCCAACGCCACCTCCGCCAGCGACGCCGCCAACCTGGCGCCGTGCCCGCCCCCGCCTCTTCCCAGCGGCCAAGGTCGCATTTCCGCAGATCGCATCCTGGGTGCAGGGTGGCCCGGTCGTTGGCTGGGAGCCGGGCAAGGTGTACCTCATCGAGTTTTTCCTCACGACCTGCGGGCATTGCGAGGAATCAGCCCCGCTCGTCGCTGAGTATGCGCGCGCATTCGCCGATCGCGGCGTTGTGCTCTTTGCAGTGACTGAAGAGGAGCCGGGACTCGTCACCGCGTGGCTCGGAGAAGAAAATCGACGGGAGGTACTCACCTACCCAATCGCCGCAGACCCAGACAAGTCGACGCTCTCGCAGTTTCAACTCGCCACGCTGCAACACACCACGCCGAGAGTCTTCGTTGTGCAAGACGGAGTGGTGCAGTGGTATGGACATCCCGACGAGCTGGACAAGCCGCTGGGTGCGGTGCTGGAGGGGACCTGGAAGCCGGAGTTGATTCGCGCGGAGTTCATCCTCAACTCGCAAGAGAAGCGCGCGCGGGATGAAATCAACCAGGCCTATGCGGCATGTGAAAAGAGTGGAGACTGGAGCCAACTGCGCATCCTTGTCGATGCGATTATCGCCGGATTTTCGGAACGAAAGTCAGTCTTCGAGTTGATTCGGTTTGGGGCACTTGTCGGATCGATGGGCGAAGAAGCGGAGGGGTACGCGTATGGACGCACGCTTGCGAGTCAGTACCAAGCAGACGCGACCGTGCTCCGGTCTATCGCAAAGACAGTCTTAAGTGCGGCGTATGTCCAGCATCGAGATGTCCCGTGGGCGTTTGAACTTGCGCAGCGAGCCGATGCCCTCTCAGGCGGAAACGATGCGCGCGCCGCCGAGACGCTCGCGCTTGCATTTTGGTCGATGGGCGATCGCGCACAAGCGCTTTCGAATCTGGAGCGTGCGATCTCACTCGATGCGACGGGGAAACTGCGACCGCAGTGGGCGCAGAAACTTGCTCGCTGGAAGGATGCGGTTCCTGGCCCAGAGCCGAGTAAGGCGCGCAATACTGTCCGGGGGAAGACCGCCGACGATCCGAACGAGGATGAGTCCTCAACGACCGCAAAGTGAATCGAATCTCGCGGGGAGAAGCGTTGCGCATCCGTGGCGGTGCTCGGGAAGGCGCGTGGATGACTCGGAAGAAGCATGCACACGGACCGAGGTTGCGCTGCGCACAGAACCGTGAAGGTGAGCAGTCGCGTGAGTTATGATGGATCGATGCGCGTTTCCAACTCAATCGTCAAGCACTCATTTGTTTTCGTCGGTCTTTTCGCCTGCGCTGGATGTGGGGGGCAGGGGCCGCTCAATAGAGATCCCATGAGTCCGAGCGTGAAGGACTCATTGGTTGATCCGGAGCCTGACATCACTCGCGCGATTGGCGCGGATTTCTCGACCTTCAGTTCCGTACTTGTTGAGTTTCCAACCATCGCGCCTGATGCAACGCAAGGTGATGATGTTGAGTCGGCGCAACTCGACGACTTGCGCGCGAAACTGCAGAAGGACCTTGAGTCCGCGTTCTTCAAAAGGTACGCGCGGGCGTCTGCCGCAGGGCCGCAGGTGCTCGTCGTGCGCGCGAAAATCGTGCGGGCGGTTCCGAACAAGCCGTTCCGAAATCTCGTGCCGGCTAGCCGCGTGATGGGATCGGGGCGGGGTTACGCGGCAGTGGAGGCGACGATTTCAAACGGCGGTGATGGTGCGCTGATGCTTCGCTTCCGCGACACAGACGCGACGAGTCGGGCCGGCTTGGAACAGTTCAGTACGTGGGGAGCGGTTGAAAAAACCTTCGAGCTTTGGGCGGCTGCCATTGAGGGCGCGACGGGTCGCTGACATCGTGCGCGAAGGAAATCGCGAACGAGGATCCTCGAAAGCGGTTCAGGCAGTTCGCCTAGGGGCAGTGACACTTACAAGCGATGCACGCAAAAACGAACACGGGGCGGTTCTTGCGAACCGCCCCGAGTCATGTGTCAACTTGGCTTGACTCTCTCCAGTTCCGAGAAACCGTGCGAGGTCAACCGATTCGCGATTAGCGGCGACGACGGCCAGCGAGGCCGGCGAGACCGAGAAGGGCGATCGCGCCTGGAGCTGGAACCTCGTTCACGCCGTGAAGCGTGATCGTGCCACTCCATGTGCCGGAGGTGCCAGCAGCACCGTAACCGTTTCCGATCCAGACCGACATGGTTGGATTTGCAGCCATGTCAATGCCGGTCGTGAAATTCACGGTGCCGATCGAGGTCGTACCAACCGCAGAGCTTCCGCCGTTTGGCCAGAAGTACCGCTGACCGGCTTGGAGGTTCGAGTACCCGCCGCACTGGAGCATGCCGCCCGCTGCGAGAGGCGTACCAGCAACATACACGGCCAGATCGTCGGCGTAGGTCCAGGAAACCGAGGCGTTGAGGACGACGTTGATGGAAGCGCCGGTGAGGGTGCCCGAGAGGCTGCCCGCGGTCGCGGCTTCCACAAAGTTAAATCCTGCGAACGTTTGGCTCGTCAAGGTGTAGGTCACATCGGCCGAGGCGGCGGATGCAACGGCGGCAGCGAGCGTGCCGACTGCAAGCATGGTCTTCATGAGTCTCTCCAAAGAAAAAAGGGTGTGATTTCAGACGGTCAAACAAACCAGTGCAACCGTGAAACGAGCACGCTCTCAATCGTGCGCGAATCCAGCGGTAACTCTCAACGGGGAGAGTGACCCAACGAAGCCAGGGTGCAAACGAAACACCCGGATTTTATGAGAATTTACAGGGTCGGTATTGGGACGCGCATAACTAGAGCAGCGCCAACGCATTGCGATGCAACGCTGGCGGTGAGGATTGGATTGTGCGGCACAATTGGAAGGACGGCTGTGCTCGACCGTTTCCGCAATGCGAGCGGGGAAGGCGCGCCGCTAGATATCGGTCGGGGAACCTCTGAACTGGCACGCGCTGCCTAGTCAGAGGGGCCTGGATTGGAGTTTGAGCCGTGGGACTGGGTCCAGTTGCGCCTCGATGCCCCGTGACGGGTCAATACCCAGCACCTATAGAAAGCGGGGCCTTCACCGACCACTTGTTTCTGGACTCGGGAGTCTTTGCGGGACCGCTCGTCTCCCCTTGGGAAGGGCTACAAACTTGGAATTGGGACGCGGTATCAAACCCCCGAGCGGATGACCGACCGCCCACGCACTTTGAGCTCACCGAACGCAATCGCCGACACGCAATGCGCGAAGGGAGCGCGCTCGTTCATCAGAGACCTGCACTCGCCGAGCGTCGGGTGGCTTCGGAAAATCTCCGGCACGATGTGTTCGCCCCGAGCGAGACTTCCAACCTCGGTGCTCGCGTGCGCTCGGGGCTGGCCGCCAGGCGCGAGTTCCGCTTGTAGGCTGTCAGGTCGATGCCGCCTTTGGAAAGCAAGGTCAACCAGCTTTTTACGCAAGCAAACGCAGCACTCAGTCGTGGCAATCTCGACGAGGCGGCCGAGATCGCCGAACGCGGGCTCGCTCTCGAGCGGGCGCACCCATTTCTCGGATTGGTGCGCGCGGTCGTCGACCATCGACTCGGGCGAACGACCCTCGCCGTCGAGAGGCTGCGCGCCCTTCTTGCGCAGAACCCATCGAACGCCGTTGAGATAACCATCATGCTCGCGGAAGTCCTCTCTCGGAGCGGTCGCCGAAGTGAAGCGGATGCGCTCCTCGCTTCACGCACTGACTGGAAGACAGATGAGCGGGGAGCGCTGCTTGAAGCGAGGCAACTCGCTCGGAGTGATCGACCCCAAGCGATTGAGAAACTAATCTCGTGCGTGGCTCACAGCAAGCATGTGTCGTTCAAGCGCATCGCCGGATTTGAGGCGGTGCGGATGCTCGACGCGGACGCGCGATATCGAGAAGCGTTTGAACTTGCGGATTCGATTCACCAGCAGACGACGCCACCGTTTGACATTCTCGGGGTGGAGGCCGACGCGCATGAGCAACTGCGGCTGCTTTCGCGCGCCGTTCGAGTGGGCGCAGGTCCGTACACGCGTCGCGCCTTGCCACCTGATTGCAACCAAACGGCGATGATCGTCGGGCTTCCTCGCAGTGGAACGACGCTTGTCGAACAGATGCTCGACCGTCATCCCTCCATCTCGGGAATCGGCGAGTTTGAAGGCGTTTCCAACTTGGGTGAGGCACTTGTTTCGAAGGGCGTCTGGCCGGATCGCCTGCGCGATTTGTCGGCGAGAGACGCATCGCATCTGCAATCCGAGTATCTCGCGGGAGCCCATGCGAGGAGGCGCGCGGGTGCGTCGCACACCTTTGATAAGACGCTGCGTGCGTGGCGATTGCTTCCGGCGGTGGCTGCGGTGCTCCCTGGGATCTCTCTCGTGCACATCGAGCGGGAGGCGCGTGATTGTGCGATCAGCATGTTCCTGTCGAATTTTCATCCGAACTCCTTCGGGTTCACCGCAAACCTCGACATGATTCGCCGCGTGATTGTCGCGGAGCGAAAACTCGTGGCACCATCCTTCGAGGCGTTGGCCCTGCGTGCGGTGCGCGTTCGGTACGAAGCGCTCGTCGCGAGTCCGGAAGTTGAAATCCGGCGCGTGCTTGAGCACCTTGGCGTAGGATTTGATCAGCGCGTAATGAGTCCGGAAGCGAACGAACGAACAGTCTTGACGCTGAGCCACGAGCAGGTGCGCCGAAAGATCAACAACGCGAGCATCGGCCGATGGAAGAACTATGCCTTTGCGTTCGATGCTCAATGGGACTCGCTTGATTTCGCGTAAGAAGAGCCATGCGCGGGCGGACAAGAGCGATTTCAACCACAACACCCGTTCAATTGCGCATCGAGCGTGACGCTCCGTAACAACGCAGTCAAACTCGCACGCTCTCGTTGGCGGGCACCATGCCCAAGGCCGAAGCGGAGGCGCCTGATCTCCGTTGACCCTCCGGATGGCTTCATGTCCAATCCGCGAGAAGTCTTGTGAGATCCGTCGCACCGACGACGCCATCGCAATCAAGATCGGCAAACGGATGCTGTGTCTGCCACGCGGCGAGCAGCGCAGCGAGGTCCGCGGCGTTCACGACTCGGTCATTGTTGAAATCTGCGCAAGGCGGCGCAGGTAACTGCGTGAAAACCACCTCAAGGCGTGGCCGAAGAATGATGTTCGCGTTCTCTCGCGTGCGGATTTCGATTCCATCGTCGTTGCCGGTGATCACTTCAGGGACAATGGCCACGCCGAAATTGGGATGTCCCTGCTGCCAGAGCGAGACGGCCGCCGTCACATCGATGCGCCGCATCGTGTCGGTGTCTGGGACATTGTCGCCAGGAAATGTCGCGAGGAGTACGCTCAGGTCGCTACCAACCGTGAGGCCGCCGATGAGGGAGTTCCATGTGGAACTCTCCTCCCACGCGCGCTCCACGAGATAGACGAAGAAGTCAGGGCTATAGAGTGCGCTATCGATGTCGTCAGGGAGATCGAGAACGAGCGTGGCCGAGAGAATCGTCGCATCCAATGGGATGCTTTGCGCGCCGAAGATGTTTTCGAATCGCAGGAGCGCTTGGCCTTGCGCGTCGCTGAAGAACGCGTTGGAGACATCGTCATCCGACACACGCGTGTTCGCCTGCCCGAAACTCGCATCCGGTGATGCTTCGCTCACCCAGGTGTCGCGCGCGCCGCTGTAACTCCCAACACCCTGTTGGAACGCGCGGAACTGCTCGCTTGGGGGAAGCCGGTACTCGTCGAAGGGAACCGAGAGGGTGAAATCACTCTCGTCGGTTGTGCGAGTTGCGTTGAGCGTGGGTGAGTAGGTATCGAAGTCAATCGTGTTCCGCTCGGTATCGAACGCCAAGATGCGCATCCAGCCATTTCCGCCATTGGGATCGTCTTGAAAATCAGCGAGCACCTCGTGGATCAACCGCCCTTCGATGTTGGGGCTTGTCTGGCGATACTCCGCGTGAAAGTGTCCGCACTGCACGAGGAAGATGTTGGTGTTCTTGCGCAGAAACCACGCGTAGAAGTCCTCGGACTGAATGCCACTGGGGTTGTAGAAGGACTCGATGGTGTACCAACTTGAGGGATAGCGACCACTCGGGACGATCGGAACGCCCGACGAATAGTCCTCCGCATCTTGAAGGTACTTGTGCGTGGTGACGATCGCTGGTCGACCCTTGTGCGTGTCGAGGATTCCTTGCGCCCACGCGAGTTCCACGATCGGGGTATCACAGTCGAGGTGCAACGCAAGGAACGGGATTCCGCCCGCATTGAAGTACTGGAACGAACTCATGCCTGAAGGCGACGCGCCACCAAACCAAGGCTGATGACTCGATCGCTGCGGTCCGAAGTGCGCGAGGAACTGCTGTGGGACATAGGTGCTGCCTGGCACGCCATCGGGTGTGATGTCGTGGTTTCCAGGGCACACGCCATAGATCACGCCCGCCGCATCGAGCACGGTCATCGCCGCGTCGGCATTCGCCCATTCCCATTCTTGCAGCGCATGGTTGACCACATCGCCGAAGTGCGAGACGAATCGGATGTTGAGTTGGTCGCGATTCGTCGCAATCCAACTGGTTTGCGCGAGAAATGTCGCGGGAATGAACTCGCTGTAGTTCTGCGTGTCCGGCAGGCCAGCGACCGTGAATGCCGCTTCATTCTGGGTGAGTGCTCGTTGCAGCAGCGGTGCATCGAATGGACGCGTCACCGAATGAGCCGGCGGCACCTTCCGCTCGACTGACTCTCGTGCGAGTGCGGGCGGCCTCCTCCGATGCGCGTGCGAATCAATGCCGTCGTGCGCAAGCACTTGAATACAGACGAGCAGCACTACTCCCGCAGCGCTCGTCCGGGGGGCGGGAATCAACGATCGAATCTTTTCCATGCGTGACATTGGACCACGCGACTGACCCTGAATCGAAAAACTCTCCCAATCTTCTGCCCGAATTCTCGACGGAGTTTGCGCGCCGCTCACTGCAGTTCTCGTCGCGCACTGCAGCGAGTTCAGGAGAGTGCGGCATCGATTTGTGGCGCGGCCCACAACGCCTCCGTCAGCGCAGTTTCCACTGCGGGGAGCAACCAATTGTCTTGGTTCACGAACCACAGTCGGTCGCCAAGCGGGCGGCGGAGCTCGTCTGGGAGTCCGCTCGAATAGGTACCTGGCTGCGCAAACGGCATGGCGTGCCCCCAACGCGCAAGTCGTACTTGTGCCACCGACGCTGGATCAACCTGAAGCAGCGCGAGCATCGCTTGCAACTGTGGCGCGGCGCGAATTGCCGATGCACGCCAGTCGGATTCCTGCACGATCGTGAACCGCGCAGTGTGCCAAGGCAACGGCCAGTAGACCGTGAGGACGCCCTTGTTGTTTGGGTGAAGCGCGAATCCGCCATTGACTGCATCCGTGATGATGCGCGCGGTCTCGAACTCGTTTGCGTCGGTGGGGAACACCGTGCTCCCGTTGAGGTAGAGGTCGTAGAAATCATGTCCGAGTGGCGCATCGAGCACCACATTGGCGACCAGATACGGCACGGTCGGGACGAGTTGCATCGCTTCGCGCTTCGCGGGGTCGGCCTCTTCCAACCATGGCAGCATGTGTCGAACGATGTGCTTCGCGTTGGCGAAGGCAACCTGCCGAGCGAAGGTCGTCTTGCGTTTTCCTTCCCCATCGCGCCAGTAGACCAATGCTCCGCCCGGCGTGAGTTCCACGGCACCGACCGTCGCTTGGGCGCGAAAATGAGCGCCTTGCCCGCCGTTTCCATTCGTCCGCGCGTGCTGCCACAGCGCCCGCGCGAGGCCTGCATTTCCAGCCGGAAGGACATTGCGGCCGAACTCTTCAGCAGCAACGAAATTCCAACCAGCAGCTGCGCTGAGTTCGTCTGTGCCGACACCGAGACTCGAAGCGCAATACGCCTGCAAGAGGTACTGCAGGCGAGGCGGGAGTTCACCGCAACGCAGCAGAAGATCTTCGCGGAAGGTGCGGCTATCGAGTTCGAGTATCTGCGTGGATGGTCTGCCATCGAATGGAATCTCGGGATACTCGCCGAACGCGAACTCCTTGACCGCAGCTTGATACGCCGCGAGCGCCGCACGATCCTTCGGGCTTGCATCGCGCCCGAGCAACGATTCGGTCACCGCGCCGTCGTACTCAAAGGCGAATTCACCATTGTCTTGCCGCCAGAGCGCGGGAAGGCGGAGTTCCTCGTAGAGGTCTTGCAGGGGCGTGCCTGGATCATCCTGCATGAAGTACGCACTCGCGTGGCTCCAGGATTGCGCACGGAAAGACTCGCCCATCGCGTTGCCGCCAAGGCGTGGACGCAACTCAAAGAGCACGGTGTTGCGATGTCGGAGTTGATGCGCGAGTGCGAGGCCGGAGAGTCCGCCGCCAATGATGGCGACATCGATGCGCTCTTCGACCGCGGGGTACTCAGCGCAGTGCTCGCAAGAATGGAACGGCAGCGTTCCCGAGCCAAATGCATCCCCTAACCATGTTGGTGCGAATGGAAGTCCGCCGATGACTTCGCTCGTTCCAAGCGAGTGCAGACGAAGAACTGGATCGATCCTGAATCGGGGCGGGGACGGAGGAATCATGGACGGATGCTCGCGGGCGAGAAATGCGCTTGCATTTACTTTCCCATTGAACGCACCCATAGCGATGAGCGCGCCCAATCTACTCTTGATCGCATTTCGTCGACTTGGGTCGCGCGGCGTCATCCCCTCTAAAGTAGTACAGAATCGCACGCGAGGCATGCGAAGGTGCAACTATCTGCGGAAGTCCTCGATGCGAGGTCGCACATGGATCAGCGCTGGAGTGCCAATCGAAGTTGGACGGCGAGCCGAGGAGAGGCGGCGATTGCGTTTCCGCCGTCGAGCCTCCTTGCTCCAGACCAGTCTGTGATGACGCCGCCCGCTTCAGGCATGATCACCGCGAACGGGCCAATGTCCCAAGGGTGCATGATTGGATCCACCATCGCATCCGCCCGCCCGGTTGCGACGAGGAGGAGGCCATAGCAATCGCTCCACCCTCGGATGCGTCCGCAACAGTTTGCAAGTCGTACGAACGCATCGACGCGATCGGCCTTGATGTAATACTCGCTTCCGCTCGTGCAAATGAGCGCATCCGCAATTCGATCACACTGTCGCACCTTTGCCACTTGCGTCGCACTCCCATCGCGAATCCATTGCGCACCGGACCCGCGCTGCGCGATCACGCGCTCGCCAAGGGCGGGAAAATCTGCGACCCCCGCGAGAACGGTTTCGTCCTGGCCGTTGGCGTTTCGGTGCGCAAGGGCGATCAGGATTCCGAAGAGCGGAACGCGATTGGCAAAGCTCACCGTGCCATCGATCGGGTCGAGAATCCAGCGGAAGGCGCTCTCGCCACAGCTCTCGCCAAGCTCTTCACCGAGAACCCCGTCGTGTGGGAAACGAGATTGAATGGTGGTGCGGAGATACTCTTCGATGCCGCGATCGGCCTGTGTGACTGGAGATGCGTCAGATTTCAACTCCACGCCGAGGTCTTGGCGTCCATAGAAGTGCAGCGCAATCTTCCGCGCGCCATCGGCGAGTTCATGAAGCAAGGCTTTGCGCGATTCGAGAGCGTCGTCCACGGACGCACTCTACATCGTTCTCGTCTGCGGAGACCTGCTCGCGCGTCAGTGACCGATCCAGACGCCGTCGACGAGGCGATAGCGAACGGCTCGCGCGATTTGTCCGGTGAGTTGTCGTGTGGCGGTGGTGGCACCGCTCGCGTCCACTTCGAATGCCGTTCCAGTGTTTGTGAGCGTCACGAGTGTCGAACCGTTGCTTTGGCGGAACGCGCCGCACTGTGTGGGTCCGCCGTAAAACCCACCGACTTGTCCCACGCTCCAGATCGGAGTGGCGGGTCCAAATGCGCTCGATGCGGGCACGATGTATCCACCACTCTTGTCGCGTGGCGGGACGATTTCCACGAGTTGCGACCAATCGTTGGTAGTGCCGATGCGATCGCCGTTGTTGAAGGCGAGCAAGTTCCCTGCGCCCGGCATTCCTTCATCAATCCATGTTGCGCCATGCACGACGCGAAAGTACTGATCGGCTGCAGTGCCGCGGCGAGAAACTTGGGGGTTTCCCCATCGATAGAGCAGATCGCCGCCCTTCCCACGCGCGCCTCCGGTGTGTGATGCGGCTTCCTGCGTGGTTGTGGAATGATCGATGACCCAGAGCTCGTTGAAGGATCGCGAACTCACAACGATCTCGTCGCGTGCGGGGTTGTAGTCAATGGCGTTGAGATGGACCCAATCACTACTGACGATCGCGCCGAAGTTGATGTCAACGAGTTGCGGTGCTTGCGAGACCACGCCGAAGTTTGCCGCCGCCGGGTTGGCATCTTGAATGAGATGGTTCCACAAACTCCAACTCCAGACGATTTCATAGGTGCTCATGCCTGTTGGACGCACTTCGATGATTCGTTCGGAGTACATATTGGCAGTGATCGTGCTGCGTCCGGCCGCGATCGCTTCCGCTTGCGTGCGCAGATCCCACACGATGCAGAGAATGTTTCCATTCGGCAGTGGGCAGACATCATGATGCTGTTGGAACAGCGCGGATGCGATGATCAGATCGGAGGTCAACACGCCGGCGGGGGAAAAGATTTGCAATCGGCCACCACGCCCTGCACCGGTGAAGCTTCCTTGTGCATAGTTGCAAGGCCGAACCATCGATCCATCCGGGAAGAGGTAGCCGACGCTTGCGCCATTGGTTGCGCCGGTCCAGGTTCGGACCGTTGCTCCATTTGCGTCGATCGCGGTCGTCGTGTTTGTGTCGAGGCGCGTGAGGAGCGTCCACTCAATTGGCGCAGGACAAGTCCCCCAGTTGCCAAGCAGCAGCGCGAGATCCGCAGCGTCGGTTGCGCCGTTTCCATCGATATCGCCGCTCGCCCCGCCCCAAGAGGACAGGAGTTGTGCGATGTCTTCGGCGTTTACGGCGTTGTCGCCGTTGAGGTCGCCATCGCAAGCGCCCGCTGCGGCGCTGCCGAGCATGATGCCGATCATGGCAGTCCCTACGCGCAGGGCGAGAGGAGTAGAAATGAGCGCGGTTAGGAGTCCCATGAAGTCAGGTGACGAGTGTGGCTCGACTGCGGCATGTTTGTCGGATGTCCGGGGACGGGGGACAAGCGCAAGGGGTAAAACGCGACGACCGTGCGGAGGCGCACGGTTGTCGGAGACATTTCGAGTCAGACGATCGTCACGGAGCCGCGCTCAGTGACCAAGGAGCGCCTGAACGACAATTCGCGCGGCATCTGAGAGCGCAGTGCTCTCTTCCTTTGCGGTCGAAGCACGAACACCACAACCCGGCGGGTCGTTTCGATTCAGCGCTAGGCTGAAAACACGAGTAAACACGGGCGAACCCTCCCTTACGCTGTGCCGCCAAGTGCCGCCTTTCGGCAGCGATCCACATCGCCTACGCCCTTTCCTAGCCGGGTAGCCAGGTGCTGCCTGCTTGGCAGCCGCAAACGATGTCGGACCCCTTGGTCAACCTCCGAGCGGAGTTTGTACCGCATCGCGTCCGAAGCAAGTGTTTTTTCAGAATTGGGGCAACAAAACCGCGTTACCTTGGGCAGGGGGCATGCACGCGGAAGACATAGGTCGCGATTCGTCCTTCGCCGACCGTGTCGGCGGTTCCATCCGTGAGCGCGGAGGTCGGCGCGGTCATTGGTTCGACGGCGATGTAGTTGGCGCCTAGAGGGGAGAAGACTTGCATTGCGCGGTAGCCGTCGACAAAGTCGATGGCGAGGTCGCGATGGGGTTGGCTGACCATCGCGCGGACTTGGGTCGTTGGAAGTTCAAAGAGTGCGTCGATGGCGTTGCCAACAGGGACCGCCATGTGCGCCTTCGCTTCGCCCAGAATGAGTGGCAGTGCAGGGAGGCCAGAGGCGAGAAGGCTGACCTCGCGCGCGATCGGCAAGTCTGCGTGCGCGTGCGACGCGGATTGGACGAGAAAATACGGATGCCACCCGAACGCGACCGGAACCGCCATTCCTTGATCGGCATGAATCGCGGTGCTGATCGTGATTGCAGCGCGCCCTTCAAACTCCCCCAACTCCCAGCGGAGCGCGAGCGTGTGGGCAAAGGGATAGGCGTCCATGAGCCATGCGTGCGCGCCCCAATCAAGCCTCGCCTCAAGAACGCTTTCGCTTTGACGCGAGATCACCCAGTGCGGCCATCGCAACAAGAGTCCGTGCATCGGAAGTCCAGACGCATCCCGTTTGAGCGAGAGTTCGCGCGAGAGATCAACTTCGCGGCCAGCGCAGTGGAACCGATCGTGTCGCAGGCGATTGGCGTACGGATAGAGCAGAGGGATTCCGCCAGTCCGCGTGGAGCGCAAGAACTCCTCCCTCGGTGAAGGCAACGCAAGGAGTTCCTCGCCGTTGATGGTCCAACTCGTCGCCACGCAGCCGAAACTCGGCTCGATGGTCAACGCAGATCGCAATCCAGCGCAACCAAGGGTGATGGGAGAAGCATCACTCACGGTGTGAGTGGTTTGGCGGGAGGCGCATTCTCCGCGGGTTTTCTCGCGCCATCCACGCTGAGGCTGTCGACGCAGGTCTTTAGCGCAGTCGCGTGTTCCTTCCAACCAAGCGCTGACGCGCTCGCCGTCGCGAGAACAATGTTCCCTCGGCGCGTTCGCGCCTTGGCGTAGTAGTGCACCATGCCGTCGCCTGCATCGCCTTCGTACTCCATGACCAGCGCCTTCGCGTCGTCAGTGCCACCTTCCGTGTTGGTCGTGAAGCCTTCGCCAAGAACAGTCCAACCCGCATCCTTCAGTCGGCGAAGCGAGTTCGCTCTGTACTCCTCCATCGACTCCGTCAGTGGTTGAATCACCACGCTGACATTGGGCGTGAATCCATCTTCCGCCGCGGGGAGGCTCATCGAGAGGGGCATGTAGTCGGTTGCGCTCAGGCCGGCGGTGAGCGGGGCGATGGAGAATCCCATCGATACGAACTTCAACGATGGCGGGGCAGACGCGATGGAGGCAGCGATCGAAACAAGTGCAACGGCAGTGATGGCGATGGTTG
The DNA here is from genome assembly GCA_005790565.1 of Planctomycetia bacterium. Lineage (GTDB taxonomy): Bacteria > Planctomycetota > Phycisphaerae > Phycisphaerales > SM1A02 > F1-140-MAGs142. The sequence continues at coordinate 19,273 of SXUJ01000159.1, forward strand.
ATGTCCGCATGGCGCGAAATCTCTTGGAAAAGGAACTCTCCGTCGCGAGGATGCTATCCGCCCCGTCGATACCTCCAAAAACAAGACCGCAGCGGAAGGGGTTGAACCTCCTGCTGCGGTGCTTCGAAGCGGGCGAAGGGATTCGAACCCTCGACATTCACCTTGGCAAGGTGACACTCTACCACTGAGCTACGCCCGCAACTCAGGCAGTGCGTCGCACTGCGGGTCGGGAAGAATAGCAGGTTCGACAATTTCGGCAAGCGGCTTTAGAAACAGTTCGGAAGAGGGATTTCCGGAGGCGATGGTTATCTCGCGTCGTTATGCAAAAATCTCCGAGACAACCCTTCCATGGACATCGGTGAGTCGGTGATCGCGCCCAGCGTGTCGATAGGTAAGGCGTTCATGGTCGATACCCATGAGCGCCAAGATCGTGGCGTGGAGATCGTGCACATCGCACTTGTCGACCGCGGCGTAGTACCCGTAGTCATCGGTTTCGCCGTAGGAGAATCCGCGCTTCACACCCCCGCCCGCCATGAACATCGTGAAGCCGTGAGGATTGTGGTCGCGCCCATCACCCCCTTGTGCGGTTGGCGTTCGACCAAACTCGCCGCCCCACAGCACGAGGGTGTCCTCAAGCATTCCGTGGCATCTCAAGTCCTCGATCAATCCTGCGATGGGGCGATCGACTTCAGCGGCATTGGTCGCATGACCGTTGCGAAGGTCTCCGTGTTGATCCCACTTGTAACTGTGCGTGCACTGGATGAACCGAACGCCCGCCTGCGCGAATCGGCGCGCGAGCAGGCACTGCCGACCGAAGTTTTCTGTCTTTGGATCATCCATGCCGTACAACTTCTTGGTCGCATCACTTTCGCCGACGAGATCCATGACCGGTGGCGCGGCCGCCTGCATGCGATACGCAAGTTCGAAACTCTCGATGCGACCTTCGAGCGCGCTGTCGCTGCCTGATCGCGCGAGGTGCTCCGCGTTGAGTGCCTGGAGGAAGTCGAGTTCTTTGCGCTGAATATCTGGTGGAAGCCCCGCAAGCATGTGCTCGAATTGCGCGTTGGACGCGGGCACGCCCGCGTGACCGATCGGCGTGCCATGCGTGCGCGCCGGAAGAAAGGAACTGGAGAAGTTGTTCACGCCGCCATGCCCGAGCGTAGGGCAAATCGTGATGAAGGCGGGGAGATTCGCGTTCTCCGTGCCGAGCCCATAGGAGATCCATGCCCCCATGGATGGTCGGATGAAGGTGTCACTGCCCGTGTGGATTTTCAAGAGGGCGCCGCCGTGCGCAGGATTGGAGCCATGCAAGCTCTTGATGAAGCAAAGATCGTCGACGAGCTTGGCGACATTGGGAAAGAGATCGCTGACCCATGCCCCGGATTGTCCGTACTGGCGAAACTTCCAAGGACTCGCGAGAAGGTTTTCGGTTTGCGCAAACTGCACGCGGGGCTTCGCGAAAGGCAGGGGCTTGCCGTGATCGCGTTGCAAGAGCGGCTTGTAGTCAAACGTATCGACTTGCGAAGGCCCCCCGTGCATGAAGAGAAAGATGACGCGCTTCGCTCGCGGCACGAAGTGCGGACTGGCAAGGATGCCGTCGCCCGCCGACGCTTCCTGCGCGAGCAACCCAACGAGTGCGAGCGATCCGAACCCAGCGCAGAGACTCGTCAACGCATCGCGTCGCGAGATCGGATTGTGTCGGTGATCGCAGAGCATGGTGAGCGGCGAGACACGCCTATTCCATCGTGACGAACTCGTTGGTCGAAAGCAGGGTATGGCAGAGACGTGTCAGCGCCGCATCAGGCGCGAGTCCTGCATGCGCGAGAGCGGCGAGAAACACATCGGACCTCGTCCGCTCCTCCGTTGTTGGTTCCCGCGCGAGCGTGATGCGAAAGGCCTGTTGGATTTGCGCGTGGGTCGGCGCGCCCCCTTCGAGGGCCAGTGACGCGATGCGCTTCGCCGCGTCTTCCACAAATGGTGCGTTCATGAAGAACAACGCCTGCGGCGCGACCGTTGTTCGGGAGCGACACTCAATCGGCGTACTCGCGTCGGGATAATCAAACGCCGTAAAAAGTCCGAACATCGCGTTGCGAATGACCGGCAGATAGACCGTTCGCCGAGGCGCGTCATAGTTCGCAGCATTTCCCGATTGGTCGTTCGTGACATAGTCATGATCCGACGAGCTCAAGAGCGTGCCGCCCATTGTCGTGTCGAGGGCTCCCGATACCCACAGCACCGAGTCGCGGAGGACTTCTGCCTCAACCCGTCGACGAGAAAAACGAGAGAGCAGTCGATTGTCGGGGTCCGTGACGGGGAGTCCTTGCTCCGACGCGCTTGCCTGCCGATAGGTTGCGCTCGTCATGAGGAGTCGATGCATCGCCTTCATGCTCCAGCCACCCTGCATAAAACGCAGCGCAAGAAAATCGAGAAGTTCAGGATGCGAGGGCTTCCCGCCAAGAATTCCAAAGTTGCTCGGCGTATCGACGATGCCGACGCCGAAGTGCCACCCCCAAAGCCGGTTCGCAATGACACGCGCGGTCAGTGGATTCTCCTCGTGCGCGATCCAGTGCGCGAGTTCCAGGCGACCGCTCGCATCGCTCGGGAAACTCGGTCCGGCAAGCGTACGATCGAAAATCGCGGGAACGCCTCTCGGAATGGTCGGACCCTTGGGAGTCGTGTGATCGCCGCGGTCGTGAAGCGGCGTTTCATCGACCTTGGACTCCTTCACCACAAGCCCGTGCGGAAGAGGGGCAGGCTTCGCTCGCTCGTGCTCGTCGCGACTCGCGCGAGCAGCCAAGAAACTGTCGCGCTCTGGGAGCGCGTTGTTCGCCCCGCGCTCGGCCGAAAGCGCGAGCGACAGCCACGGGTTTCCGTCGCGGCGATCGATTGCGTAGAGGAGGCGTTGCGCGTGCGCGTCGTGCTCGCGACGCCGTAAGTTTGCGTGTGCTTCGTTCCGCGCCTTGTCCAACAGTTGCGCGCGGTCATGCCAATCCTTCGAGCGCTGCACTTCGACCGCCGTCGCGAGCGGGCGTTGGGCGACCCGACCAACCGTCGCGATGCTATCGAAGGTCGAAACACTACGGAAGACGCCTGACAATGCAAAGTAGTCGGACTGCGAAATCGGATCGAACTTGTGATCGTGGCAACGCGCGCAGGAGATGGTCTGGGCAAGGAATGCCTTCGAAACCACATCGATCTGTTCATCAACCACATCGACGCGCTCCTGTTCCTGGTCGGGCTCCGCGAGCATCTTGGGGCCGAGCGCGAGGAAGGAGAGCGCTGCGAGCCGGCCACGCGTCCGCGCGTCATCGTCCTTTGACGGCTGCGCTTGCTCCGGGATGAGGTCTCCGGCGAGTTGCTCGACGATGAACTCGTCGAAGGGCATGTCGCGATTGACTGCGTCGATCACATAGTCGCGGTAGTGATGCGCATTGGCATAGGCGATGTTTTCGTCAACGCCATTGGAGTCCGCGTAGCGAGCGACATCGAGCCAGTGGCGGCCCCATCGTTCGCCATACTTCGGTGATGCGAGCAGGGCGTCGATGCGTTGTTCATAGGCATTCTCCGCGCGATCGCGCTCGAATGCCTCCACTTCCTCAACGGTGGGAGGGATGCCGAGGATGTCGAGATACGCGCGCCGCAAGAGCAGTCGCCGAGGAGCCTCGACTGCTGGTTCCAGGCGTTCGAGTTCAAGGCGCGCGAGAATGAAGTTATCGATTTCGTTGCGGATCCACGCGGAGTTCGCGACGCGCGGACGCGCTCGAGGAGCGATGGGTTGGTAGGACCAGTGCCGTGCGTGCTCTGCGGTCGATACCGGAAGGGGGCGCGTGATCCCATTTGACCGTTCGACAACCTTTGTGGCGCGCGTTCCTGCCGCAGGAGTTGCGCTCGTCATGGGCGCGGCGACGAGAAGCGAGATCGCCACGACGCAACCGAAAACGACGCGCATGGGCAATCGCGCGGTTTGGTGCATGTGCGGTGGTGCAGTCAACACATGCGAAGTATCCACAGATTCGCCCGGTGGGCAAGGCGAGCACGCCGTGGCGGCTACCAATTGCGGATGACGGCAGCGCCAGCGAATGTGCCTCCGACGATCTTCGCAACCAGAAACGCGTTGGGGTCGAGGGTCAGCGGATAGATGGGATTGAGCGTGACGGCGAGTGCAGCGCAACCACCGCACCAGATTGCGAGTCCGTCCTTTCCAAAGACGTTCGCGGAGATGGCGAAGGTCACCAGCGAGATCCAGCGCGCCACATCGTTCCCGACCTTTTCAATGGGAATCACCTCAAACGCATGCAGAAAGAGAAACGCACTCAAGAGTGCGAGTGCGATGAGGATGCCTTTGCCTGAGTCAACATGCTTTGCCATTGCAGGACTATCGGCGATTCGGCCGCACTATGAAAAACCGCGCGCCACTCGAGGAATGGCGCGCGGTTGGAAACCTGAACCGGCGCGAAACTCAGCGATCTGTCGTCGGAATGCCCATGCCTCGGCGATCGGGGTAGGCGGGTTTGGGCGTTGGTGTGTAGGGGCGCTCGCCGAGTTGTTGGAGAAGGACTTCAACCGCCTTGGCAAGTTGCGGATCCTTTCCGTCCGTCATGAGCGCAGGGTCGTCGAGCACTTCGATGTCGGGATCGACCCCGTGGCCCTCGACGCCCCATGTGCCATCCGTTTCATAGAAGCCAAAGGTCGGAACGCTGATGGTGCCCCCATCGAGGAGCCCTGGATTTCCAGAGATTCCAACGAGTCCACCCCAGGTTCGAGTGCCAATCACTGGCCCGAGTTTGTTCGCCTTGAAGAGCCACGGGAACATGTCGCCGCCCGAGCCCGCGAGGCCGTTGATGAGCATCGCCATCGGACCTCGGTGTCCGTCTGGTGGCCACGCATAATCACGCGCATCACGCCGAGCCCAGAAGTTTGTCACTGGTCGATTGAGCAGTTCGATGAAGCGCGTTGGAATCTGCCCGCCGCCGTTCCAACGATCATCGATCAAGAGTGCCGGCTTCGTGCGTTGACCAAAGAACTGGCGGACGAGTTCGGTTTGCCCATCCGTTCCCGTGTTTGGGACATAGATGTAACCCACCTTGCCGTCGGAAAGGGACTCGACCATTTGTCGCTTGGATTCAACCCAATCGCGATAGTGGAGATTTTCTTCACTCGCTATCGTCGCCACCACGATGTCCTTCGCGTCGGCATCGAGTACTGGTTTTTTGGAAACTGTCAGGACCACGGATTTTCCCGCAAGTCCGACAAACGGCGCCCAAGGATCGACCATGGGGTCGATCGCCACTCCATTCACCGCGAGTAGGTAGTCGCCCTCGCTTACGCCGAGCCCCTGCTCTTGCAGCGGGGAGCGTGCGTCGGAATCGAATGCGCCGCCGTGGAAGAACTTCGCAAGTTTCCATGCTGCCGCCGTGGAGCCATCTTCGTTGGTTGCGCGCGCGAACGCCACGCCAAGAAGTCCGACTGCTCGATTGTCCACCTCTTCGACATCACCGGTGCCTTGGAGGTACGCGTGCCCGACATTGAGTTCCGAAATCATCTCCGCGATGAGGAAATTGAGGTCTTCGCGCGTGACGACGGAGGGGAGCATCGCTTCATACTTTGCACGAATCGCGAGCCAATCCACTTTGTGCATTCCAGGGTCGTAGAAATAGTCTCGCATGATGCGCCATGCATCGGTGAGGATCTCTTTCCACTCATGCGCGGGAGCGACAACCGAAAGCATCGGGGTGCTCACGATTGGCTTGGGTGTTGCGCCTGCGCCTGCAGTCGCGATGGATGCGCCTCCTCGGCCGCCGAGCAGTAACTTCTTGCCGTCCGCGCTGATGTCGAAACGGAGGCCGGTCGCGCCGGTCTTCTCGGCCAGGGTTTTCTCGGAGAGATCAAGAATGCGCACGGAGCCATCGCGGCCGTAGAGCAGTTCGTTCTTGTCATTGAAGCCGAGCGAACCGAATGCGCCCGCAGGGACTGGGAGTTGCACAGCGCGCGCCTCGAACCCATCGAGGTCGATGAGGACTTCCTTCCTGCTTTCCTTCTTCGCGCCGTTACCAGATCCATCAGCGGCGCCCTTGTTTGCTGCCACGCGCGTGGCGGTGAACGGGGAAGCGATGCGCGCGCCTTGCTCGTCGGTCGTGAACATGTTTCCGCTCATGCTGTCGCCAGTGATGGTGCCTTCGATCTCAAAGGTCTGTGCATTGAGTGAGCCAGTGAGGCGCAGTGTGTTGGTTGCTGCTTCGAAGGACCCCTTGACCGCCGCAGTTCCATGCGCCGAGACAGTCGTGCCCTCGGCCGTGCCGTCGGCAGTGATGGAGAGTGTCATGGTGAAGTCGACAGAGACTTCGCCGACCTTGCACGAGCCTTTCCAATCACCAGCAGCGGGTGAAACTGGTGACGCGTCTTGGGTGCGAACTTCAACTTCGTCTGACGCGGCTGTGTCGAACGAATCGAATGCGACGCTCAACTCGCCTCGTCGACGGCGACCGCCCTGTGGTGCGCCGCCTTGTCGAGCGCCATCTGCGGGCGAGGGGGGTGTCGCTCCCGCGCTCGCTGGTTTCGCGTCATCCTTCTGTCCCTCTTCGTCGCTCGTTGGGAGCCACGGGAGTTTGAAATCCCTTTTGAGCGGTACCGCAAGGAGTACCGTCGAGTTGTCGTAGATCCACGTCGTGTCAAACTCCCCGTACTTTGGCGCAAAGTTGCGACTGCTCTTGAACGCGAGCCAATCTCCCTTGCGATCAAAGGTGGGTTCGCTGTCGCTGAAAAATCCACTCGTCACTTGGGTGAGCGCCTTGGCCGCGTCGGTTTCCTTGGTGTCGTAGAGATAGATCGCCTCAAGCTCCGTTTGGTCGCAGGATCGACTCCACGCGATCCAACGAGAGTCGTGCGAAATCGAGATGTCAACAGGGCGGGGGCCTTCTGGATTGCGATCGAGGTGCGTTGTTACACCGTCCGCAAGTCTTACGAGATCGATGTTGCCAGACTTGTCCTGCAAGACGACCGACTTCGAATCCGGAGTCCACGCGATCGCGGTGCGGAACGCATTTCCATCCCTCGTGATTTGCACGGCCGGGGCGGGACTGGCGCTGATTTTTCCATCCGCGCTCTTCTGATCCGCCGACATTGTGTACAGCTCATACTCGCCGGTCGCATCGGAGAAGTAGGCGATGGTCTTGCCGTCTGGGCTCCACGAAGCGCTCCGTTCGAAGACGCTATCGGTGCGCGTGAGATTGCGCGGCGTGCCGAGTTCTGCAGGAGCCGACCAGATGTCGCCCCGCGCGACCAACGCCACGCGCTTGCCGCTGGGTGAAATCGAACTTCCCTGAATCTCCGTCGCAGCGTTGACGGTCGTCGCGCGCATCGCATCGCGATCTCCGGGCACCGAGATTTCGACGGGTACGCTCTGCTTGGTTGCGAGATCGAGGCGATAGATGTGGTCGCCCCACTGAAAGACCATCTCGCCCGCGCCATCGGTGTCAGGGCCAATGGCACTCCACTTCACATCGGTACCCTTGAAGTGCGTGATTTGCTCGGTCTTTCCGCCGTCGATGTCATACGAGAAGACATTCAAGACATTCGTGTCTTCTGCGTTTCGATCGGAGAGAAAATAGACTTTGCGCCCGTGCCACATGGGCAGCGTGTCGGTGCCTTCCCAGTCCGTGATGCGCTTGGATTCATTCGTCTTGATGTTGTAGATCCACACATCCGTGGCCATGCCGCCTCGGTAGCGCTTCCAAGTGCGAGTATCCGTGGAGTGGGGGGTGTAGGCGAGCCACTCGCCGGTGCGATCAAGCGAACCATTTGCTCCGTAGGGCACAGGAAGTTGCGTCGGGAGTCCGCCCGCGGCTGGGACGGTGTAGAGCTTCTGCGCTCGTGCGAGTCCCTCGAGCGCGCTTGACGCGAGGATGAGGCCGGAGCCATCGGGCGTCCAATCGCACAGCGACTCCGCGCTCGGATGGTGGGTCACTCGTTGGGGAATGCCGCCAGAAATGGGAAGTGTGTAAATGTCGGCTGCGGAGTCGTAGTTTCCTCGGAATGCAATGCTCTTGCCATCCGGCGAGAAGCGGGGCGAACCTTCAAAACCGGAAGGGTTCGCGATCGGGCGCGCAACGCCGCCCGCTTTTGGGACGAGCCACAAGTCGTTGCCGTACACAAAGACGATGGAGTCCTTCGAGATGTCCGGATAGCGACAGAGACCCGAACTCCCCTGCGCCAAACTCGTACTGCTGGCTGCGCAGCCGAGCAGCACTGCGCAAACCCATCCGACTTGTCGGTTGATGCGAAAAAAGAAGCGACGGCGATTCGGAGTCGAGTTCGACTCAGCGAGAGTTGCATCCATGCCCAAAGCGTACAAGTCAGCGTCGTGTTCCGCATTTCGTCGGGGAAATGCGTTTCGCGATTGCAACGAGAGGAGTGCCGATGGAAACGCAAGAGGGACCGCCAAGTCTGGCGATCCCTCATGCATCATCAACGGTGGAGAAGGGATTCGAACCCTTGAAACCCTGACGGGTTTACCAGTTTTCAAGACTGGTGCGTTCAACCACTCTGCCACCCCACCTTGAGGCCTCGAATACTAGCAGAGGCATGAGGATGGGCTCAGGAAGCTACAAGGGACGAATCGATTGATCGGTGTGGACGCCCGACTGTTGATGTGGGGCGCTTGGATCACCCAACCGACGCGGAAGCGTCAACTTTGCGATGACGGCACTCCATCCTGTTTGGTGCGAGGCACCGCAACCGCGACCGGTATCGCCGTCGAAGTATTCGTAGAAATTGATGAGTGTCTTGAAGGTCGGATCTTGCGCGAGTGCCGGATGCACGCGCATGCATGGGCGCACCCCCTCTGCGTTGGGGAGGAAGAGCGATGCGAGCCGCCGAATGATTTCATCTGCGGCCTCGAGAATCGTAATGCGGCTCTCGCTTCCCACGGGGTACTCGAGTTTGAAATCGTCACCATAGTAATGATGGAACTTCTGAAGACTCTCGACGAGCAGAAAGTTGATGGGGAGCCACACGGGTCCGCGCCAGTTTGAGTTACCTCCGAAGAGTCCGCTTCGACTCTCCGCGGGCTCGTAGGTCACAGTGTGGGCTTGGTTTTCCGACCAGAACACGAAAGGGCGATCGCGAAGATCCGCGGACATGCTTCGGATTCCGAAGGGGGAAAGGAAGTGCGTTTCATCAAGCGCCTTGCGAAGCAGGGCCTTCATGCGATGCCCACGCAACAGGGAGAGCAGTCGACGATCGCCGCGACCGGGATCGGTCCACCGCGAGACGAGGCCGGCAAGTTCCGGTCGTTTCTCTAGGTACCACTCCAGTCGCTCACGGAACACAGGAAGTCGTTCGAGCACTTCCGGCTCGATCGTCTCGACGCAGAAAAGTGGCATCAAACCGACGACGGAGAACAACTTGAGCGGAATGACCTTGTTGTCTCGATCCTCGATCATGTCAAAGTAAAAGCCATCTTCCTCATCCCAGAGTCCCTGCCCAAGGCCGGCGGAACTCATGGCTTCCGCGATTTGTAGGAAGTGCTCAAAAAACTTCGCCGCGAGATCTTGATAGTACGGACGATCGTGGGCGAGTTCGAGCGCGATCTTCATCATCGTCAGGGCGAACATCGCCATCCAACTTGTGCCGTCGGCCTGCCGCAACCGTCCGCCCGTTGGAAGTGGTTGGGAACGATCGAAGACGCCCACGTTGTCGAGTCCGAGGAACCCGCCTTCAAAGATATTGCGCCCGTCTGCGTCCTTCCGGTTTACCCACCAAGTGAAGTTCAGCAAGAGGCGATTGAAAACGGACGCGAGGAAGTCAAGATCTTCGACGCCATTGGCGCGTCGGTCCATCTGGTAGACGCGCATGGCTGCCCACGCATGAATCGGCGGATTCACATCGCCAAAGGCCCATTCGTAGGCGGGGATCGCGCCGTTGGGATGCATGTAGTGATCTGTGAGCAGCTTGCGAAGTTGGTCCTTCGCGAAACTCGCGTCAATCGGTGCGATCGCGACGCAATGAAAGCAGAGATCCCAGGTTGCAAACCATGGGTACTCCCAAGTGTCGGGCATCGAGAGCACGCTCGACGCGGCGAAGTGAGGCCAGTCGTGGTTGCGACCTCGTTTGCGTGCTGCAGGCGGTATGGGCTGCCTCGGATCTCCCTCAAGCCACCGCCGGATGTCGTACTCGTAATACTGCTTGCTCCAGAGTACACCTGCCCACGCCTGTCGCTGCATGCGTGCGACTTCCGGATTTGGATCGAGTGCTTGCAGGATCTCGTAGTAATCATCGGCTTCGCCAAGGCGTTGCTCGACCACCATCCCTGCTTGCTCCACTGGAAAGGAAGCCGATTCTGGTGCGAGCGTGATGTCGATCGCATGTCGGCCGCCTGCGGGAATTGTCAGTCGATGCCAGACGGCGGCCTTGGTGCCACGCATGGCAGGATTGACGGCGTCGAGTGCGCCATGCACAACGCGTTCGTGAATGCCGTCCTTGAAGTAGCGGCCATTGCGCGGTTCGCGCGCATGCCGCATGGCGTTGGTGTCGTTGTCGCAGAACAACTGCTCGGCCCCTGCATCGTGACGCAAGACGAAGTTTCCAAGTGTCGCGTGCCGTGCGATGATGGTTCCTGCTTCGGTTCCGCGCTCGAGCAGAGGCCGTGGGCCATCATTCCATGACCACGAGTTGCGAAAGAAAATCTGCGGAAGCAGGTCCAGCGCAGCATCGTCCGGGCCTCGGTTCACCACTTCAATGCGGAGCACTGTCTCGCTCGGCGTGCGCTTGGCGTAGGTGATCCACACTTCAAAGAAGCGCTTTTCGTCGAGAATTCCGGTGTCCGCGAGTTCAAACTCGTCATCGGCCTTCGTGCGTCGCTTGTTTACTTCGACCAGCGTGGCATAGGGAAACGCTGCTTGCGGGTACACATACATCATGCGATTCCACGCATGGCTCGGCACCGCATCTTCGTGGAACCAATACTCCTTCACATCCTCGCCGTGGTTTCCCTCTTCATTCACGAGGCCGAAGAGCCGCTCCTTCAGGATGGGGTCTTTGCGATTCCAGAGCGCAATACTGAGGCAAAGCGTGCAGTCTTTGTCCGACCATCCACCAATTCCATCCTCGCCCCATCGATACGCGCGGCTCCGTGCGTCATCGTGGGGGAAGTAGTTCCACGCGCTTCCATCGGCGGAGTAGTCTTCGCGGACTGTTCCCCATTGCCGCTCGGAAAGATACGGACCCCAGAGCCGCCACAGATGGCGCTCGTCGTTGTTGAGCATGCGTTCGCGTTCGCTCGTCGTCATGCGGTGATGGGCTCGTCACGGATCATGCCAGGCGTTGGATTCTCCGCGATGTCGAGCACATGGTGCAAGTCAGGGAAGCGCGCGAGCAACTCCAGTGGTGCCGCGACGCTCCACGCTTGCGCGAAACATCCTTTCGGTGCAAAAGGCGCTTGAGGGTCGCGGATTTCCGCAATGCTGCCAATACAGCCATCGCGAAGTTGCGTTCGAAATGCGAATGCAATACCTCGAACGAACAGATTCTCTCGGCGGAGTCGCCAATGCGAACTCACCAGCAGAAGGAGCAAGAATGGCCACGCCGTGCCTTGGTGATAGGCCCCGTCACGGGTTGCCTGATTCCCTCGGTACTCGCGCACATAGCGCGGGTCTTGCGGCGAGAGCGTTCGGACACCGTAGGGTGTTAGGAGGTCGCGCAGCGCGACTTTGAGCACGGAACGGGCGCGATCTTCGTCGAGGATGGGGAATCGCAAACCGGTGGCGAAGAGTTGGTTCGGACGAATGGATGCGTCGTGGCCATCGATACGCACGACGGCGGGGAGGTCTGGGTCTTCTGTTTCAAGCACATCGAATAGGCATCCATCCCGGGCATTCCAGAAGCGCTCGAACCCACTGCGAGTTTGCGAGGCGAGCGCGCCAAGTGGGATTGGATCTTTGCCAACTCGTGCAGCAAGCGCCTCAAGCCCGCGAAGGGCTTCGTGCCAGAGCGCGCTCAATTCAACAGGCTTTCCTCGGCGCGGGGTCACGACATGCTCCCCAATCCGTGCGTCCATCCAAGTCAATTGCACGCCTGGTTGCGACGCATACACCAATCCGTCCTCTTTCACGCGCACGCCATTGGCAGTGCCATGAAGGTAGGCGGCGATGATCTCCTCGGCTTTGGGCCAGAGTTCGCGCCCAAAGTTGAGATCGTCCGATCGCTCGACGGTGCGGCAGAACGCGCTCAGGAAAAGCAGTGGCGCATCGGCGCTGTTGTATTCCGCGATGCCCGTTCGATCGGGAAATCGATTGGGAAGGAGACCATCGCGCAAGTGTTCGGCGAAGGTTCGCAAGACAAGTTTGGCGTCATCGATTCGCCCCGTTGCAAGGAGCAGTCCCGGAAGCGCGAGCATCGCGTCGCGACCCCAATCCTCAAACCAAGGAAATCCAGCCAGAATCGAGCATCCCGCGGGCCCGTCCCCCCGGGGCCTCGTCACGATGAACTGATCTGCGGCGAGGACAAGCTGCCGTGAAGTCGGACCACTGACGGTGTCGCCCGCGGCATCAAAGAGCCTCGCGCTGTGCGCGCGCGCTGTCGACAGTAGGTGTGATCCCGCGCAGTTTGAAACTTTGGAGGTTGATACGACGAGCGAGGATTCGCCGCCAGAGTGGAACGACACAGTGCTGTCGAGCGCGTGGAAACTGGACGCAAGCGAGTCGTAGCCCCGTGCAGATTCCTCGTCGAGCCGGAAGTTGCGCCACCAGCCACCCGTCGGTTGTAACGCGCGCCCGCGAACCAAGTGCCCGGAGCAGTGCGATTCCACAACGAGCGTCGTCGAGGTGGACGCAAGGGCGTTCGCGGGGAGCGTGATGGTGGCGCGGCTTCGCTCGAGTCGCATGGTGGGAATCCAATGTGCGTCAGGGTCGAGCGAATGAAAATCGCGATGCTCGACAAACAGCGCACTCGTGATCGTGAGAGGCACAGAGGTATCACGAACCGCGTGGCAGATCGCGAAGCCAGGAAGATCCCCAAGCCGCACGATGCGTCTTTCAATCCTGCATCCGCGCACTTCAAAGACCCAGGTCGGAATGCCGTCCTCGAGGGCGAAGCTGATGAGATTGTCGGCGGCGTTGGGTGCGATCGTCCCATCGAGCCACCGGGCGCTTGTCAACGGGAATGTCTGGTCTTCAATCGTGACGGTTTCGAGGACGACCGGAACGAGCATGCGTCGCGCGACGGGTGGTTGCGTCGCGTGGATAAAGAGGCCGTGGTATCGCCGAGTGCGGATGCCCGAGAGCGTGCCGCACGCAAAACCGCCGCAAGCATCGGTCGCGAGCCACTCAAGACTGGTTGCGCGTTCAAGCGGCTGAACATCCGCGCGTGCCAATTGCGGGTAGGAGGGGTAGAGCGGTTCGTTGCCCATGCTCGATCGAACGGTGAAAGGCGAGAGGGAAGCGTACTCGCCGCGAAGCGAAGAGTCACACGCGCGCACGAACAACTTCGTCGAAGGAACCGAGAAGTGGGTGCGCGCCCCAGAGCGATGCCTGCGAGGGACCAAACACCAGTACATCGTTCTCTCGCACCGCTGCAACACAGACTCCATCGCGCAAGAGTTGCCGTCCAAGATCCTCAGAGACCCTCAATCGAAAGAGGCCATCGTCGCGGTGGTGATCAACATGCGTGGCAAGGCACTCGGCGCCGAACGCGGTGGGTTCCACCGCATGGAGTCGCATTGGCATCGAAAGTGTGCCCGCGCTCGACTCCGTGCTCGCGATGCACCAGGCGCTCGGCCGAACGCCAAGAAACAGCGTGCGCCCTTCCATCGAAACTGGCGCGACGCACGGCGCGTCCTCGCCAAGAAGTGAGGCAACATCGCTATCCGATGGTCGTGCGAGCACCGCGCGGGTCGTGTCGAACTGCCGCAGTTGCCCGTGCGCAAGAACCGCAAGATGCGTGCCGATCGCGATGGCATCCGCAATATCGTGGGTGGCGATGAGTGCGGTGCACACGCGAGCGCAGAGCACTGTGCTGAGGGTTGCGCGCAATGCGAGTCGTGAAGGTCGATCAAGGTTTGCAAACGGCTCGTCGAGCAGCAAGATCGCGCCCTGGCGTGCGAGCGCACGAGCAATCGCACATCGGCGCCGTTCACCCGCCGAGAGTGTTGGTGCGTTTCGGGCAAGGAGGCGCGTGATGTTCATCGCTTCCGCGATGTGATGGACGGCGAGTGCGCGTGCCTTGGGTGATTCACGATGTTGCGTGCTGTAGGGAAGGCGCGCATTGTCGATGTTCGCGCCGACGGTTAAGTGTTCGTGGAGCAACGCGTCGTCAAACGCAATGCCGATCTCGCGCGTGTGCGGCGCGTCACGCGAGATATTCCTTCCACCAAGCACGACGCTGCCTTCGCTTGGGATCAGCCCCGCGATAGCGCCAAAGAGCGTGCTTTTCCCCGCACCACTTGCGCCGAGGACGGCGACGATCGAACCGCGAGGAACATCAAGCGAAACGCAGTCCAGCATCGGATCGCCGAGTGGCGCGCGCACCGTAAGTGCGCGCAGGGACAGCGCGCATTCGTTGGTCGCACTCGGAATTGGCGTCGGCCCAATCGCGCTCATGAGAACTCCTGTGTCGCCAAATCGAGTTGGCGGCTTCGCGCGCGGTCAACTCTTCAGATCGCGCTCGGTGCGCCGCCGTTTCAGTTCGGCGTCGATGAATCCCCAGAGTGCGCCGTTGAGCACGGACATCGGATTCCCGACCTCATGGCCGGTGCGATGGTCTTTCACGCGATTGTCGTAGAAGACATAGCTGCGGATCTGGTTGCCCCAATCTCGCGTCACTTTGCCCCCCGTGGCGGCGCTGATCTCTGCGGTGCGGCGTTCTTCCTCGAGTTGTTCGAGTTTTGCCCGTAGCACAGTGAACGCTTGCTTGCGATTCTGCGGTTGTTCGCGATAGGTACTCGCGACCACTTGGATTCCCGTGGGAATGTGCGTGAGGCGAATCGCGCTGGCGACCTTGTTCACATTCTGGCCGCCCGGACCACTCGCGCGCACGAAGGGAGTGATTTCCACATCCTTCTCGGGAATCTCAAGATCCGTCTCCTCAAACTCGGGAGTCACATCGACGGTTGCGAAACTGGTTTGGCGTTTGCCTTCCGCGTTGAACGGCGAAACGCGCGCGAGTCGGTGCGTTCCGCGTTCGCAACTGAGGTAGCCATACGCAAAGAGGCCGGTGATGCGATAGCCAACCTCGGAAACGCCCGCCTCGGCTCCGGCATTGCGGTGTAACTCTTCTACCTTCCAGCCCATCTCTTCAAAGAAGTAGAGGTACATGCGCTCAAGCATGCCGGCCCAATCTTCGGCTTCGGTTCCGCCTGCACCCGCCTGAATGGTGAAGAAGCAATTGCGGTGGTCATGTTTGGCGCCGAGAAGCGATTGCTGTTCGACCTTGTCCATCTGCGCAAGCAGTTTGAAAAGCGACTCGTCCACCTCCTTGAGGAGCGCCTTGTCGTTCCCCTCCTTGGCGAGTTCGTAGCCCACTTGTGCGTCTTCGAACTCGCGCATCACGGCTTCGAGTGGCTCGATCTGTGCGCGCACAACCTTCAATGCATCGATCGTTTTCTGCGCTTCTTTCTGGTTGCTCCAGAAGTCCTCTGCACTCAGACGATCATTGAGCAGTCGCCTCGTCTCGGCCTTGCCATCGAAGTTAAAGAGAGTCGCGAATCGTCAAAATCCGCGCCTCAAGATCCTGGAGAATGGGTTGGTGAGCGTCGAAATGCATGGGTCGCGAATGCTAGCCGAAAGCAGCGCGCTTCAGTGCTGCGTCGAACTCGCGATTCCCGCTACCCTCCCTCCGATGTCCGCAGTGAGTCCCATGCATATCTCCTCTCGAATCGCGTCGATGTCCGAGTCCGCAACGCTTGCCGTCGGCGCGAAAGTGGCTGCGTCACGCGCGAAGGGACGCGATGTCATTGCCTTCGCGATGGGAGAGCCGGATTTCGACACCCCTGCCAACATCAAGGCTGCTGCGATCGCTGCGCTCGAACGAGGGATGACGAAGTACGCGCCTACCGCGGGCGAGAAGTCCGCGCGTGAAGCCATCGCGGAGAAGTTCTCGCGGGAAAACGGTATCGCGACGAAGTTTGATCAGGTCACCATTACTGCCGGTGCCAAGCACGGCATTTACATGGCGCTTCAAGCGATCATTGAGCCAGGTCGAGGTGACGAAGTGTTGCTTCCCACTCCGGCGTGGGTTTCGTACAAGCCGCTCATTGAATTGGCAGGCGCGAAGTGCGTCGAGATTCCGGGCGCAGTGGGGAACGGATTCCGAATCACCCGTCCGCAGCTTCAGAGTGCCGTGAATGCGAAAACGGTCGGCATCGTGTGGAATTCGCCGTCGAACCCCTGCGGGATCGCGTATCCCGCGCCGGAAGTGCGCGAGATTTGCGAGGAACTTGCGCGGCATGAGCGCATCACGATTCTCAGCGACGAAATCTACGAGAAGCTCATCTACCCCGAGATTGCGCCCGGACTCACGCACTTTTCGCCGGGCTCGCTCCCTGCGCTCGCGCATCGCACGATCACGATCAACGGTCTGAGCAAGTCCTACGCGATGACTGGTTGGCGCGTTGGGTACCTCACTGCACCGAGCGCGATGGCGAAGGAGCTCATCAAGCTCCAAGGGCAAATGACGAACTCCATCCCGAGTTTCTTCTATCCAGCGATTGTGGAAGCGCTCACCGCCAGCGCCGCGGGTGTTGAAGTGATGCGCGCCCGATTTGCGGTGCGAGCGAAACTCATCCATGAAGCACTTACGAGTGTCGCGGGTGTTCGAAGCGTCGCGCCGAACGCTGCGTTCTACGCCTTCCCCGATGTGAGTAGCCACTTCCACAAGACTTCGCCAAGTGGTGCGCGGATCACAAGCGCACAGTCGTTCGCCGACGCGCTGCTTGAGGAAGTGCATGTCGCGGTGGTGCCGGGCGAAGATTTCGGCGGATGCGCCCATGGCAACATTCGTCTGTCCTTCGCATGCAGTGAAGAGTCCATCACGAACGGTGTGGCACGCATCCGCGATTGGGTCGCGCAACTGCGCTGACCGCGGCGGTGTGCGGGCGATTACTTTGTGGTTGGGTCTTGCTTGCGCTGGGCAAACATCCAGTCCAACACCCCATCCGAACCAAAGGTGTACGCCGGAATCCACGAGCAGTGACCGACCTTGGTGTACTCGCGCGACATGGGGTTGGGGGCGCGCTTGGGAAGCGGTCGTGGGTTTGCGGGGTCTGCGTTCGGTCGGGTGACCCGTGCGAGTTCCGCACTCGCGCCAGCGATGGCCTCGCACATCGCCCGCGAGAGCGCGACGGGCACGATCGGGTCGTCATCGCCGTGGACGATGAAGAAAGGAATCGCCGCGACCTTCGGGGCCGTTGTTGGATCGCCCCCTCCGCAAATCGGCACGACTGCCGCGAAGAGTTCGGGCCGACGCGCCGCGAGGTCGAAGGAGCCGAATCCGCCCATCGAAAGCCCGGTGAGGTACACGCGCGTTCGATCAATGGGCTTGCTCGCAAGCACTTCGTCGATGGCAAGCATGACCGCGCGCATGGCCTTCGTTGGCTGGGCATCGAACTTTGGCAGTTCGCCGCGCTTCTGCACCCCTTCGAGGTCAATGGGTGACCAAAGTTCGGCGGCGGGGCACTGCATGGCGAGGACGAAGCACGCGTGCTTGTGCTGAAACTCTGTTCGCATGCAGAGCGCGGGAAAGTGTTTGAGTTGCGCCTTGTTGTCTGAGCCTCGCTCACCTGCGCCGTGGAGGAAAACGATGAACGGGTACTTCACTTCCGCCTTGGTCGACGCCGCTTCGGGCTCGATCAGCAACCCGCGATAGAGCGATTCCGAGAGCGCATCGTCCGAGGGAACCTTGATTTCGATCGGCGTCAACTTCGTCGCCTCCGCGGCGGTCGTCGTTGACGACTGCGCGGAAACGGCGTTTGCGCCGCAGAAGAGGAGGGTCAGCAAGAAGTGGACGATCGAATTCGCTCGCGTCATGCGCGCGAGGATACGGCAGCATTTCGATTGAATCCCGGCACACCGACGGGCGCCGGTTGCGATCGCACTTCGTAGTTGGGCGTGAGCGCAATCTTGAGAGGCAGGCGCTTGCCGGTTGGATCGCGCGGGATGTTCTCTTCATCGATCATGCGCTGAATGGCCATGATCCCTTCGATCAGCATCTCTGGTCGTGGCGGGCACCCCGGGACATAGACATCGACCGGGATGTATTGGTCAACGCCTTGGACGACGGCGTAGGTATCAAACACGCCGCCTGTCGATGCGCAAGCGCCCATCGAAATGACCCACTTCGGCTCAGCCATCTGCTGATAAACGCGTTGCAAGACCGGCAGCGTTTTCACACTCACTCGACCAGCCACGA
This sequence comes from Planctomycetia bacterium, assembly GCA_005790565.1. Lineage (GTDB taxonomy): Bacteria > Planctomycetota > Phycisphaerae > Phycisphaerales > SM1A02 > F1-140-MAGs142. Next base: position 37,669 of record SXUJ01000159.1, read on the forward strand.
TCAGGAGGTCTGCTTGGCGGGGGGAAAATCGCATGACCTCCGCGCCGAACCGAGAGAGGTCAAACCGAGAGCACGCCGTCGCCATGAGTTCGATGCCGCAGCAGGCGGTCGCGAACGGCAGCGGCCAGACGCTTGAACGGCGCGCCCAATTGACGACGCGGTTGAGTTGCGTCGTCACGACGCTGTCAGTGGGAAGGGCAGTTTCGAGACCCATAGCGGCAGTTTCAGGCAGGAAGCACCAATGAATGCCACGCACCCAAGGGAGCGTGGCGACTGCGGCAGAGTGTAGCAGGCAGTTGGGTTTACGCGACTGCTTTGTAGAGGTCGTCTCGGCCGTACAGCATCGCGTACATGCGATCGATCTTCATCATGCGAAGGAGATCGCGAAGTTGACCGTTCGCGCCGAAAATCACCGGTCGCATGCCCATGGCGTTGCATCGGTTTCGGAGATCGATGAGCATCCCAAGTCCCATGCTCGAAAGCACGGTGACGGAGCTGAAATCGAGCACGAGGCTGGAGTTTCTCGGGAAATTGTTGGCGCCCAAGGCATCCGCAATCTCCGAGATAATGATGGGCGCCTCGCGCTGTCCGACGACCGGGCAGGTAATGCGTGCGACGACCCCGCGCACATGCCGCTCGACGGCGACATACTGAGCGAGCGAGCCACGATCGGAGGTATTGGAGGTGTGGAAGGGAGTCACCCCAATCTCCTCGACCGTCTACGGTCCCAAATGGAGCGATGTGCAAAAGAAACTGAGAATTCCTGCAATCCGCTCCCCCAGCGAAGGGGCAGGGGATTCGCGTCCAAGCGGTTGGATTGCCGAAAGAGAGGTGGCCTTGAGTGGGTTCGAGCAGAGAGATGCACTTCTCTCAACACGAGTTCCCAGAGTGGGTTGGACCCCTTGAGGACTCTGAGAGCGCCAAGCAGGATGCGACGCGACATGCAAGAACTTCAAATCGATACCTCCTCGTCAAGCATTTGCGTCGTCGTGAACGAGCCGCTCTCGGTGGCCGCGCCGCGCGCGACTTCCGAGGAGCCTCGTCGTCCCATGTCGACGCACGCATCTTCGCATCTCAGCACCGTTCGTGTGGCGGAAACGCTCGCGCGCGGTGAGCAGACCCTCGCGCAACTTGAAACTCGACTGCAGGAGTCGCGTGATGTTTCGACCAACGCAGTCGTGCATGCGAACGAACTGCAGGATCGATTGCGGCTGGGGGTGCGAATGTTGCAGGCACTCGATGTGCAACTGAAGCGCACTGAACAGGTGTCGCCCGAACTCGATCAGCGCCTCGCTTCCGGCGAAGCGCTCTTTGCGCGCGTCACGGAGGCGGGCGTTTCGCTTGATGCGGCCGCCAATGCTGCCGCCTCGTGTGCGAGCGAGCGATTCGCGGAGCGCGTGGACGGGGTTCTTGCGGAGAAGCTCGCATGGCTCGATGGCGAGGTGCAGTGGCGTCTCGCACGGTTGGGTGAGATTGAGGCGCAGGTGGAACACGCCGTGCAATCCAAGCTCGCTGCATTCTCGCAAGGACTTGATCAAGTGACGCAGGCGCTCGCGCATCGAGTGGATACCGCGGCGGCGCACTTGGACGATCGCATCGCGAAGGCGAGTGACCTCACTCGCCTGCGCGCCGATGCCGAGCGCGCGATCGCGCAACTCGAGCAGCGCCTTGCTTGTGCTCGCCACACGCTGAGTGAAGTGGATTCGAAACTCGGAGGCGGCGTGCAGGAACTGGACGCGCGCGCCGAGACCCTCATGGTCCTTCGAGAAGATGTCTTGCATATCACTCGGACGCTGAACGGCGCGTGTGCGGACACCGCCACGACGCTGACCGCGAAACTCGATGAGGCTCGGCGGATGCAGGAGTCCATTCGATTTCTCGTCGAACGCGGCGAAGAAACCTCTGGCAATCTCGCGATTGCGGAGGATCGACTCGCGCGCACGCAGAGCGGCATCGACGCAACCCTTCGCGCGCTTGAACCGTGGGAACCGATCGTCCTCGGTGGCGATCCCACCAAGATTGCGTCGGCGGCGCGCGGCATCGCCACCGTGGTCCGTGAGCAACTTTCCAATGAAATGCGGGTGGTGAGTGCGAGCCTGCGTCAGTTAGCGCAACGCACCGAGCGCGCGTTCAGTTCACTTGAACTCGAAGCAGATGGAACCGCGCGAAGCGATGCGCGAGCGCCCGACGCGAAAGATCTGGCGATTGAAGTGTTGAGGCTCGAAGTGCCCGCGCCGCGTACGGCGCCGGTTGCGATCATTTGAACTTCCATCAAGTGCACGCGCAGCGGATCAGCGATCGATCGCAACGCCGTCGAGTTGCCTCAACTCCTCCGTCGGTGCCTCTGGGCTTACGCGGCGCATCCCGTCGCTTCCTTCGCCGAGGTAGAGATCAATCGCCGTCCCGAGGTCGAGAAAGATGGAGAGCGAGCCGAGCCCTGTGTCTTTGAAATGGTATTCGTTCATGCCGCCGGCACCGACGGATTGCCAAGCGAAGCGATAGCGATCACGACCCGCGCGATCTTCGAAAAGCCCGAATGCCTGCTGCGCCGCCGCGCCGATCGCGAGTCCGTCGCAGTGGTAACTGTCATCGCCCGTGTCATCAATGAAGACGGCGACGCTTTCGTCCCACGCGCCTCCGCAATTCGCAGCGGTGGTACAGGCATTGCTGTCATTGCCCGAGGCGTCGAGGTAGATGCTGCCCGCCTGATGCGCAGCCGCCGCAATGCCGTAACGATCCGAGGTTCGCACATCGTCGCCGCCTCGATCGCGCACCGCACCGAGGCCGAAGTAGTAGCCGCAGCCTTGGGAAAACTCGCCGCTCTCGCTGCGATCGTTGCCCGAGAAATCATCGATGAATCCAGTTCCTCCGCTCACATCGCGACGGAAACCGAACCCCATCCCGATACCCCACGAACAATCACAAGTCGTCAATCCATACACCGACAGTCTTTCCCCTTCAACACGGTAGAGGTCGTTGCCTTGCGCCTCGAGCACGAGACCAATGCCAAGCGGTCCGCCAAGGGCGACGCCAAAGATGCCGCATTGGTATCGGTCATCGCCACTGAGATCGACGATCGCTCCAATTCCCGCCACACCGGTTCCGACCGACCAACTCTTTCCGCGATAGATGTCGTTGCCCGCACGATCCACGATGACGCCCACGCCGCAAATGCCGACAGCGGCACTCGCGAGTCCCCCCTCGTAGATGTCATTGCCCGCTCGGTCATCGATGAATGCGATTGCGCCCACACCCGACGCAGGACCAAACGCGCCGCCATCATGGTGATCATTGCCAGCGAGGTCGACGATACCACGCTGATCGAATGCGACGTGCCGCCAGTGATACTTGTCGTCGCCCCCAAAGTCGAAGACGGCGGCGATGACTCCGAGGTCATACTCATTCGCTCCTAGACCGCCGACGATGATCCAGCCGAGGTCGGGAATCTTCTCGCAGGTGACGATCGTGCCTTGCACGGCGCCCTTGAGTTCGTCGGGGAGTGCATCGCCCTCCATCGCGGGGATGCCTTCAGAGATCGCGAGGTCGACCTCGAGATGCTCGATCGCCGCGAGCAGCTTGGCTCGATCGATGCTGGCGAAGCCCGTGGTGGCGATCTCCCTCCCCCGCGTATCTTCCGGTGCAATCCGAAGGTTCTCGACTCGATCGGTCAGTACTCTCGTAATGTCCGTTCCGAACGCCGCGCCCAAGGTCGCCTTCGGGACCGCGCTCTCGACGATCGGGCGAGCGCCGTTGAGGAGAAAGTCCATCAGCCAGATGCAGGCCGTCGGATGCTCAACTTTGAATGTGCCGTGCGCTTCAACATCAGCGAGCGAAACGCCGAGCGCGGCGGCTCCACTCTTGCTGATCGCGGTGAACGGGTGCGCGCGGAGTTCCCCTTCCTCGGCGCTCAGTCGAGCGAGGATAGACTCGGCTTGAAAGGGATCCGCGAAGAGAGCCTGTAGGGATGTTGGAAGATCGAGTCGATGCTGCTTCTCGGCGAGGCGAGGCAAGCTCTCGAGTAGCGCGTTGGCGCGAGTTCGCGCGGAAGGTCCGAGTGCGTCGAGTGCAAGCTTGGCATCGCGCGATGGCGCGGATTGCAGCAAGAATAGAGCCGTCATAGAGGCGCAAAGAAGCATGACGGCAGCGTACACTCAGTGCATGCGCGAGCGCCGGACTGCACGAAATCAGGACCCCCATCAGTTCATGGACAGTTCGCGCGGCGAGCGATTGCAGCGCGTCATGGCCGATGCTGGGCTCGCGTCGCGCCGCGAATGCGAGGCGCTGATCCTCGCGGGTGAGGTGGTCGTGAACGGACACCTCGTCAACACGCTTCCCGCGTGGGTCGACCCAACGACCGACGACATTCGCGTGGGAGGCACGCGCCTCAAGCCGACCGAACAGCACGTTTACATCGTGCTGTTCAAACCGCGCGGCGTCGTCTGCACCAATAGTGATCCGGAGGGACGACCTCGTGCCATTGACCTCATCAAGCATCCACTGAACACGCGACTCTACTGTGTGGGTCGATTGGATCTCGATAGTTCTGGCCTCCTGTTTCTCACCAACGACGGCGAACTCGCCAATCGATTGACGCACCCGCGCTACGAAGTACACAAGGGATATGAAGTCGTGCTCGGAGGAAGCATCGATGGAGATGACCTCAAGAGTCTCGAAGAGGGGATCTACCTCCCGGAGCGCGAAGGCGCGGGATCACGCACTTCTCGTAGTGAGCTTCGGTTGCTCAAGCGCGACCGCGAGAAGACGACGATTTACATGGAACTGCGCGAGGGACGAAATCGCCAAATCCGTCGCATGATGCAACGAGTGGGTCATCCGGTGAAGAAGCTGCGCCGCGTGAAGTTTGGCCCGATTCAATTGAAGGGACTCGCAGTGGGTGAGTGGCGCGAACTCATGAGCGCAGAGTTGCGCACACTGCGTCGCGCAGCAGGACTCCTTCCCGCGCGCCCTGGTCATGCGCCGGCGGCCAGTGAGAAACGCACGGCTTCTTCGTCGCGAGACTCCGGGAAGAGCGCTCCGATCAAGGCGACGGTGCACGGCGCGAAGGCGAAAGGTGCCGGCATCGAACTCGGCGCGGGAGCTCGCATTCTCGCTGGTGCAAAGGAGCGAGCGATTCCAAAGTCAGCGCCTCTCACGCGGGGCGCGAAGGCGACTTCCACGCGCAGCCGTTCGCGCACGGAAGATCGCGCGAAAACTCGCCACTCGTGATGAGTGAGTGACGGATGCATTCGGCGGATGCGCCCTAGAGGCAGACTCCGTTCAATAAATCCAACTCTCCAGAACCGCCCCCGCAGGCGCGACGGTGTGCTGCGGATCGGTTGTCATGAGAAGCGCGTCAAGCGTGCCGCCGTGCGTCTCCTCGACGGCCCGTTGGGCGAGGTCTGGGCCGATACCGATGTTTCTCGTGCGAAGCCAAGTGATGATCGACTCGCGCCGGCTCTGAGGCGCGGTGCCTTCGCCCTTGTATCCGCTCGCTGGTACCCCCCCTCGGACAAGGACGCTCGTCGCGTTTGATTCACAGATGGTGACCCGACTGTCGATTGATCCAGCACATGGCTCAATACGAATGCCTTCGAGTCGCAGCGGTCGCGCGACTTGCGTGATGACCATCCATGTCTGCTTGAACAAGCGGAGATTCGTGGGTGCAAGCGGGGCAGCGTGTACCCGATCGCAATCGCGCCGAAGCTCTTTTCGATCGGAGACGCGCATTGCTCGACGCCAGTCGCGGGCGGTTGAAAAGGACGCCATCCACTCCGCCATCGAGTCCCAATCGAGCGGGCCGTTCCTGCTCACAAGGTGCTCGTGCGCGATGCTGAGCGGCGAGTTGATACGCCAAAGATGCGTGCCTCCGTCGGCGCGAGAGTTTTGAATGCGTCGGCAAAGTCCCGCACGATCGAGTCGCTCAACACCAGCGATGACTGTTGCGCCGGGCCAAGTTCGCCATGCGTGATGTATGTGGGGCGTGCCAGAGTCGGCGCTCGTGAGCGAGATGCCGTGAAGTGTGAGTTCGTTCCGGTCAACCACGCCCACATCCACCGTTTGGTTTGCCACAACCACAGCCACCCGAGTGGATGTGCGTAGACGGCGTTGCGGGCGCACTCTCAGTGCCGCTGGCGCCGAGTCCGAAGGTCGACAAACGGCGCAGAAAGGTGCGTCCTTGCTTCTCGGGATCCTCAACTTTGAGATCCGCGTCTTTCATGGGACGCAAGAGTTCAATCACGGTTCCGTCTTCGACTGCGACATACTCGTAGATAGGCATGGTGGTCACTCGTTGCTAGGATCGGAGATTCAAACGCCTCTCGTCTGAGGCTCCCAAATGTGCTTGTGAAGTTGCGTTTGTTGGCGCACGGGTAAGCGGTCCGCGAGGATCCACTCCGCAAGCGCGCGTGGATCAAGCGCTGCGCAGCCTTTGATTTCTTTGCCGACAGCTTGGGCGGCAACTGGACTCAACAAGATCGCGCGGGTTCGACTCGCGAGTTGATGGGACTCGATCATTTCGCGCGCCCAGAGGTAATCCTCGCGACTTGTCAGGACGAACTTCACTTCGTCGTGCGGGCGAAGGTGCTCGAGGTTCCCGAGGAGGTTCTTTCCACACTCGCCGCTTCCAGGTGTCTTCAAGTCCATGATCAGAATGGCCCGCGGATCAGTCGGACGAATGTCGATAGACCCAGAGGTTTCGATGAGCACCGTGAACGACGCCTCGCAGAGCATGCGGATCAGGGCAAACGCGCGAGGCTGCGCGAGCGGCTCGCCGCCGGTGATTTCAATGAGTGGGCACGCAACCTCGCGCGCTTCCTGAAGCAGCGATCGCAGGGTGCGCGGGGCGCTCTCTCGGAACGCGTACTCCGTGTCGCAGTAATGGCACCGGAGGGGGCATCCGCCCAGACGAATGAAGAAACAGGGACATCCCGCGAACGACGACTCGCCTTGAATCGAATAAAAGGTCTCGTTCACGCGCAGCGTCGTGTCGAGGGTCGTCGTTTCAAGGATGGGAGTGAGTGTGGACAATGAGGTTGTGTAGAAGGTGGGAGCGCGAGTTTCGAGGGACAAAAACGACGCCGCCCCCACCTTTGATAGAGGAGTGGGGGCGGTGTCGAATGCTCAGAAGAGGACTTGAACCTCCAAGGGATTGCTCCCACCAGCACCTCAAGCTGGCGCGTCTGCCAATTTCGCCACCTGAGCAGCGTTCCTCACGGGTGAGGGTGGAGAAGTGTAGCACCCTCACCCAATCGCGGCAAGCAACTCACGGGTGGGCGCCAAGCATCATCTGCCGCACGCGCCACGAAAAGCGGGAGCCCCCGAGTGGGGACTCCCGCAGTGAAACGCTCACAATGCTTCGTTCGGGCCTGAGTCTCAACCCCACGCGTTGAGCAGGGCAGCAACATCGGCCGCGTCAACGACGCCGTTGCCGTCGATGTCGCCGATGCCGGCCCCGCCCCAGTTGTTGAGGAGGATTGCAACATCCGCAGCATCCACAATGCCGTCGCCATTGAGGTCTTCAGCCGCGCCGCACTCGACGACCGAGATGCGGACTTCATCGACCGCTGCCTCGATGAGCGAGCCGGTCCCCGCGTCATCAGCGATGAATCGCAGCTTCATCGTCGCAGTTGGAGTGACAAAGTCGGCGATGCGGAGATTCTTGTAGATCCAGCCGCCATCGACCTCGGTTCCACCTGGTCCAACGGTTTCGAGCGCGACCCATGAGGTGCCGTTGTTATTCGAAATCTGCACGCGGAAGGTGTCTGCGTTTGGTGCACCGCCTTGACTGTTGGAGTACCAACGATAGTAGGAAACGCGTGCTTCGCTCCCTGTTGCATTCATCGTCGGCGATGTCAGCGTGGTGTATCCACCGTCAACATCCGCCGCGCCGAGCGTGCCGCCTGCTGTGCCTTGTCCGGTGAAGAAGCAATTCACGCCAGTGCCCGTCGTGACGTCGAGTTCAGGTTGGACTTGGGTGGAGCCATTGACCGTTCCGACGGGGTCGGCGCGAACCCACAGGCCCGTGGTCGCGGTGTCACCGGCGGTAGTCAAGGTCCAGCCGAGATTGGTTTCGACGGTGTCGACAAAGGTGTTGGACGATCCGGTCGCGACTGATGCATTGTTCACCGTTGTGGGTGCATTCGCGGGGCTTGTGACCGCGATGCCCGTGGTGGTGTTCGCAGCAAAATAGAACTGCAGCGTTGTCCCGCACGCGAGTGCGGGGAGCGTCGCGGTGTATTCATTAGGAGCGCCTTGTGTCATGTTCGCAACAGAGAATGCACCGGTGGTTGCATTGCGCCAGTAGAGCTTCCCGGTGCCAGCGGCTGGGGTTGCGCTCAGTGCGCTGACATTGACAGTAACCGTGGTTGAACCATTGGGATTGGAGAGCGTGGGAATGCCTGATGGGAAGCTGAATCCGAGCAGTTCGACCGCAGGGCCGGGCAGGCCGTGCGCGGTGAACGCGCCGTTGATCGCCGAGTAGTCAGGAGTTCCATCGCTGATGTTTCCGTTGTTGTCGTTCAGCGTGAGATAGTCAATTGTGATGTCGCCAGCGATGCTCGTCCCCGTGTGAAGCGGCATGGCATTGACGGCGAGCGCCGCAAGCTTGGCGCGGTAGGTGGTTGGGTATTGCACAGCGAAGGTATTGCGAAGACTCCAAACGCATCCAGAGATGAGTTGCCCACAGGCATGGATTTCAGATCCACAGCTTGAGCAACCCGTGGATGAGTACTGGCAGGTGTTGTTCGCATTGCGGATGCCGTTGGCGCAAGTTTGGAAACCAACGCCAAGTTCAGGCTGATCCTTCATGAGCACACCCATCACATCGCCCATGCCTTCGCCGTACGCGCCCTGGCCTGAGCCCGCGACTGCGACGAGGTGATGACCGTATTCGTGGTGCACAACATCGCCGAAGCCTGTGTTGTTGCATCCGCCGCCGGAGGCATAGAAGTTGATCGAGGAGCCGTCGTAGTACGCGTTGCAGGTTCCTGCAACCCCGACATTGATTGGCCAGTTCAGTTGCGTCGAAATGGTTGGGAAACTGGGGCTCACGCTGAGGGTCAGGTCGCGAACGAGATTGGCCTGGATGTACGCGTTGACTTCCGATCGCGTCAACTCGACGTTGTTCGCGGAGTTATGCATGAAATCAAGCACCCCGCCCGCCGAGCTCGTTGTGATCGAACTCTCTGCACCAGGAACATTGTTCATGGTGAAGTAGCGGCCGGAGGTCGTGGAGGTAAATGCGGTGTTCGCGCCGATGATCGCGACCGCAACGCCGTTGGCATTTGCGTAGACGGTGGTCGCACCGTAGGTAATCTTCCCGTACGGAAGGGCCATGGAAACTTCGTTCGCGCATGCATCCGCAACCATGTTCTCGGTGCCCAGCCCCCGCGTGTTGATCGTGAGGTCTGCGTTCAGGATCATGTTCTCTTGGAAGAGGATGCGACCGGAGGCTGCATCCACGACGAAGAGGAACTTCTGTCGGCTTGCTTCATCGAAGACATTGCCACCCTCGGCGATGAACTTCACGGCGAGGACCGGCGTGGCTGCGTTGACTTCTTCGTAGCCAGCCCAAATGACCATCTCTTGCGCGCTCACGGTTGGCGCTGCGCGGAACTCATTGAGTGCATACCGCGTCGCGCGCTTCATGTCGAGGCGGCTTGGGGGAAGCACCTTGCCCGAGAAGGCCGTCACGAAGTCGCCGAGGTCCTTCAACTCATTCGAGACGAGCACGAGCGGAAATCCGGCCTCGTTTCGAACGAGGCATCGAACGCTCGAACGGAAGACGGGCACGCCCTTCACGAATTGCGAGTAGGAGACGAGAGTGAACTTCTCCATGCCGGTTTCCTCGTCAACCATCAGTGGTTGGAGGCAGTGGCCGTCTTCGTACTGCCCGATTGCCAGGAGATCGCCAAACTGTGCGCCGAAGATCGGAGCCCATGACTGAAGGAAACTCTCGGCAGACTCCATCGGGGTCGCGCCGTTGGAGAAGGCCGCGCCGTACACGCGAGTGATGCCGCCATCATTCGTGAAAAAACCAGTTCCTGGATGTTCCGCAAGAAATGCCGATTGCGACGGAGTCGCTGGCGCGCTGTCGGGTCCATTCGAGGCACCCGGTGATTGGGCGTAGGCGAGGGAGGAAGCACAAAGCGCGAGGGAGAGCGTCAACCTTGCAAAGTTCATCTGGACTCCGTTGGAGAGGTTCGGACGGAAGAGAGCGGACGGATGACACTACCTCTGGGCAGAGGGTGTGCACGCGAATACATTGTTCCCCAAACTTCGCAGGTGGCGAGGCTTGGGTGCGTTATTTCGCACAATTTTGTAGGATCTATCAGCTTCACGGAGCGGCTTCTACGGACGCATTGCGGATACGGTTCAGGCGCAGTTCTCAGAACCCGTAAGGGCGCGAATCTCATTCTGATTCCTATAAACCCATAAATGGCAGAGCGTAAGGACAAATCAAAGGACCGTGAGCCGGTCATTGAAAACCGAAAAAGTCGGTTCGATTATGAGATTCTCGAGACGCTCGAGTGCGGGATAGAGCTCCGCGGCAGCGAAGTGAAATCGCTTCGGCTCGGTCTGGCGAGCCTTTCTGAGGGGTGGGCGAAGGGTGAGATCGCGCCGGTAAGCCTCACGCTGATTGGCGTTCACATCGGTGAGTATCACGCAGCGGGCGCGGCGAGGCAGCATGAGCCCACCCGAGGGCGCAGACTCCTCGCACATCGCCGAGAAATCCTTCGGCTTACCGCGGAAGTGAAAGTGAAGGGAGGAACGCTGGTTCCCCTGAAGATCTATTGGAAGGGAGGCCGAGCGAAGGTGCTCATCGGATTAGGCGTTGGCAAAACGCGCGGCGACAAGCGGGAGTCGATCAAGTCTCGTGAAGACAAGCGAGACATGGATCGCGCGATGAGTCGTCGGCGCGATTGAAATGCATGCGCGGAGGGCTCACGGACTTCGCATCAGGATGCACTGGCCGCTTTGCGCGTCGAGTTTTCCTTCCGCGCAATCGAGACAAACTTGTGCGACGGAGTCAGCAGAGATGGTTCGTTCACTCGGCACGATCGAATGAGAAAAGAGTCGGCGAAGCAATGGCGTCTCAACGCACCCGAGATTGAGCACGAACGCTGTGACGCCAATGAGCTTCCCTTCGATGGCGACCGACCGCGCGAGACTATCAAGCCCAGCCTTGCTCGCCGCGTACGCGAGAAATCCGGTGAAGGGGTCGGAACTCGCGAGTGAAGAAATCAGCACGACGCAACCGCATTGGCGCTCCGCAAAGTGCGTCCACGCGTGCGCGATCATGTTCGCGGGCGCGATGACATTGATGCGCAGGGTCTCGTCAATCAGCGCGGCAGTGTGCTCTCCGATTGCGCATTGCACGCCGATGCCTGCAGCGAGGACAAGCGCGTCTATCCGGCCATATCGCGCAATTGCCTGATCGATCACCGATCTCGAAACCGCGGCGTCGATGAGATCTGCCGCGATGCAGTGATGCGCCTCCGCTTCGTGCATTGAGCGCCGCACTGCGTCAAGTTTCTCCAGCATCCTTCCAACGAGCACAACTCGCCAACCGTGTGCTGCATACAGACGAGCGGTTGCTGCTCCGATCCCGCTCCCCGCACCGGTGATGAGCGCGACTCGCGAGAGAGGGTTGTGCCGCGCTGTGGTGGCAGTTGCCATGACTCAGATTCCGAGGAGACGGCGCATGTCGTTGGCGAAGGTGAACAGGAAGAGTGCTGCGACGAAGATGATGCCGCAGAGGACAGCCATGGATTGGAATCGCACGCTCGGTGCCTTTCCGCGAATTCCCTCGTAGAGGGCAAACAGCAGGAGCCCGCCATCGGCAATCGGAATCGGAAGTGCATTCACGACGGCCAGATTCACGGAGAGCAGCGCGAGGAAAAAGATCAGGTATGAGAAGCCTTCATCGGCCACGCGTGTGCCGACGTGCAGAATGCCGATGGGGCCTTGCAATTGCGTGGCACTGACCGTTCCGCGCGCGACGCGATCGATCGTCGCGAACACACTTTTGCCAACCGCATAGGTTCGTTCGAATCCCATCGTGACCGCACGGATCGGATCGCCACCGGCCGAGAGGAGCACATAGGCAGGATCGAAGTAGTTCGAATCAATTGGAAACCGCCATCCAAGCGCGCGCACTTCCGTCAGCTGCGCACTCGTCAGAATGAGCGGCATGGAACTCGGCTCTGCGCCCACTCGCGGGTCGAGCACAGTGAGTTCGAACGCGGTTGGCTCGCTGGAGGGGTTGGCCTCGCCCCGCCGCAGCGCAGAACGAAGCTGGTAGAAATTCGAGATGGGTTCGCCATTCAGCGCGAGCAGTCGGCCCGTCGGAACGATCGCAAGCGAGGAAGCGGGGGTGGGTTGTTCCACCGCATTGACGGTCGATTTCGCGATGCTTCGTGCGAGGAAAGGCAAGTCCCACGCGGGATGCAAGTAGACCCCGATGCGACCATCTCCATCCGTCTTGAGCAGGAGCGAGAGTTCCGCGTCAGCGCTCGCGTCATCCTTCCCTCGGCGCAGGATTCTCACGGGAATCTCGGCCTTGGGGCGCGAGCGGACGAACTCGATGAGGTCGGCTGCCTTCGGTCCAGCGAGGTCGCCGACGGAGAGAAAAACATCGCCCGTTTCCAGCACCCCTTGATTGCGGCTCGAAGGATCAATCGCTTCGACCGCGCAGAGCGGGGCAAGGCCGACAAGCCCCTCATCGATGCGCGTCGCGCCAGTCGGTGTCACCGAATGGAATCGACTGAACATCGCGCGTGGGAGGAGGGACGCTTCAACCTTGGCTCCATCGGGCAACATCCAATCCGCCGCGAGTGGAGATCCATGGCTGTCCGCGGCAATGCGCTGCGCATCGACGAGGTTCGAGATCGGTTGCCCATCGAGTGCGACGAGTCGTGCGCCGGGAACAATGGATGCCGGGAGTTGCGCGCCCTTGATCGCCGCTCGCACGAGCGCGTCGGACTCCCGAACTGCCGTCAGCGTGGCGCTCGAAGTGGGTGCGATGCCCAGCGAGCGAAGTCCGCTCGCTTCATCCACGGTCGGATCCACGCTCGCGACGATCGATTCTTCGCCGCTTGCGCTCGTTCGCGTCAGTGAGATCGACATTGGTGTGTCTGGTCGACTCATCGCCGCCGCGATGATCAAATCGTTGAAGGTGTCGATGCGTTCGCCGTCGCAGGACTGCACGCGATCACCCGCACGGATTCCAGCCTTTGCTGCAGCGCCCTGAGGATCGAGCGTGCCGATGATCGGCGCTTCAAAGTTGACGCCGTGGAGAAATGCGCCGAGAAACAAGGCGATCGCGAGAACAAGGTTGGCCGCAATCCCGCCGAGAATGATGACGATCCGCTTGGGAATTGGACACCCGGCGAACGATCGAGGGTTGTTGCTTGCCTCCACAGGCTGCCCATCTTCCTGGCCAAGCATGCGCACATAGCCTCCGAGCGGAAGTGCGCGCAGGGAGTACTCCGTTTCGCCGAGTCCAAACTCGGCGAGTTCCTCGTCACTGCACTCGATCGGGCGTTTGCCGATTCGGTTGATCACGCGCGCATCCGCGCTTCCGAAGCAGTAGCCGACGCCTTTGCGATAGGAGCAAAGCACTGGCCCCATGCCGATTGCGAATCCGTCAGCGCGAACACCGGCCCACTTCGCGGCTGCGAAGTGGCCGAGTTCGTGCACAGCGATCAAGAGGCCAAAGCCAAGGAGGATGAGGAGGAAACTTCCCAAAGTTGATGTCTCGAGTGCGCGTGCGTGTTGGTGTGCGGGGAGGGAGAGGGCGAGCGAGTCTTGCCGCCGATCGGCGTTTGGCTAAGAAGGCGAGCGGATCGATCGCGAAGCGTGGGCGTGAGCTGAGCGGGTGGACTGCCGCGCGAATGCGCGCGCCTGCGTGTCTGCATCGAAGACTTCGTCGAGCGTGTGCGATGTGTTTGTGGGATGAGTGCGCGAGGCAAATCGCTCAAGCGTCGCTTCGACAATGCGCGTGATAGCCGCAAACCCGATGCGCCGCGCGAGAAACTCTTCGACGGCGACCTCGTTGGCGGCGTTGAAGACCGCGCCCGCGAGTCCTCCACGCAAAATGACTTCATGCGCGAGGGAAAGCGCGGGAAACCGACGGTGATCGATCGGCTCAAACTCGAGCGAACGCATCGTGCTCCATTCCAACTTTCTCGAAGGGCCGTCGAAGCGCGCTGGGTCGGTGAGCGCGTGCTGGATTGGCGTGCGCATATCGGGGGGGGCGAGTTGCGCAAGCGTGGAGCCGTCGAGGAACTCTACGAATCCATGCACGATAGATTGTGGGTGCACGATTGCATCGAGCCGGTCGCTGGGCAATCCGAAGAGCCAGTGCGCCTCGATGAGTTCGAGGGCTTTGTTCATCAGCGACGCGGAATCGATCGTCACCTTTGGCCCCATCGTCCAAGTTGGATGTCGTAGCGCGTCTTCTACCGTGACGCGTGAGAGTTCTTCGGCCGTTGCCTTGCGGAAGGGTCCCCCAGAAGCGGTCAGCACCACTCGACGCACATCCGTGAATCCTCGCTCAAAGCGCGAGGCCGACTTCAGGCACTGAAAGAGCGCGTTGTGCTCGCTGTCGATGGGGAGGATTCGTGCGCCTTGTCGCTCCGCCTCACGCATCACGATTGCGCCGGCGGCGACGAGTGTTTCCTTGTTCGCGAGCGCGAGGTCGCAACCAAGTTGAAGCGCGGTCAGCGTCGGTTGAATACCGGCAGCACCCACAATGGCGACGACGACGAGATCGCGACGCTGTGCGAACGCGCGAAGCATTTCGCACGGGGCGGATGCGCCTCGAAACACCGTGCAATCGGGTGAAAACGACGACGCGCTTGTCTCGGAAGTCACCGCGACTGCGCGGCATTGGAACTCCTTCGCCTGATGCGCGAGTTCGACCTCCCGTCGGTGCGTGCTGATGCCCACGACTTCAAAGTCCGGTGGAGGCAGTGGCACACCGCGATTGCGTTGCAGGGAGAAGTCGCGAATGACATCAAGCGTGTTCATCCCGATGGATCCTGTGGAGCCAAGGATGAAAACGCGTCGACGCATCAACGATCATCGCCCTTGGGTCGTTCGCCGGGCGCAAGCTTTCGATTGCGCGCGTACAGGCCTCGCTTCACCGGTGTGGTAGGAGTGGCTGCGGGGGGCGCGGGGGTTGAAGGGGGCAGCGTTGCAGCAGGACGAGCCGCAGGCGCATTCGACGATCCTCGCGACTGCGGACTTGAGGCTCGTTCGCCATCCTGACCTCCGCGCCCACCGCGACCCCGACGCCCTCGTCGGCGACCTTCCCGCGCGTCTCCGCCTGATGGTTTGGATGCCGTGCCGGCATCGTCCGGAACACTGCTCTTTGGATGCGGCTGCGCGCGGGGGGCGCTAGACCCGGTCGTTTCCGTGGAATCGTGCGGACGAGAGCGACCTCTTCCGCCGCGGCGTCGCCTTCGCTTGCGGGCACCGCCTCCGGTCTCTTGGGCCGCACTTTCACCCGGAGCACTCGCAGTCTCCGCATCGTCGGCGGCATTTTCGGCGGGTGCTTCCGCGTCGGTCGATTCACCAGTGTGCGGCTGATCTTCATCGGCTTGGCGATCCCGTCCTCGTCCCCGACCGCGTCGTCGGCGCCTTCGGTTGCGCCCGCCTTCGGATGCATCGTCGCGTGCGCCATCGTCAACTTCGCGCTTCATGCGACCATCGTCCTCGGCCTGTGGCCGGCGAGACTCGAACTCCAAGGCGACGGACGACAACTCTTCTTCTGTCAACGCCTCGAGCCGCTCTGGATCCGGTTCGGGAATCGGAAGTGCTCCATAGTGCATGCGGATCGTGTCCGCTTCCGCACCAGTGAGCTTCGTCATGTGACTCTTCTTCCCAAGTCCGAGCTCAATGCAGAGTGCGAGGAGGTCCTTGCTCGCCTGCGAAAGTTCCTTTGCGAGTTCAAAGACCTTGATGACATCTCCAGTCGCACGAAGCGAGAGTGCCTCGGTGACGGCGCGTTCATGCGCGCGCATGCGCGCGGCAGCGCGTGCTTCGGCCAGCGCGCGTTCATGCTCCGCGAGTTCCTCACGCGCCGCTCGTTCTTTCGCTTCGCGCCGAGCAAGCGCATCGGCCTGCGCACGAAGCGCCGCTTCTTGTGCGCGCTGCTGGGCATCTCGCTTGAGCGCCTCCGCAACCGTGGGCTCGGCGGCGTCGAGGTCCGGAAGATCGTCAAATCCACCAGAGAGAATGAGCGCAGTTGCGTCTGCAGCTGCTGGCTTTCGCCGGCGTCGTCGGCGGCGGCGACCGCCGCTTTCGCTTGGCGCACCATCATCGTTTGCATCGTCGTCGCCTTCTTCGTCTGCGGGAACCGTCGAAGGAAGCTTCGCAATCGTGGGGCGATCAAGCCTTGGCATGCGATCGAGTTCGATGTCGGTGTCTCGATCGTCGTAGGCGTAGAAGTCGGCGCGGTCGGGAGGGATCGCGTCACTGATTCGCACGGAGACGGTCTTGCCGAACTCGTCTTCAATCTCGACGAGGGCGCGACGCTTGGTCGAGAGCAAGGTCGCTGCGACTTTGCTTCCCACCACAATCTCGACTCTTCGAACGCGATCGATATCCAAGATCGCCGCAAGCCGGCGCATCGCATCGCGTGCGCCAGCCTCGGGGTTTCGGAGTTCGCCCGTGCCGGAGCAGGCAGGGCAATCGTGATAGTGCGTCTTGCGCATGCTCGGTCGCATGCGCTGACGGGTCAGTTCAAGGATGCCGAACTCAGAGATCGGTGCCACTGTGTACTTCGCGCGATCCTTGCGAAGATGCATGCGGACGCGCTCTTCAATGTCTCGGCGGTGCTTCGCCGACCGCATATCAATCAGATCGGCGACGACTAATCCGCCGAGATCTCGCAGTCGAAGTTGACGGCAAATCTCGTCGACGGCTTCGACGTTCGTGTTGTACGCATTGGTCTCCGAGTCGCGCGCGGCACGCGAGCGCCCGCTGTTCACATCAATCGCCACGAGCGCTTCGGTTTGATCGAAGACGAGTGCGCCGCCAGAGGGCAGCGGGACTTCGCGCGAATGGATGAGTTCGATCTGCCGTTCGATGTCGAAGGCGTAGAACAACGGCGTACTGCGATCCCAGTACCGAAGCAACTCGCTCGCGCGAGGTGCAACGACTTCAAGGAAGGCTTTCGCTCGGCGGAACGCGCTTTCGCTATCGACAATGATCGCTTCGACATCGCCGTCAATGCCATCGCGGATCGTGCGCAGCAGTACATCTCCCTCTGCGTAGAGTTGGCACGGCGCGCCCACGGCGTGCATGCGTTTCTCCATCTGCTGCCAGAGCCGAGTGAGATACTGCGCGTCACGCATCAGTTCGGTGCGCGTGGCATCGAATCCCGCAGTGCGCAGAATGAACCCGAATCCGTCCTGCAGTTCGAGGGAATCGAGGATCTTTCGCATCGCGCGGCGTTGATCTTCGTCCTCCACCTTCCGGCTCACGCCGATGTTGTCCATGTCGGGCATCATCACGAGCAAGCGGCCTGGGAGAGAGAGATAGCTCGTGACGGTGGGGCCTTTGGAGCCGAGTCCTTCCTTCAGCACCTGCACGAGAATCTCTTGCCCACGCTTCAGGGCGTGTTGCATCATCGGGCGGTCGTATCGTGGGATCTTTCGTCCCACCTTCTCCGTTCGCTCTTCGCCGGGAAAGTACTTCGGATGGAGGTCGCTGACATGGAGGAATCCATTCGCCCCTTCGCCAAAGTCGACGAATGCGGCTTGAATGGCAGGCTCGACATTCAGCACGCGCGCCTTGTAAATGCTGCCGACATTCGTCGCCGTCGCTGTGCGCTCGGAGAAGTACTGCGCGAGCGTGTTGTTTTCGAGAATCGCAATGCGCAGTTCGGAACCCGCATTGTCGTTGACGAGCATGACAATCTTCGGCTTTGGCTCCGTGCGCCTCGGAGCATCATCCTGTTCAGGCATGGGGTCCGCGACCTCTGGCCGCGGTCGCGCATCGTCGACTGTCGGAGAAGACGCGGCGTTTCGCCGACCTCGTCCGCCGCGCCGCCGCCGGCCGCGTCGGCCCTCGCCGGTCGTGATCGCTGTGGTTTCCGCTGCGAGTTCCCCGTCCCTCGGCGTTTGGCTTTCGGCGTCCGTGCGCAGCGACTCAGGGTCGTCGCCGCCGACTCCGCCTTCGGTCTCGCCGTCGTCGTCGAGGTCGCGCTCGTTCGCGGGGCTCTCGTCGTGCGTGTCATCGGACTCCTTGTCGGTCGATTCTGCGCGAAAGGCGGTCGCGGCAGATTCCCAGGCTTCAAGATTCCACTCCTGCGCAGGCGCTTCGTCGGCGAGCGGGGGAGTCGCGCCATGCCACTCGTGTGCATTTGTCCACGCGCCGCTCGATTCGTCCGAAGTCGAGGGTTGCGGAACACCGGCTTCCGCTGCCAATTCGTCAGCCGACTCTGTTTGCGGCAAGGTCGCATCCGTGGGATGCGTTTCGTGCATGGTTTTGTTTGCGTTCTTCTTCGACGCGGGATCCGTTTCGTACTCAGTCATCAGACGCCTTCCTTCTGTTCAGCGAGCGCGTGGCAATCGCCATCGCTCGGTGGTGAGCGCAGAGCAGCAATGCTCGCACCACCTCGTTGGGTGGAAGTGACCGTCACGAAGTTTGAGTGAGTCGAAGGAGACTTCGTGCGCATTGCGCAGGAAGTCAGGTGCAGAGACGCTCTCGTGCAAGCGGGACTCGCGTCCCGGTCGCACCCCGCCTTCTCCAATCGTTGCGCATTAGATCGCGCACTCGATTGGATGACGGATGCAGTGAGGAGGCTGGTTTCGCCTCGTGTCTCAACATCCTGTCCGGAGCAGCCTCGTGGCTCTTCGATCCTCGCTTCACGAGGAAGCGAACGATGCACAAGAGAGAATCACGAAGGGCCATCACCTCAAGCGAGGTGCCACTCGCGCTGCTGCGGATACCGTCGACTTGCTCACCCAGAATTGGGCGCGTGCTTGATTGTTCGCGCACGCCCATGCTTCGTGGTCAGCCACATGTTCATTTCGACCCCCGATGCCTACTCGGCTATCCAGCCAGCGAAGGATCCGGGGTCAATCTTCCGAAGTTCGTCGCGGAGGGTGTTCAGCACCTGCCGCTCAGAATCGAAGGAACCGACCCGGCGGGCCAGTTCTTCGCAATGTTCAACTGTCGTCGAGCGAATCACGCGCTTGATGAGCGGGATCTGACTCGGGACAAGGGAGAGTGTACGAAGCCCGAGGCCGATCAGCAACATCGTAAAAATCGCCTCGCCGGCCACCTCGCCGCACAAAGAGCATTCGACACCGGCGCGTCGGGCGGTGCGAACGACCGTTTTCACCAAGTAAAGGACGGCAGGACTTGCGCCTGAGTAGAGGTGCGCGACGCGCTCATTTCCACGATCGACCGCGAGGGTGTATTGGATGAGGTCATTGGTGCCGATCGAGAAAAACGAAACCTCCTTTGCGAATGCATTAGCCATCAGTGCAGCACTCGGCGTCTCGACCATGATCCCAACAGGGATGTTCGGGTCGTAGCGCACGCCTTCTTCGGAGAGTTCCTCGCAGACATCGTTGAAGATCAATCGCGCCTGACGGAGCTCCATGACCGTCGAAACCAGTGGGAACATCACCTTCAGGGGGCCGAACGCGCTCGCGCGGAGAATTGCGCGAAGTTGCGTCTTGAACAGAGGCTTGTGTTGGAGGCAGTAGCGGATCGAACGCAGGCCGAGGAACGGGTTGCGCTCTGGTTCGGCGGCCCGCTGTTGCGTGTACTTGTCCGCACCGAGGTCGAGGGTGCGAATCGTGCAGGGTCGGCCCTTCAACAACTCAACCGCGTGCTTGTAAGCGGTGAACTGTTCCTCCTCCGTTGGTTCGTGGTCGCTCGTGAGATAGAGAAACTCGGTGCGGTAGAGGCCGACGCCATCGCCGCCGTTGGCAAACACGCTTTCCACTTCATGCGGAAACTCGATGTTCCCGAGCAGTTGAATACGCGTGCCGTCCTTCGTCACCGCTTCGAGTTGCGCGGTGTTCCGCAACATGCTTCGGTAGACGGAAAATCGTTCTTGCTGGATGCGATACTCAGCGAGCGTCCGCGCATCGGGCCGGATGATGATGACGCCGGTGTCGCCGTCGACGATGATCATGTCGCCATCGGCCACGCGACCCATCACTCGGCTACAGCCGACGACGCAGGGAATCTCGATGGCGCGCGCAACGATCGATGTATGGCTCGTGCGACCGCCAAGGTCAGTCGCAATGCCGATGACCATGGTTCGGTCCATCCCCGCCGTTTGCGAAGGAGTCAATTCGTGTGCGATGACGATGGACGGCTCTGTGAGCGTGGCGAGCCGATTTTCGTCTTCCCCCATGAGTTTCGCGAGCACTCGTCGATCGAGGTCGAGGACATCATTCGCCTTCTGGCTGAACATCTCGCTGCCGAGGGCGCGGAACTGATCCGCAAGTCTTTGGAACGCATCCGCGACGGCAACCTCTGCATTCACGCGATCGGTGAGAATGCGAGCGCGCATCGGCGCAAGGAGGGTGGGGTCTTGGAGGAGTCCAAGGTGAAATCCGAAAATCTTGGCGGCATCTCGTCCGATCTGCGCTTCCGTTCGATCACGCAGGACGGCGAGTTCTTCGACCGCGCCAACAAGTGCAGCGTCGAGTCGTGCCACTTCTGCATCGAGCTGGTCAGCTTCGATGATCCGTCGCGGCACATGGGTTTCAGCGCTACCTAGCACGATCGCCCGTCCCATGACGATCCCAGGGGATACGGGGATGCCTTTGACGGATTGCATTCCTGATCGCATGGGTGAGAGATCCTACGCCATGAAGAACAAGGGCGCGCGGAAGTCCGCGCGCCCTTGAGAGGAGACCTACCTTGGAGTTTTATGCATCCTTGACTTCGAAATCCGCGTCGATGACATCGTCCTTCTTGGACCCAGTGGAGTTCTCGGTAGTCTCCGCCTTGGGTGCAGCGCCTGCTTCACTCACGGGGATTTTGCCGAGTTCAACGCTGGCGTCGCTGAGTTGCTTCATGGCCGCTTCGATTGCCGCCTTGTCATCGCTCTTGATGCGTTCTTCGAGATTCGCGGCCGCGCTCTCAATGGTTCCACGAAGAGCCGCAGGCACGCGCTCGCCAACATCCGCGAGCGCTTTCTTCGTGCCGTACACCAGTTGCTCGGCCTGATTCTTGAGGTCAACGAGTTCACGACGCGTTTTGTCGCTCGCTGCATTTTCCTCCGCCTCGCGCTTCATGCGCTCGACTTCGTCCTTGGAGAGGCCGGAGGAACCCGTGATCTTCACTTCCTGCTTCTTGTTCGTGGCCTTGTCGGTGGCGCTCACATTGAGAATGCCGTTCGCATCGAGAGCGAACTCCACTTCAATCTGGGGCGCCCCTCGCTGGGCAGACGCGATGCCGGTGAGATCGAATCGCCCGAGCGTTCGATTGTCGGACGCGAATTGCCGTTCGCCTTGAAGGACATGAATCGTCACCGAAGTTTGCCCATCGCTCGCGGTCGAAAAAACTTCCTTCTTGCTCGTCGGAATCGTCGTGTTGCGAGGAATGAGTGTGGTCATCACGCTCCCAAGTGTCTCCACGCCCAAGGAGAGCGGCGTGACGTCGAGAAGCAGCACATCCTTGACATCCCCCATCAGCACGCCACCCTGAATGGCTGCGCCGATGGCGACGACTTCGTCTGGATTGATGGAGCGGTCGAGCGCCTTCGCTTGGAAGATTTCCTTCGCGATGTCTTGGACTTTAGGAATGCGAATCGAACCACCGACCATCACAACTTCTTCGATGTCCTTGGGATCGAGTTTCGAGTCGCGAATCGCTTGCTCGCACGGGCCACGCAGTCGCGCGAAAAGATCCGCGCACATCGACTCAAACCCGACGCGCGTGATGGTGGTCTGAAGGTGCTTCGGTCCATTCTGGTCGGCCGTGATGTAGGCGAGGTTCACACTTGTCTCGAGTTGCGTCGAGAGTTCGATCTTTGCTTTTTCAGCGGCTTCCTTCAAGCGTTGGAGAGCCATCGCATCGCTGCGGATGTCGATGCCTTCCTTCTTCCGGAAATCCTCGGCGAGCGAGTTGATGATTCGTTGATCAAAGTCGTCGCCACCGAGGTGACCGTCGCCGTTACTCGAAAGCACTTCGAAGACGCCGTCGCCGACATCGAGGATGGAAATGTCGAAGGTACCACCGCCGAGGTCGAAGACGGCGATGCGGGCGTTCTTCTTCTTTTCGAGGCCGTAGGCAAGTGCAGCGGCAGTGGGCTCATTGATGATGCGCCCCACCTTGAGCCCGGCGATC
>SXUJ01000160.1 GCA_005790565.1 Planctomycetia bacterium
CGACGCGCTGCTGTTGACCGCCGCTCAGTTCGGCGGGACGGTGCTTGAGTCGATCGGTCAGGCCGACCTTCTCAAGACTCGCGATTGCTAACTCGCGGCGCGCCGCGGATTGGATACCGCGATAAAGCAGAGGGATCTCGACATTCTCCACAACGGTGAGTTCACTGATGAGATTGAACGCCTGAAAGACGAATCCGATCTTCTCCCCTCGGACTTTGGAGAGTGCGGCGTCTTCCATTGCCTCCACATTGATTCCATCGAGTTCGTAGCTTCCATGTGTCGGTCGATCGAGACAGCCGAGCAGGTTCATGATGGTGGATTTCCCGCTCCCCGAGGCGCCCATGATCGCAAGGTATTGCCCGCGCGGAATATCAAGGTTGATACCTCGCAACGCTTCCACGAGGACTGAGCCATCGGGCTTGGAGTAGATCTTCCGGATATCGCGAAGGCGTGCGGCCGGAGGCGCATCGGCGGAAGTGGTCAGGGGAGTGCGTGCTGGCATAGGAAGAACCACGGTGAAGGGAGAGTGTAGGGGTAGTCGATACACTCGATTCGATGGCGAGTGATGCAGTGCACCAAGAACGACTCCGACACGCCTTCGAGCGACAGCTGCTTGAGTCCCCCTTGGTCTTGCTGTCGCGTCGACTGATGAGTGATCAATTGACGCCCGTCCTCGGCTATCGGAAACTTGTGCTTCCAGATGAGCGTACGGCGCCGAGTTTCCTTTTTGAGAGCGTCGAGAACGGTGTCAACCAAGGGCGGTATTCGATTCTCGGAGCGCGACCCGCGCGCGAGGTTGTCGTCACGCAATCAGCAGTGACGCACAAAGACCCCGTGCGGGGGACGGTTCACCGATCGACGGCGCGCGATCCCTTGGCCGCCGTTCGCACGCTCCTCGGTAGCGCGAAGCCAGCAAGCGCGAGCGCGTGTGCATCGCTCGCACTCCCGGAGTGCTTCATCGGGGGCATCGTCGGATTTGCGAGTTTCGATTCGGTGCGCTATCTCGAACCTGACTCACTTCCGTTTGCGCGCGCGCCGCGCGACGACCGAGGTCTGCCGGACCTGCACTTCGGTCTCTACCGCGAGGTCGTAGTTTTTGACCATGTGACAAAGACCGTGCACGCGATCGTGAGCACAGATGTTCGTGAATTCGCAGGGAAAGACGAGGCTTTTCACGCGGCGACGCAATCGCTCGACGGGCTCGTCTCGCAACTCGAGTCTGCTACCCCTCAACTCGGAACGGGCGCTATCGATCTTGATGTGCGCGCGACGCCCAAGACGGCGAGGTCCAACATGACGCGCTCGGAGTTTGAGGGCGCGGTCGTGCGGGCAAAGGAATACATCGCGGCCGGAGATGCGTTCCAGGTGGTACTTTCGCAGCGATTTGAGCGAGAAACGACGGCGGACCCCTTCGACATCTATCGTGCACTTCGCATTGTGAACCCAAGTCCCTACCAGATTTATCTCCAAAGTGAAGGAGCGATTCTCGTCGCGTCGAGTCCAGAAATCCTATGCCGAGTTAGAGGTCGTACCGTTGTGAACCGGCCACTCGCCGGCACGCGGGCGCGAGGCGCCACGCCGGATTCCGACCTCGCGCTCGAACGCGAACTGCTCGCCGACGAGAAAGAACGGGCTGAGCACACGATGCTCGTCGATCTTGGTCGAAATGACCTCGGGCGGGTGTCGAAAACTGGCAGTGTCTCGATTGATCGATGTATGGAAGTCGAGCGATACAGCCATGTCATGCACATCTCGTCGACGCTCACGAGTGAACTGCAGGATGGCCTCGACAGTTTCGATGCGCTGCGAGCGACCCTCCCCGTTGGAACCGTGAGTGGCGCGCCGAAGGTGCGAGCGATTCAGATCATCGATGAACTTGAACCGGTTCGTCGTGGCCCGTATGCGGGTGGAATCGGGGCGGTTGGATTTGGAGGAGACATGGATATCGCGCTAGCCCTGCGCACGCTTGTGATTCCGACGGCCAACCGTCGCAGCGGAGAGGCAGCTCCCTGGCGCGTCTTTCTGCAGGCAGGAGCGGGCGTTGTTCTCGACTCAGACCCTTCGGCTGAGTGGAAAGAGACGGTCGACAAGAGCGCGGCGCTTGGTCGCGCGATCGACCTAGCGGAAAGCGCATTCGCAAAGCGCGATTAGCGCCGCGGGATCCGCTCATTCGGCAAGTGGAATCGGCGTGTCGTCTTCGGGTTGTTTAGGAGTGCTTGCATGGCGGATCGATCCTCCGTCCTCAGTGAGTTGGAAGAATGAGCCCGGTCGTCCTCGTGCTTGGAACATTTGCGCCTCGAACAGGCAATCGCAGACGAGCACGGCGTGCGCTCGGCTGAAGACGGCGGCGATGCAGAGCGAGATTGATGCAGCAGACCAACACAGCCACGCGATCGCGAACCATGCGTCCTGTTGTTGGAGGAGGGCACTTGTGATGCAGCCGGCCGCGATGAGATAAAGCGTTGCACTCAAGAGACAGGGGGTGATGATCCACTGCCTCGACGTCTTCGGCAGCCTTGATGCTTCGACGAGAAGCGGTGGTGTGGTTCGAGCGATTCGATCCGCGTGTAAGAGCGTGACGCACTGCCAGAGAGCGACGACGACTGCGAGGCCGCGGTAGACCCAGCCATCAAGGATCGGTGTTGGGAGTGACTGCAAAATCGCAACGATCACGACGAGGACAGCGATGGCGCACTCGATCGTTGCAAGCGCCTTGGCTCTCGCGATGTCCCGCTCCATTTCGGGTAGCCGACCCTCATATGGTTGCGTGGGAAGCATCCGTCGTAGGGCGAAGATTCGAAACGGAGCGACGAATGCGAACGCAACGAGAAACACTGGTCCGAGACAAGTTCCAAACTGCGCAAAAAAAATCAAGGGGCTCGCCAGGAGGGTCCGCCCCCACAGCTTCCAACCATCCTCGAGCGATTCACGCGCCGCGGCGGCTTCCCTTTGGAAATGATGCAAGGGCGAGGTGGCAACCTCAAGTTTCTGCGTGCCGCACTCCGGACAACGCCCTCCGATCGCCGTCATCCTGAGGTCATACCTGCACTTATGGCATGGCTCGGCGAGGAACTCATCGGCGGGATTGGGTGGTCGGTCGCTCGGCGTCATGAGGGGGAGCCGCGTATCTGGATGATCTATCGGCCGGTGTCGCTGCATTCATTCGGCGAAGAGGGGGATGGCACAGGCCCAGAAGGAGAAAACTCACTGCAACTCGGGCAGTATCGCTCGGAACCGTCGAACTTGCTGCCGATATAAGCCCTACTGGAGTCAGGGCGACACGGAATTCGTCCGCGAAAGCCTTAGCTCCGCTTGTTGGCTCAAATCGAGGTTTTAGATGCCGTCTCCATTTGCATTGACTCGTGCGCACTTCTCGCTTCGGAGCGCGATGGTCGCTCTTCCGATCCTTGCTGCACTCGTACTCGCGCCCGGTGCCGTCGGGCAAGCGCCCGCGACCCCGCCCGTCGTTGCCTCGGCTGAACGGTCCGTCTCGGACTGGAGCGATGCAGTTTGGGATGCAGCGAAGAGTGGCGACCTCAACGGACTCGAAGCAACGCTCAAGCAGGTACCCCAAGCACATGCGAAGAGTGCGGCCGCAGCGATTCGCTCGATGCTTGACGCACGCGCCAAGCATCTTGAAGTTGGCAACACCGATCGCAACGCCAAGCGCGACGAAGCACTTGTGAAGCTCCACACGGAACTGGAGAAGGGAAACACCTCAAAGGCACTCTTGGCCGCGGTGGAGGTCCAGACTCTTTCGGATGATTGGTCCGCGGTGCTGAATCTTCCGGAGATGCAGACGCTCGTGGACAAGGCGGAGGCGGGCGCAATCGCCGCGATTGAAGCGAAGGACTGGATGGTGGCGCAGGAGTATTTCTTCCGCCTGCGAATGCTCTTTGACGAGACCGGTGACGCTGCTCGTGCGCGCCGTTACGACACGCAGCTCGACAGTGTGAATCAGCGCATTGGGTTGCTCGCGTCCTATGCGCCCATCGCACTCTACGAAATGCGCAAGCACTACGCCGAGAGATTTGAGGCGGACAAGCCCTTTCCTCCTTACAACGAGGCCTTTGCGGATGATTGGAAGGAGATCTTGGACGGTGTCTCGAAGGGGATGCTCACAAGCGCACTGACGACCGCTGCGAACGAGCACATCTCAAGCGGCGGCTGGTCGCCCCTCATTCAGGGGGGACTCGATCGATTGCTCGCGCTTGCGAAGGCCGAGGAATTGCAAGTCAACTTTCCAGGTCTCGCCGATGCTGGGAAGTCACAACCATTGATTGATGCGATCGTCAAGCAGCAGGCGTTGGTGACGGCGATTCCACCGGAGCAGATTGGTCGACCGCAATACAACCAATCCCTCCGAGAGATTCTCAAGGCCAACAAGATCGGCCCGGAACTGCCTGACTCGATCATCTACCGTGAGTTTGGGGATGGCGCAATCAACGAGTTGTCGGATCGATTCGAAGATGAGTATTCGCAGATCATTTGGCCGGATCAGCTGCGTCGCTTTCAGCAGATGGTGCAGGGCGATTTCGTTGGTGTCGGTGTGCAGATTCGCCACGACGACAAACGAGAGATCATGATTGTCAGCCCACTTGAAGGCAGTCCCGCCTCCCGAGCCGGTGTGAAGGCCGAAGATCGCATCGTCGGAGTCAATGGCGAATCAACCGTGGGATGGTCGCTCAACAAAGCCGTCGACAACATCACGGGTCCCGAAGGCTCCGCCGTCACGCTCTCGTTGCGACGCGAAGGGATTGCGGAACCAATCGATGTGAAGCTCGGGCGTGAGTCGATCAAGATTCGTAGCGTCAATGGTTGGTGGAAAACGGGACTCGATGAAACCGGCGCTCCGCTGTGGGAGTGGTTCGCGGACAAGGACAATGGCATCGGCTATGTCCGCTTGACGAGTTTCAACGACGACAGTTTTCGCGACTTCCTTGACGCGATCAGCGCGATGCGCGCCGAGCGTTCGCTGAACGGGCTCGTCTTAGACCTTCGATTCAATCCAGGTGGACTGTTAAAGAGCGCGGTGGAGTTTTCAAATCTCTTTGTCGAGAACGGAACCGTGGTCAGCGGGCAGGACAAGTCGGGTAACACCGTGTGGCGACTGGACGCGGAGCCCTCCCGCGCCGTGCTGCGGGATCTTCCCGTGGTCGTGCTCGTGAATCAGGGGAGCGCGAGCGCGAGCGAGATTGTCTCGGGCGCGCTGAAGGCGCACAATGCTGCGGTGGTCCTTGGCGAACGCAGCTTTGGCAAGGGAAGCGTGCAGACCGTGCACGGTTGTGGTGATCAGGCCAACGATGCGCAACTGAAGTTGACGACCCAATACTATGTGTTACCGCCCGGAGTTGGCGAGACGGAAGGTCGCTTGGTGCATAAGCGCCCTGGGTCGACCGATTGGGGCGTGCTGCCGGATCTCGTGGTGAAGATGACGCCCGACCAGATTGCGAAGTCGATTGAACTTCGTTCCGCGGCAGACGTCTTGGAGGAGATGCGCGGCACTGACGGCAAGTCGACGCCGCGGCCGAAAGCCGATGAACTTTTGACGAGCGGCATCGATGCGCAATTGGAATTTGCGATGTTGATCTTGGAGGCTCGCGCACTCAAAGAGGCGGAGCAGATTGCAAGCGCACGCCAACCCGTTGGCGCGCACCAATGATGGAATGGTGCAAAATCCTGCGCCGCTGAGCCTCCAACGCAGAATTCTCTGCCAAGCAACCTGAAATTGCGCCCCTGCGGTTTGTCCGCGGGGGCGTGTTGCATTATCCTTTAGGGCTTCCGTTTGCACGGCACGCGCTCGCGTGTCGCGGGCTCGATTCGCATGCCGTACCCGCACGGCAACTCGCTATGAAGGACCCCATCGTTCCCATGCCTCAAGTCGCACCACCCGCGGTTGCTACCGCCGGAACCGGCGCGAGTTCGCTGCCTGTCCCCGCGTCGACTGCCATGCAGTGGCTCCGCACCATGCACCTCGTTCGAGAGTTTGAAGTGCGTTGTATGCAGAGTTACCAGGAGAAGAAGATTGGCGGGTTCTGCCATGTCTACATCGGTCAGGAGGCCGTGGCTGTCGGTTGCGTCGCAGCGATGCAACCCCAAGATCCGATCGTGACCGCCTACCGAGATCACGGCCACGCGCTTGCGCGCGGCATGTCGTCGCGCGCGTGCATGGCCGAGATGTTCGGTCGCGCGGGAGGATGTGCGAAGGGGAAGGGCGGTTCGATGCACATGTTTGATCGGCCAAACAATCTTTTCGGCGGGCACGGCATCGTGGGTGCGCAAACGCCGCTTGGCGCGGGGCTCGCATTCGCGACGAAGTACGAGGACGAGGTCATTCTTGGTGGCAAGAGCCGTCGGGTGTCGCTCTCGTTCCTTGGTGATGGTGCCGTGAATCAAGGGGCGTTTTACGAAGCGCAGAACCTCGCTGGTTTGCTTGACCTTCCGGTGATTTTCATCATCGAGAACAATGGGTACTCGATGGGCACCGCGATTCACCGCGGGACCACCATGAGTCATGACATTTGCATCAAGGGACGCGCGCATGGCCTTCGAGAAGCAACGATCGACGGCATGGATGTGCTTTCCGTCTACCGCGACATGAAGGCACTGGCGGATTGGTGCCGCGAACATTCGCGGCCGGCGATTGTGGACATGAAGTGCTACCGCTTCAAAGGTCACTCGATGTCCGACCCGCGCAAGTATCGAACGCGCGAAGAGGAAGCGCATCACGAGTCCAACGATCCGATCATCACCCTTGAGCGCAGGCTCACGAATGCTGGCGTCCTCGACGAAGCGAGATTGGCTTCCATGCTGAAAGAGGTTCGTGAGGAGGTGCGGGACGCGGTGGCGCATGCGAATGCATCCGAACCTACTTCGGCGAGCGAACTCTACCGAGATGTGTTCGTCGAGCCTTGGGGGCGATACACCGGATCTTCCCTGCCCGACTACATGGGGGGAGCGACGAACGCCTGCACCTTCCGCGCGACTGATGGAAAGGAAGGACTCGTATGAGTGCTGTGATGTCGAATCCATTGTTTCGTGAACCTCTGTCGATGGCTGGCGCCGAGCGCGAGATCGAATTCCGTGACGCCGTGCGTGAAGCCATGTGCGAGGAAATGCGCCGAGACAAGCGCGTGTACCTCCTTGGCGAAGAGGTCGCGCAGTACGACGGCGCGTACAAGGTTTCCAAAGGCATGCTTGCGGAGTTCGGCGCCGCGCGCGTGGTCGACACTCCGATTTCCGAGTCTGGCTTCAGCGGCATGGCGATTGGCTCCGCGATGTTGGGACTTCGTCCGATCGTCGAGTTCATGTCATGGTCATTCTCGCTCGTTGCCGCGGATCCGATTCTGAATAATGCTCCCAAGATGCTCTACATGAGCGGCGGGCAGTTTGGTTGCCCCATCGTCTTCCGCGGGAACGACGGCGCAGGGGGGCAACTCGGTTCTACCCACTCGTGGAGCGTTGAGGGCCTCTTCTCGAATGTTCCAGGCGTGAAGATCGTCATCCCGAGCACCCCAGCCGACGCGAAGGGTTTGATGAAGACCGCGATTCGCGACGACGATCCAGTCTTCTTCCTGGAGAGTGAACGATTGCTCTCGATGAAGGGGCATGTTCCCGAGGGGGAATATCTGATTCCGTTCGGTCACGCGGCCCTTCGCCGCCAAGGCAAGGACTGCACGATTTGTTCGTGGGGTCGCCCGGTCCACTTCTGCCTTGAAGCTGCGGAGATACTCGCAAAGGAAGGCATTGATTGCGAGGTGATTGATCTGCGAACGATTCGTCCGCTTGATCTTCCAACCGTCGTGGCAAGTGTGCGCAAGACGAGCGCTGCGGTCGTCGTGGATCAGTCGTGGAGCTTTGCTTCCCCAGGGAGTGAGCTCGCGGCGCAGATTCACAGGCATTGCTTTGACGAACTCGATAACTTTGTGCATCGAGTGCATTCCGACGATGTGCCGACGCCGTATGCGGTCGCGCTTGAGCAAGAGTACCTGCCGAATGTCCGCAAGATTTGCGAAGCAGTTCGCAGCGCGACTTATCGCGCTTGATGAGTTCGACGACTGAGAGTTGAGAGGGACCTATGCCGATTGAGCTGACGATGCCGCGATTGTCCGACACGATGGAAGCTGGGACGGTCGTTCGTTGGAATGTCAAAGAGGGTGATGCTGTCAAGAGCGGCGCGGTGGTCGCGGACATCGAGACCGACAAAGCAACGATGGAAATGCCGTGTTTCGATGATGGTCGGATCGCGGCGATTCTCGTTCCGAGTGGAAGGCAGGTGAAAGTCGGAACGCCGATCGCGCTCGTTGCCCTCGCTGGCGAAGACCTTGCGAGCGTGAAGGCGGGTGGCGGTAGCGGATCGATCGCTTCATCCAGTTCGCCACCGGTTGCGTCGATTGCGGAGCCAGCGGTGTCCAAGGCTGTTCCGTTGACGAGCGTGCAAACGGAAACCACGCACGGGATGGAAGAGTTCGGAGCCGCATCGGCGCGCATGCGGGTCAGTCCCGTTGCGCGGCGCATGGCTGAGGATGCTGGCATCGATCTCGCGAAGGTGATTGGGACGGGTCCGAGTGGTCGCGTGATCAAGCGCGATGTCGAAGCGGCGCTCGCGCAGGTTGCGTCGAATCGTTCCTCAGCGACCATCATGACTGGCACCGCCATGAGCGTCTCGACAAGCGCTGCTCCCACTTCGGTCGCGCCGCTCACGCTCGCGCTTCGCGGGCGCGATATCGCGCTCTCATCGATGCGGCAGACAATTGCTCGCCGATTGGTGGAAAGTAAGACGACGATTCCGCACTATCAGGTCACGATGAAGTTTGGCATGGACGCCTTGCTCGCGATGCGCAAGAGCTTCAACGACAAGCTGGCATCCTCAGGCATCAAGCTCTCTGTGAATGACTTCCTCGTTCGCGCGTGCGCCCTCGCGATGGCCGAACACCCGTACTTCAACGCGAGTTTCGCGGGCGATTCCATCCGCGTGCATGAGCAGGTGAACATCGGGGTCGCCATTTCGCTTCCTCAGGAGCGGGGTGGTGGGTTGGTGGTCGGGGTGATCACGGATGCGGATCACAAGAGTCTCCGGCAACTGTCGAGTGATGCGCGCGCACTCGCGGAGAAGGCGCGGACGAAGGGCCTTTCGATGCAAGAGATGTCGGACGCGACATTCACCATTTCCAATCTTGGAATGTTCGGAGTCGAGCACTTCACGGCGATAATCAATCCGCCCAACTCGGCGATCCTTGCGTGTGGCGCGGCGATTGAGCAGCCCGTCGTTCGAAACGGAGTGCTCTGCGTCGGCACAGAGATGCAAGTGACACTTTCCCTCGACCATCGTGTGATTGATGGAGCGATGGCGGCGGAGTATCTTCGATCCCTGAAGGAGTTCATCGAGGAGCCAGAGACGCTCATCATCTGAGCGCGTTGGAAGCCGTTCGCGAACTACCCGCTCACGATCCATGCAACGAGCGCTCCTGCGCCTTCGGAGGCGAAGCTGGAGATCGCCACCGCAACCGCAGTCGCAAGCGCGAGCACCATGACGGCCTCGGTGCAGAGGAAGAGCGCGATTCGGCTTCGAGACGCGCCCATGCGCTCCATCACTCGCAGTTCTTCAGCGCGGAGTTTGATACCGAGTAAGAACGCGAGCGCGACAACGGCGAGCGTGCCGAGGAGCGCAGCGGCCGCGACCGCATCGAGGAGCTTCTCAACCGCGAAAATCCGTTCGCTGACGCGATCGCTGACTTCGAGCGGTTGAATCAACCTCGGTCGCGCGCCCGAGGCATCCGCGCTGCGCGCATCGTCGAACCTACCGAGAAGAATCGCTTGTGACTTGGCGTTGGTGGGAATCACTAGCGCTGCGGACATTGGCGCCGCCCGTAAATCGCCGTGGAAATGAAAGTCCTTCGCGACTGCCGCGGTTGGTTCGTTGTCGACGCGGAGTGCTTCACCCAGGATGCGCGTGCCGTCCGGCTTCGTGCCAAGGATCGCGCCGCTTGTTTGCTCGACCTCCTGTGGCGCGACATGGAAATGACCAATGCCGCGAATCGTCCACGCGGTTGCGGTATCCACGAAGATCGCCGCGTCATCGGGAGTGCCCTGTGGCGCAAGGATCCCACTCACCGAGAGTTCGATTGGGAAGACGCCCGCGAGGTCTGTGAGCGCTCCAGGGTCGGTGAAAATCGTGTCGCCCAGGCGCAAACCAAGCGTTCTCGCGGCACGGCTTCCAACCACGCACTGACCAACCACGGCGAACTGTCTTCCCTCGGCGAGGTCGAGAGCGCGATAGTCGAAGTAGTCAAGCGATGTACCCACGACCGGGGTGCCGCGCGCGGTCGTTCCGAGCACGAGCGGAATTGCTCGTGCGAGATTGTCGACTTCGACAAGGCCGAGATCCGCCATCGTGCCCGAAGTCGGCGCATTGGGAGATGGCGAAAACCAGAGCGCCGAGAAGACAAGGTCAAAGTCACTGTTGGCGGCACCGAGCAGCAGAGGTGTGCTCTGCGCACGGGCGTTGAGTTCTTGCGTTGCCGCACGCACTGTCGCGCGGGTCGCGAGGGGCAGCGCGATGGCAGAGGAGAGGGCGAGAAGGAGAAGGAGATTGCGCTGCCACGCCTCTCGCAGGGCGTGC
>SXUJ01000161.1 GCA_005790565.1 Planctomycetia bacterium
CACGGCGGCAAGATCGGCGATCTCTCCGTCTTCGGTCAAGAAATGAACTACACAACGCGGCGCCTCGCCATTATGAATCTCGCGATTCGCGGCATCGAGGCCGACATCGGGCCCGAGGCCGCGGACACCTTCCGCAAGGATCTTCATCAAGACCTGAAGGCTGACTTCATCATCGCCAATCCGCCGTTCAACATCAGCGATTGGTCGCGCGAAGAATCGGATGTGCGTTGGAGATTCGGCGTGCCGCCCGCAGGAAACGCGAACTTCGCGTGGGTGCAGCACATGGTGCATCACCTCGCGCCGTCGGGCGTCGCGGGCTTCGTACTCGCGAACGGTTCGATGTCGTCGAATCAATCAGGCGAGGGCGACATTCGCCAGCGCCTCGTCGAAGGCGACCTCGTCGACTGCATGGTCGCGCTTCCAGGACAACTGTTTTACGCAACGCAGATTCCCGTGTGCTTGTGGTTTCTTGCGCGCAACAAGCACGACAGCAAGCGACGCGATCGGCGCAAGGAGACGCTCTTTGTTGATGCGCGCAACCTCGGCACGATGGTCGACCGCGTGCATCGCGAACTGTCTGAAGCCGACATCGCGAAGATCGCCTCGACCTATCACGCATGGCGCGGCGACAAGACTGACGCGAAGACCACGACAAAGTACGCAGACATCGCGGGCTTCTGCAAATCAGCCACGCACGACGAAATCAAAGGCCACGGTTTCGTACTCACTCCGGGCCGCTATGTCGGCGCAGCGAAGGTCGAAGATGACGGCGAGCCCTTTGAAGACAAGATGCGCAAACTCACAGCAACGCTGCGCGAACAGCAGGCGGAAGCTGCGAAGCTTGATGCTGCGATCGCGGTGAACCTGAAGGGTCTTGGGTATGGCGAGTAAGAAGTTGTCGGAGTCAACGAGATTCCGCAGCACGGTTTCGCCACCACCAGTGGCGAAATCGGGCGTAGTAGTCGTAGCGGAATCGCCGCAGCGCAGAGCAATGACAGCAGAATCGCTGCAACAACTGATCGCCATGGGCGAGACGCTCGCCACAGAGTTTAAAGGTGAGGAACACGCGGCGTTGAACGACCGTGATCTCGTCGAATCCGTCGTGTGCTTGGCGAATCGACTCGGAACGGAGACAGCGTGGTTGCTCATCGGGGTTGAAGATGACGGCCGCGTTACAGGCGCGAGGCCGCGGCATGGCGGTTCGACCGACCCGGCCCGAGTCGCTGCCCTGATCGCCAATCGCACGCGTCCATCCGTAACGGCGTTCGTAGGATGCACGACAACAGAAACCAAGCCTGTGTTAGTCATCGAAGTGCCTGCGCAGCGCCAACCCATCGCTACCAGTGACGGTGTCTTCCTTCGTCGCGCGATTGGCGGGGACGGCAAACCTGCGTGCCTTCCCATGGATGGGTACGCCGTTCAATCGCTGCAGTCGGCTCGGGGCCTTGTCGATCCATCGGCGCAGATCGTCGCCGACGCGCGCTGGGAACACCTTGACCCTCTCGAGTTTGAACGCTTTCGACGCAGCGCAAGAGAGAGGCGAGGGCGCAGCGACGAGTCCCTCCTAGACCTGCCCGACTTGGAGATAGCAAAGGCTCTCGGAGTGGTGGACGCAAACGGGAGCGTGCGGGGCGTGCGCCTCGCGGCATTGTTGCTCTTTGGCAAGGAGGATGCGCTGCGGCATTTCTTGCAAAGCCACGAAGTCGCCTTTCAGGTGATGCGCGGCCTCGATGTGGAGGTCAACGACTTCTTCCGCTGGCCGCTCCTGCGGACGCTTGAAGAGTGTGAGGCGCGCATTCGGGTCCGCAATCGCGAGCAGGAGTTGATGGTCGGCCTGCTGCGCGTTGGCGTCCCAGACTATCCCGAACGCGCTCTGCGCGAGGCGCTCGCAAACGCCGTGATCCATCGCGACTACCAGTTGCTCGGCGCAGTCCATTTCCAGTGGCACAAAGACCACATTGAAATCACCAGTCCCGGCGGATTTCCTGAGGGCGTTCGGCTCGACAATCTCCTCATCACAACCCCGCGGCCGCGTAATCCGCTGCTTGCCGATGCCTTCAAGCGCGCGGGAATTGTCGAGCGCACCGCGCGGGGCATCGACACGATCTTCTACGACCAACTACGCAACGGGCGTCCCGCGCCGTCTTACGCGCGAAGCAACGAGGCTGCGGTGAGTGTGCTGATACCAGGTGGTGAGGCGAATCTCGACTTGGTCCGACTCCTTGTGACAGAGGCGCAGAACGGGAGCGATCTCGCGCTCGACGAGCTTCTCATCATGAACGCGCTCTGCCAGGCGCGCAGCATTACAACAGATGAGTCATCCCGGCTGCTGCAAAAACCTGAGATCGAGGCGCGCGCGGCGTTGTCTCATCTCGTCGAAACGGGCTTTGTGGACGAGCGGGGGCACAAGAGAGGCCGCTCTTGGCACCTCTCCGCCGCTACCTACCGACTGCTCGGAGACAAGGCCGGCTACATACGGCAGCGCGGATTTGAGCCTCTGCAACAGGAGCAGATGGTGCTGCAGTATGTGGAAACGCACGGACGAATCACGAGGCGTGAGGCAGCGCAGCTCTGTCGGATCGGCGGGCACCAAGCGACACGCCTGCTCGGACGGCTCGCCGAGTGCCAGCGACTGTTGCGGCACGGCGAGCGCAAGGGATCTTGGTATGAGCGGGGGTCAAAAATATGATCGCGCTCATAAATATGTGTTGCCGAGCCATGAGTCGAGAGGCGGTAGAAACGGTGAGGAGCGCATCCGACGCGGCGCTGCGCCTGCGCGACGCAGAGAGACGCCGAGAAATCACGCGCGTGCTCCTCTCTCTCGGGAGTGATGTGAGCCGAGAAGCAACGACGGACTCCCGCGGTCGGCCGCGCATCGCGCCGCGCGAAAGTAGTCACGGAGGAGCGATTGTGCAGCGGCTTGCTGCACAATTCACTGGGGATCACCACTGGATGCTCCGAGATCGAATGGCGACCTGCGCGCTGCGGCACCTGAAGCGACCGCTCGGCGTAGCCAATTGGGAGACGAGGCTCGTCGAAAGACTGCCGAAGGAACTGCGCGGCAGTTTGCCAACGGTGGAGGAGATTGAGGCGGAGCTTGGGAAGCGGCCAACGACCCGCAAGAAGAAGCAAACGCGCGGGAGGAACGCGTGATGGTCTCTGATCTGCTCGCGGGTGCGGCGATCCTGATTTCGGTGTGCGCGCTCGTGATGGAGGCGCGCGGACGACGCGAGGCGAATCGGCTGCAGGCGCGCATCGTGGTACTTGAAGAGGCGAGGCAGCGCGATGCGGAGAAGCGTGCGCTGCGAGCGGAGTTGACGGTCGCGCGGCAGACGAGTGCGGCGCCGACTCGTTCGAGTCAACTGGTGATTCGTAACGACGGGCAGGCGGCGGCGCGAGACATTGCGCTCTTCTTTGACGGTCATCCGTGTCGCGAGCATCCGTGTGGCGCGATGATGCGTGAGATGCCGGAGGTCATAGGTCCAGGATGTGAAGCGAAGTTGCTTCTCTGTGAGACGCTCGGCGTTGCGTCGCCGCGTGTGGTGCGCTTGTCGTGGAGAGATGAGTCGAATGCAACGCGAACCATGGAGACTGCGTTCACATGATGGCTCAGTCCCTACATCCAGCAGATTACGTTCCGCGTGACGAAGAACCACGATGCAACTGCTCTGGCGCGAGGCTCAATCGAAACACATGGAAGGAGCCCGTGAATGTCAGATAAGTGGCCGAAAGTCGCTCTGGCGGCCTTGAGTTCCGAAGTGTCTTACGGCTACACCGAGAGCGCCTCGCTCGACAGAGTGGGTCCAAAGTTTTTGCGCATAACGGATATCCAAGGGGGGCGAGTCTCCTGGGAATCGGTTCCTTACTGCAAGATTCAGCCTGCCGAACACCGTCGCTACCGCCTTCATAGCGGCGACATCGTGATCGCACGGACAGGCAACAGCACCGGAGAGAATTACTGCTTCGTCGAAAGCGAAGATGCTGTCTTTGCCTCGTACTTGATCCGTTTTCGGATCGACCCCAAACGCGCGCACTCTCGTTTCGTCTACTACAACCTGCGGGGTTCAGGGTGGTGGGACTACGTCAAGGGAGCCAAGACGGGATCAGCGCAAGCCGGTGCCAACGCGCAAGTCCTCGGGGCGTACTCGATCTCGCTTCCACCCCTCCCCGAACAACGCGCCATCGCGCACATCCTTGGCACGCTTGACGACAAGATCGAACTCAACCGTCGCATGTGCGCGACGCTTGAGGAGATGGCGCGCGCGTTGTTCAAGTCGTGGTTTGTCGACTTCGACCCCGTGCGCGCAAAGATGGAGGGCCGCGAGACGGGGCTGCCGAAGGAGATCGCGGACTTGTTTCCGAGTCGATTGGTGGACAGCGAACTCGGCCCGATCCCGGAGGGGTGGGGAGTGCAAGTCTTTGCGGATGTGCTCGCGCTTTCACGACAACCGGTCGACCCGCAGGAGCATCCTGCCGAGCGATTTGCGCACTACAGCATTCCAGCGTTTGACGTGGGTATGAGGGCTGCGATCGAACTCGGAGCAGAGATC
Source organism: Planctomycetia bacterium (assembly GCA_005790565.1). Taxonomy (GTDB): domain Bacteria; phylum Planctomycetota; class Phycisphaerae; order Phycisphaerales; family SM1A02; genus F1-140-MAGs142. Next base: position 4,551 of record SXUJ01000161.1, read on the forward strand.
AAGAGCCAGAAACTGCTAGTCAGCGATATTCATGTCCTGGTGTCGAAGCTCAATCCGCGAACGCCGCGCGTCTGGCTACCACCCGCGGATGGCGGAGCAAGGCAGATCGCATCTACTGAGTTTCTTGTATGTGAGCCCGTCAAGAGTTCTGGGTACACACGGCTCCATGTGTATCACGCGGCAATCTCGAGCCGGACGATCGAGTACCTCGCGAGCAACGCATCTGGTACCTCGAACAGCCATCAACGCGTGCGACCGCAAGACTTCCTCAGCTATTCGTTTCCCGCAGCAGGAAAGGCCGTGCTAGTCGCGTTCGATTGCCTGGTCGCCCCTCTCCACGCAAAGATTGCCTTGGTAAGAG
>SXUJ01000016.1 GCA_005790565.1 Planctomycetia bacterium
GCGGGTCAGTGCGGCTGTGGCGTTGCGGATACCGACAGTGACGGTGACGGCGTCGCGAACTGCAACGATGGCTGTCCGAATGATGCGAACAAGGTTGCGGCGGGTCAGTGCGGCTGTGGCGTTGCGGATACCGACAGTGATGGTGACGGCGTCGCGAACTGCAACGATGGCTGCCCGAATGATGCGAACAAGGTTTCGGCGGGTCAGTGTGGATGTGGCGTTGCGGATACCGACAGCGATGGCGATGGCGTCGCGAACTGCAATGATGGATGCCCGAATGACGCGAACAAGACGCAGCCCGGAGCGTGTGGCTGCGGAGTTTCTGAGGTCGACACCGACGGCGATGGCGTGAAGGATTGTTTCGATAATTGTGATGCCGTGGCGAATGCGTCGCAGACGGATTGCAATGGCAATCAGATCGGAGACGCGTGCGAGTCGTTCGCGGATTGCAATGGCAACGGTGTTCCTGACTCATGCGATATCGCGAGCGGTCAGTCGACCGACGCGGATTCCAACGGGATTCCGGATGAGTGCAAGGACGATTGTGACGGCGACGGACAATCGGATGCTTTCGAACTCGCCAATGGCCTCGCAACGGATTGCAACGGCAATGGCGTGCCCGATGCGTGCGAGATCGCAGCGGGAACAGCGGTCGATTGCAACGGTAACGGTCTGCCAGACGGATGCGATCTCGCGTCGGGCGCAGCAGACATTGATCTGAACGGTGTTCTCGATGTGTGTCAGCCTGATTGCAACGCGAACCTGCTCCCAGACTCGTATGAACTCGCCCAAGGTCTCGCCGATGATTGCGATGGCGATGGCGTTCTCGACGCGTGCGAAATCACTTCCGGCGCAGTTGACTCGGATGCCGACGGAATCCCCGACGCATGTGAGTTCGCGTTTGGTGATCTCGATCTTGATGGATCCGTTGACGCGGCTGACCTTGCAATCCTGTTGAATGCGTGGGGCCTCTCGGGCACCGCCGATCTCAACGGTGATGGCACGGTCGGCGGTCAAGACCTCGCGATCCTTCTCAACCACTGGGGTCAGGGACTCTGAGCTTGACTGGTTTCGTCCTGCTGAAGGAATGAATCCACCGTCCTGATTCCGCTCAGGGATCGTCGCGGAGTAGCTTGAGCGCTCAAGCACGTCCAATGCATGCATGCATGCATGCGATCAAGGCCGCGATACGCCACCACGGCCCTTGATCAAGGAGACAGAAATGTCCTTTGCGTGCGCGTGGAGAGGACGCGCGTTCGGGCCTGCGTGAGAGTCCTACGAGGAAAGAATCGACCGAGTTCGTATCGGTTTCTTGAACTTCCACATGCTTGAAAGACAAGCGGTCGCACAGGCGCACTTGAGTCGCTAGCGACCGCTTGTCTTCCGCTCGCGCGGTTGCCCAAGGAGGAGAGATGCGAACTCACTTCCTTCCGGACGGAAACCCACAATGTCGCAGTGAATCCGAAAAAAATCATGAGTTTGCGGGAGAAACAGTTGCCGCACGATTGCCGAGTACTCGTCGGATCATGGCAATCGTGCATGCGCGGTCTGTCCCTTCGAGCGGCAATCGCGGAAGGCGCACCGTTTCGCTCCCTGTCTCGGTCTCCTGCATCACAAGTTTGATCAACTGCACGAAGTTCGGTGTTGTGTCGAGCCGAAGCAGCGGAAGGAACCACGCATACAGGTTGTCGCACTCCTCGCTAGAACCGGATTGCGCCAAGTTCCAGAGTCGAACGGATTCCTCTGGGAGCGCGTTCGCGAGGCCGGCAATCCACCCGCAAGCGCCCATACGAGCGCCCTCGACCGCGCAGTCGTCAAGTCCCACCAACGCACCGATCCGATTTCCAAACCTCGCGCGAATTGCCGTGAGTCTGCGGGCATCGCCGGTGGAATCTTTCACCGCGACCAGATTTGTGTGCGCGTGCGCGAGTTCGCCAATCTGATCGAGCGTGAAGTCAACGCCGTATGCCGCCGGATTGTTGTAGAGCATGCAGGGCAGAGGAGTCGCGCGAAGCACGTGCGCCACATGCGAGCGATACTCGTTCCAGTTTCCCTTGTGCGCGTAGGGGGGGAGCACCATCAGTCCATCGAGTTGGAGCGCGGCTGCTTGCTCTGCCTGCCGAACGGCATCGCGTGTGGAGAGGGCACTGACCGTGAGAATGACATTCCCGCGCGCGCCGTCGCTTCGAACACTTGCAGAACGAAGTGCGCGGAGCAGGTCCATTCGTTCCTCGAAAGAAAGTGTGGCGCCTTCGCCTAACGAGCCCGGTGCGACAACTCCCGTGCATCCCGCTGCGAGCATTGCGCGGGCGAGTTCCTCGGCAGCGGAAAAGTCGATGCTTCCATCGCTCAGAAATGGTGTGACTGTCGCGGGGATGACGCCCGTGAAGGGATGGTGGATGGGGGGAGGCGTGTGCATGGCGTGTGTGGATTGCTTGCGTCAGTCTGTCTCCGTCCATCCGTGGACTTGCGCGGGATCCTCTTGTTCTTCAAGTGCTCCGCCCGCGGTGATCCACGCCCGGCCCTCGATGCGCACGATGACGGAGTTCGAAGGGGCGTCGCGGTAACTCGTGCTGAAACGCGAGCCAATGGCGCTCTCGATCGCGTGCGGGGTCTCTGCGCGCAATCGACCTTGCGATGCGAGCACCGCAAGGCGCGCAGAACTTCCGGTGCCGCAGGGCGAGCGATCGTAGGTGTCATTGGGACAGAGCACGAAACTTCGCTCCTGGGCGTCGCTTCTTGCTGGCTGCAGGAAAAGCGCGACATGATCGATGGGGCCTCCTCGACCCCGCACGCCTTGCTTCGCCAGCGCGTCGCGAATGGACCGTGTGAAACGGAGCTCGGCATCGACGCTTCGCATCGGCCGTGCTTCTTCGAGCAGGAAAAACTCATTCCCGCCGTACACGACCTCGCCGCGCACGCGTCGATCGCCGAGTTCGACTTCGACTCCACTCGCGAGGACAGACGCGGGGACATTCTCAAACGAGTATGCGCCGCCGTGTTCGCGTCTCACTTCGACGATGCCCGCGCGAGTCTCAAGGCGAATCACGCCCGTAGGCATCCCGCCGAACTGGTCGATTGTCTTTCCAACGCCGATTGCACCGTGGCCACACATTCCGAGCGCCGCTTGTGCATTGAAGAAGAACACGCCGAAGTCGGCAGCTTGCGAGTTTGGGCGGCACAAGAGTGCTCCGACGCAGGCTTCTGGTGCGCGAGGATTGGCAACGAGTGTGCGGAGTGAGGCGGGAGGATTGCACGATCCACTCGCATCTTTCCAACCGTCGAGTAACGCGGCAAGCGCTCTCGATCGGTGCGCATCGCTGATCAGGACGCGCGTTGGTTCGCCCTCAGTATGACTGTCCGTGAAGAGCATCGTGCGCAAGAATAGCGCGTGGCGATACGCTCTCGACATGCGACCGAGCGCCTTCGATCTGCTTTTCAATCCCCGTCTCAACAAAGGACTCTGCTTCACCGAGGCGGAGCGGGAAAACTACGGGCTCCTTGGGCTTCTTCCAGATGCAATTGAAACCGCGGAGACCCTGCTTCAACGCGCGCGCCTGCACCTTTCCCAGAAACCGAACGACCTTGAGCGCTACATCTACCTTTCTGAGTTGCAGGATCGCAATGAGCGCGCGTTCTATCAGCTGCTTCGAAGCGATCCGCCGCAGTACATGCCGATCGTCTACACCCCGACCGTGGGTGAGGCGTGCCAGAAGTTTGGGCACATTCTTCGGCGACCGAAGGGCCTCTATTGCTCGATTCGGCATCGCGGTCGCTTGGATGATCTCCTCCGCAATTGGCAGAATCGCGAGGTTCGATTTATCTGTGTGACCGATGGCGAGCGCATTCTTGGACTGGGAGACCTTGGCGTGTGTGGCATGGGTATTCCGGTGGGCAAGCTCACGCTGTATGCAGCGGTGGGCGGGGTTCCTCCAGAGTCTTGCCTGCCTGTGATTCTCGATGTTGGCACGGACAATCAGCAGTTCTTGATGGATCCGTTGTATCCCGGCATTCGAGAGCCGAGAGTGCGCGGCGCAGATTTCGACTCGTTCGTCGAGGAGTTCGTCCAGTCGGTGCAGAAGGTTTTTCCGCAAGCCGCGATCCAGTTTGAGGACTTTCATAACACGACGGCGATCCCACTGCTCGCGCGGTACCGAGATCGGGTGTGCTGCTTCAACGACGACATTCAGGGCACAGCGGCGACAGCGGTTGCCGGACTCTTTGGCGCATGCCGCATGATCGGCAATCGACTTTGTGATCACCGCTTGCTCTTTCTCGGGGGTGGCAGCGCAGCGGTTGGCATTGCCGAACTCATCGAACTGCAGATGCAGCGAGAAGGGCTCAGCGCGTCCGAGGCGCGCGCTCGCATTTGGATGCACAACTCCTCTGGTCTCTGTGTGCAGTCGAATCCTCGCCTGAGTGCCCACCAAGTTCCGTATGTCAAGGAAGCGCCGCTGCAGAAGGATTTCGCGGACTCCGTTGCGTTCGTGCGACCGACAGCGATCATCGGAGCGAGCACCGTGCCGAAGTCATTCAACGAGCGCGTGATTCGTGCGATGAGTGTGATCAATGAGCGACCAGTCATTTTTCCGTTGTCGAATCCGACCTCGAAGTCGGAGTGTTCCGCCGAGGAGGCGTATCAGTGGTCAGATGGTCGTGCAATCTTCGCATCGGGCTCCCCGTTTCCACCCGTTCGGTTTGGCGGAAAACTGTTTGTGCCAGGGCAGGGCAACAATGTCTACATCTTCCCTGCGGTTGGGCTGGCGGTCTTTGCCACCATCGCCACTCGCGTAACCGACGCGATGTTCCTGAAGGCGGCGGAAACACTCGCCTCGCGAGTGACGCAGGGTGATCTCGATGTTGGCCTTGTGTACCCGCCACTTCGCACGATTCTCGAGAGCGAGATTGCCGTTGCGGTCGAGGTCGCCAAGTTGATCTTTGCGGAAGGGTTTGCCCGGGTGGCGGAGCCGGAGGACATCGACGCGTTCGTCCGATCCAAGGTGTATGACCCTGCATTCATAGAGATGGCGTGACATTTGATCCTCGCACGCGGTCGCATCGACCCGATAGTATTCCCGAGTGCCTGACGCAGAGACTTTTCGCATCTTGTTCGAGGTTGCACCGGGTGGACTGACAGCCCGTTTCGTGGGGCGCCTCGATGCGCGGGCGATCGCGGCGCACTGGGAGACCAGCGCGGCGCAATTGCGGTCAAACGCATCGAAAGTGTTTGCCATTGATCTGTCGGCGGTCGACTACCTCGATGGATCCGGACTTGGTTTGGTCTTGGGACTCGAGGCGCTCGCAGCCGAGCGAGGTGCCGTGACCAACATCATCGGCGCCTCGGAGGCGCAGTTGCGCCTGATGGACATGGCGCGCCGTGGGCAGGATCGATCACACGCCGCTGCGCAAGAGGGGTTCGTTGAGCACATCGGAAGAGTGACGCTCGAAATCGGGCGATTCTTGCGGGGATTCGTGGAGTTTCGCGGGGAACTGCTGCGGACGATGTTGGCCGCGCTGCGCGATCCACGCCAGTTGCGATGGGGGGACACCCTGCGTGAAATGTCCGTGGTCGGCGCGCATGCGCTCCCTGTCGTCGCACTGCTTGGCTTTCTGATTGGCGCGATCATTGCGTTTCAATGCATGGATCCGCTCGCGAAGTACGGCGCCAAGTTGCAGGTCGCCGACATCGTGGGCATTTCGATCTTCCGCGAACTTGGTCCACTCATCACCGCGATTTTGGTGGCGGGGCGATCGGGCGCGGCGTTTGCCGCCACGATCGGCACCATGAAAGTCGGGCAGGAAGTCGACGCATTGCGCACTTTCGGGATCACCCCGATGCGATTCCTTGTTTTGCCGCGATTTGTCGCTTGCGTCTGCATGACGCCGCTGCTTGCGGTCTTCGCCGATCTCATGGGTATCGCTGGCGGTTCCGTCATCATGTTGAGTGAGGGTTTTTCACTCCGGCAGTATCTGAACGAGATTCAATTCGCGGTGAACGCCAGCGCCTTCCTGCAAGGCCTTGTGAAGGCGGGAGTCTTTGGCGCGCTGATCGCCGTGATCGGCTGTCAGCGCGGACTCGCGACGAACAAGGAAGAGGGCGCGCGCGCGGTCGGCTCGCAAACGACAGGCGCGGTGGTCTCGAGCATCGTGTTGATCGTCATCGCGGACGCTGTTCTTGGCGCGTTTTTCTACACCCTCGGCATTTGAAATGGCAGCATCCACGATCCTCAACGCTGAACCCGCCATACGCATCAAGGGCGTTTCGATCGGCTATTCCGCGAAGGTTATTCTCAAGGATCTTACGCTCGACATTCGTCGCGGCGAGATCATCTTCATTGGCGGTGGTTCCGGGGCTGGGAAGACCACGCTACTCTCCAATTTGACGACGCTCAACCGGCCACTTGCGGGCGAGATTTGGATTGGCGGCATCGATGTCGCGAGTGCTGACGAGGACGCGTTGCAGAGTGTCAGGCGCCAGTGTGGCGTGATGTATCAACTCGGTGCACTCTTCAACAGCATGACGGTGCTTGAGAATGTGATGATCCCGATGGAGGAGTTCACTTCGATTCCGTTCGACGCGCGCGTGGAGATTGCGCGGGCAAAGCTTGGCCTCGTTGACCTCGCGCACGCGGCGAACAAGATGCCGAGTGAACTCTCGGGCGGAATGCAGAAGCGGGCTGCCATCGCGCGAGCGCTTGCGCTCGATGCGCCGATCATTTTTCTGGACGAGCCATCGGCGGGACTCGATCCGATGACGAGTGCGGACCTTGACAGTCTGATTCAAACGCTCAATGAGACGCTCGGCGTGACCTTTGTGGTCATCTCACATGAACTGGCGAGCATCTTTGCGATCGCGCACCGATTCGCGATGATTGATGGCAAGCGCGGCGGGCTCGTTGAGGTTGGTGATCCGCGCGTGATGCGTGACAGTTCTTCCGATCCACTGGTGCGTCGATTCCTTAATCGTCAAGGGGTTGCGGTGCATGCGGCAACGGCTGCAACCTGAGTTTCGATCCTCGCAGCGGCGAGGAACTACACTTTCGCTTTTCCTTTATCACTGAGTCAATGCCATGAGTAGCCAATCCACAAATCTCAAAGTCGGAGCATTTGTGCTCGCCGCCGCTACCTTGGCAATTGGCGGGACGATTTTGCTTGGCAGTGCCACGCTGTTTCAGCGAACAGCGATCGTCGAGACCTACTCCTCGGAGTCAGTGAACGGATTGAGCGTCGGAAGCCCTGTGAAATTCCGCGGCGTGACGATCGGCCAGGTATGCGAGATTTCTTTCGTGACCCTCGCGTACAGC
>SXUJ01000162.1 GCA_005790565.1 Planctomycetia bacterium
ATCCACTTCCTCGTATCGCGTCTTCACGCCGTTCATGGTGCGAACAGGGCGGACGGCCGCATAAAGATCGAGCGTCTTGCGAAGCAGCACATTGACCGAGCGAAATCCACTTCCAATCGGCGTCGTGCATGGCCCTTTCAGCGCGACGCCGCAATCGGCGATCGTGGCGAGGGTCGATGCGGGAAGCAACTCTTTCTCACCAGCGCGAAGCGCCGCTTCACCGGCCTGCCGCTCGATCCACTCGATGCCAACGCCGGTGGCATCGATGACCTTGCGGGTGGCGTCTGCGACTTCAGGACCGATCCCGTCGCCGGGAATGATGACGACTTTCGTGGACATAGGAGAAACTCAGCAAGGAGGCATGCAATGGAAAGTCCCGCAGAATAGCGCGTGCCCGCCTCGCTGCAGGGAGGCGTATGATCGACCCCTCGTGCAATCGGACTTCCAAGATTCCCCTCCGCCCAACCCTTCCGGTTCATCGTTGATGGGTGATGGCGCACCTTGCATCGACGACGCCGAGGTTCTCCTCATCGGCGGCGGAATTGCGGCGATGTGGACGCTCGCGCGGCTTCGCGGCCTCGGGTTTCGTGCCGCACTCATCGAACCCGCACGCCTTGGACAGGGCCAAACCCTCGCATCCCAGGGCATCATCCACGGCGGACTGAAGTACACCCTCAGCGGCCTGTTCAACCAACGCGCTGCAGCGGTCGCCGCAATGCCGTCTCGTTGGCGCGCCGCGCTCCACGGTCATCCGGAGGAGGGCGACCCCAACCTGCATGGTGCGCGCGTGCTTTCGCCACATTGCCTGCTTTGGAGGTCACGCGGCATCGCAGGCGCGCTGGGCATGATCGGCGCGCGCGCGGGATTGGAGACGACACCTGTCCTCCTGACCGAGTCGGAGATTCCCCCGCTCCTTCACTCGGCGACCGGCGGCGTGTATCGAGTGGACGAACCGGTCGTCAATCCGGCGAGCGTCTTGGAGAGTTTGCGCAACGCACACTTGGAGGCGATGCTCACCGCGGATGGGATCGGCGCGCTAGAGTGGGACGGCCAACAAATGCGTGTTCGCACCCCATCAGGCGAGTGCATTCGCTTCAACCGCCCCAAACAAGTCATCGTCGCCGCAGGCGCGGCAAGCGAAGGCGTGCTGAGACAACTTGGTGTTGCACCGCCTCGCTCAAGTCACTTCGTTCGTCGAGCACTTCACATGGGACTGGTGCGAGCGAAGTCCCATCGCGATTCGCTGCCGCCCTTCTTTGGACACAATGTCGACGGCAAAGAGACGCGCGTAACGATTACGAGTGGCAGCGACACCCAATCGCGGTGCGTGTGGCAAGTGGGAGGTCGATTGGCCGAAGACGGTGTGGCGATGGAGTCCAAAGAGTTCCACGCACGATTGCGTCGCGAACTGCGCGAGGTCCTTCCATTGCTTGATCAAGATGCGCTGGAATTCTCGAGTTACCGCGTGGATCGGATGGAGTTTGCGATGGCCGCGCGACAAGAGGAAGCCGCGCTCCTGCGCCTCGACTCCCACATCATCGCCGCGCTTCCTTTGAAACTCGCGCTTGCCCCACTGCTCGCGCAGCGCATCGAATCGGATCTTCGCGCCGTCGGCGTGCATCCGACGCTGCCAAGCGAATACACCAGAAGCGGCGCGACTGCGCCCTCGCTGGGCGCGTTTCCGTGGGAGGCCTGCACATGGACAAGTTGAGCCTTCCGCGACGAACGAGCAGCCGCCTTGGTGTTGCCCTCGGCGTGATTGCGCTCGGTGCCTTCAAGATCGGGCGCAATACCAAGACGAAGTACGCGCAGCCGTACGAACTTCCAAGCGACGCGGAGGTCAGCGCGTTGCTTGAGGCCGGAAGAGACTGCGGCGCAAATCTTGTCGACACTGCGCCGTCCTACGGAAGCAGCGAAGCGCGGCTCGGGGCGTTGCTCCCTGCCGCGAATGGGATGTTCGTTTCGACCAAAGTTGGCGAACGGTTCGAGAACAACGCCTCGACCTACGACTTCTCGCCGCGCGCGGTGCGAGCGAGCGTCCTCGAAAGCATCACCCGACTTCGACGCGCCAAACTCGACCTCGTCTGCGTGCATTCGGATGGATCCGATCGGCGCATTCTTGAGCGCGAAGGAGCGATTGATGCGCTCCTCGCACTGCAGTCAGAGGGGCGAATCGCACGCATCGGATTCAGCGGCAAGACGGTCGAAGGCAATCGCATGGCGCTCCGGAGCGGAAGCATCGACGCGCTCATGCTGGAGTTTCATCCGCTCGATGACTCCCATCGCTCGGTGATCCACGAAGCGCATGAACGCGGTGTCGCGGTCTTGGTCAAGAAACCACTTGCCTCCGGTCGCATAGCTCCCAAGGACGCTATTCCATTCTGCCTTGCGGAAGCGGGCGTCACCACGCTCATCATCGGCACGCTGCGGTGCGAGAACTTCGCGGCGAATTGTCGGATTGGGATGCAATGCAGTTCGAACGACCGCTGAGGGTGCTTGTGCCGCGCGGCTTGCATGGGAAGATTGTTCACGCCTTCAGCACCCATGCAGGATCGCGAATCCGCTCTAGGATGACGACTGCCTTGATGCCCTCGGCGAGGCCATAGCTCTTGGCACCGGCGTGCACGATGCTGACCTGCGAGATCCAGAACGCTTCCTACGCGATCCGAACGGACGGCGAGATTGTCGCCGTGTTCGTGCGCTGGATCTCGACGCCTTCGCGCTTGCCATCCTGAAAGAGGATGAGGTCGAATCTCGCACCCTGCTGCGTGGACCACCAGTATGCGTCGCTGTGCGGGAGGCGCCCTAGGTTTCTACGATGATGAGACCCTCCCACGAAGCTCCGCAGCGCGGATTGGAGCGCTGCGCCTCGAAAGACCCGCGGCGAGCATGCCTGTCCCCGCTCTCTTCCCACGACCACAGGCCGGATTCCGGAGGGTGGCGACGCCTGCGTCTTCGCGCGCTCGATTGCGATTCGCTTCCGATGACCATGACCTCGCCCCGCGTGTTCACCGTCAAGCGCCTCAACCAAAGTGCAAAGAACGATGAGGCGAATGAATGAGGAAAACAGCGTCGACAGAACGACTGAGGGACCGTCGCGACACGGAACCCGAGGTTGGTGCTCGTGAGGTCGGGCGCGTTGCTGCCGCGGGCGGCGGAACGCACGCACATCGGAACAACCACTGACTTTGCATTGTCGTTCTCCTGCCCCACTCCTCAATCAAGTCCCACCTCGCCTGACAGACCGACCACCCAGCAGTCCACGGTTGCAGAACCATGAGGCTCAATCTAGCCTAGTTTTCCGGAGAATCCACAATCAACCAGATCGAGATGCCAGACCTCACATCTGCTGTACGTGGAAACGTACTCCGTGACGCCGGTACTCAAAAACAGCCAAGGCCGCGAGGATCGCGGCCTTGGCGTTGGAACTCTCGGTTCTCAGCAGATCATGAATCCGTGCGCACGCCAGCAATGGCGTCGGCGTTCGGAATCGTGAGCTTCATACCCACGCGAAGGTTGGCCGGATCGCCGCCGATCGCGCCCTTGTTCGCTGCGTAAATCTTCTGCCAGAGCTTGCTATTGCCGTACGACTTGCGTGCAATCTTCGAAAGCGTATCGCCCGCAACAACGGTGTAAGAGCCACCGCCGCTCGATGCAGCCGTGCTCGGAGTCGAAGAAGCGGTCACCGATGGAGTCGTGCGCGAGTTTGATGGCGCGGCATTCGCGATCGAATCCTTCGAAGGGATGCGAAGCTTGGTACCGACCTTCATGCGGTTTGGATCGATCGATGGATTTGCCTTCGCGATCGCCGTCCACTTCGACTCACTGCCAAGCAAGCGCGAGGCGATGCCGCCGAGGGTGTCTCCCGAAGCGACTGTGTAGTTCGACTCTCCGCCACCTGTGTTCGATGGAGCACTAAAGCCGTTGTCCGAAGTGTTCGTCGGCGCGGTGCTGATCGGTCGAGGTGCACCACTGTTGAGATTGGAACCGTTGAAACCCGCAGCGTTCCCAACGCCGTTGTTGTTCGCAATCTGCACAGGAGTGGGCGCGGGGAAACCGTTCCTGAAGCCGTTCACGCCCTGCGTACCAAGCGTAGAACCGTTTCCAGCCCGACCGGCGCCGTTTGGATCGGACGAATTGGTGCCCACGTACTCACCCTTCCCTGATTCAGCGGTCGCGACGCGCGGCTCGACGAATGGGCGGGCGGGCGGAAGACCAACCGGCGCGCCCGAATTGGGAGTTGGCGTTGGATTCGGGGAAAGCGTGAGGGTCGCGGGACCAGTCGAGGGCGGGAGCGGGAACGCCGACGATGGCACGGCACCATTTGGGGTCGTTGCACCCGGCAATGTGCCAAAGGAGTTGGTCGTAGAGAGGGTCGTCGGGGGGGTCGAAACTGGCGACTTCTTGCTTGGAGTCGAAGTCCATGTGTAGATGATCGTTCCACCGACGATCACTACCAGCGCGCCGACCGCGATCTTGGTACCTGTTGGCATGTTCATGAGAGAGGCCTTCCCTGAGATTCATTCAGATCGCAGATGTGCTTACTTTCAGGCATTTTCTGCGACCCATTGCGAGCGCTCCTCCCTGACTCCGGCATCCGTTCCGGGGGAGAAGACGCGACATTGATTCATTGCGTGATGCGTGCACATCACGCGCTACCACTGTAACGATTTCATCGACGCGCGGGTGCATCCGCATGCAAAATGAAAACGAGCGCCTTCAGATATCTGAAGACGCTCGAGGGAAGTCAAACCTGCCGTCAAACGGTCGTCAAACTCGTCGTGTGCTTAGGAGCAGCCGCCAGCGCTGCTTTCCTTCGCTCTTCCTCTTCCACCTTCGCGCTGTAGGCCAGCGGCGCGGCGATTGCGACGGAGCTGAAAGTTCCGGCGATGAGACCGATCAGGAAGGTGTAAGCGAATGGACGAATGCCCGTTCCACCGAACGCGATCAGCATGATCGCCGTCGCGAGGGTACTACCGCCGGTGAGCACGGTTCGGCTGAAGGTCTGGTTGATAGAGTCATTCAGACACTCTCGGCTGACCCAACTTCGCTTCCCGCGGTTCTCGCGGACGCGATCAAGAATGACAACGGTGTCATTCAACGAATACCCAATGATGGTCAGGAGTCCCGCGATGACATTGATGTCGATGCGGTACTCCTCAATGAGCAAGGCCGAGCCAACCCCGGTGCTCGCAAGAGGAATGCTAATCGCGAGGAAGCCGAGGCAGACGATGACATTGAAGCTCACGGCCACGACCGTTGCCGCCGAGAAGCGGAAGCTCCCGAAGCGGATCCAGATGTAACCGAGCATGAGGATGAGCGCGAGTACGGTGGCCACGAGGGCGCTTGCGGCGAGGCTTTGGGCCACCACAGGAGAGAAGCTTGAGACTTGGTCGAGGCTCGCGGCCTGCGAAAGAGCGGTCGAAACGATTTTCCACTCTTCGCTTGCGACGCTTCGATCCCACGCCTCAGCGTCGATGTCAGCCCAGTTGCCGGCTGGATCCGTGACAAGGACGGCAAGCGAGGTTGCCCCCTTGCTCGGATCGGCGGCGTCGGCGAAGGCCAGCGGCACGACCAGCGTCTTGCGGCCAGCTGTTGACGACCACTCCGGTTGGAGGCGCATCTGCATGACTCGCTCCGTCGCGTCGTCGACGCTGACCGGGGGATCGATTTGATCGATGATGACAGCCACGCCGTTTCGGAACTCTCCGACGGGCGCAACGGAGGCACCAGTCCGGCCAACGGATTCCCCAACCGTCGCGCGGTCGGGTCGCTTGGTGAACTGACGGTGATCCGTGGAGCCTGCGCCCACAAAGGCCAACGGCAACTTCATGTCGCGATCGTTCGCGAACTCGCGAACGACCGACGCAACGATGCCTTCGGTGATCTTCGATTCATCGAAGCCCTCAGGGAGCGACGCCGGATTACCAACACGAATCTGGAAACTCGAGGCGTTGCTTTCCGCCCCGCCCGCGCCGAGCGTGAGCACATTGGCCGAGCGAAGTTCACTCAGGACGATGTCGTCGGGATGCTCTTCGCCAATCTTTCGAACGCGCGCCTCAACATCGGCGCGGTGAAGCAACAACCGCCCTTCGCTGTCTGCTTGCTCACCCGCACGAGCCGCGCGTGTGGAAAGCGTCATGGCGACGCCGCCTCGGAACTCGGTCTCGAAGATGTCGTTGCCGCGCGCAAACAACGCAACGACGGCGAAAATCGCGGTGATGGCGCTCACCGACAAGAGCGCCGGCTTGAGCTTGACCCAATCCGCATGCGGCCGCAATGCTCTCGACACCGAAGGAACCACCGACGGAAGCATCGGGAGCTTGGTCACACCGAGTGGACCCGTGAGGATGTTAAAGAACAGGCGAGTCACCCACAGACCTGTGAAGAGCGTCGTGAATACACCGATGCTCATCGTGAGCGCAAAGCCCTTCACTTCCGTCGCGCCGACATTGTAAAGAACGACACACGCGATCAGGTTCGTGACATTGCCGTCGACGATGGCGCTCAGCGCGCGGGAATAGGCGTTCTTGATCGCCTCCTTCAGCCGCTCGCCCTTCTCCAACTCTTCTCGAATACGCTCGTAGATAAGGACATTGGCGTCAACCGCCATAGCGACCGAGAGCGCAACACCGGCAAGACCCGGCAGTGTGAAGGTTCCATCGAGCGTCGACATGATGCCGAATATGAGCAGCGCGTTGATCGCCAAGGCAAGGTCGGCCACGATGCCAGGGACGAAGTAGTACAGCAACATCACGATGCAAGTCAGCGCGACGGAGTACACCGTCGCCCACAGACCCTTCGTGAGATTGTCCGCACCGATGCTCGGTCCGAGGATGCTCATCGAAATGGGGTCACTTCCGACCTTCACCTCGAGCGAGCCGGCGGTCAACACGCGAATCAGATAGTCAATCTCCGCGTCGCCGAAGTTTCCGGTAATCGTGCCCGAACCGCTAATCGCGCTGTTGAGATTGGGAGCAGAGTAGACCTCGTCATCAAGCACGATGGCCATCGGTTGGTTCACATGCGGAGCGGTGAGTCGGCCCATCATCTCTGCGCCGATTGGATCAAGCACGAAACCGACTGCCTTGCCACCGAGTCGTTGATCGGTGGTGACGAAGGCATTCGCCATACCCCATGAGGCATCGCCAGAGTGAGTCATCGACTTCTCAGGCGTGTCGTAAAGCAAGAGGTACGGGGTACCACCGAAACTCGCGCCCACAAGACCGCGCGCCTCGAAGTACGCGGCGGTGTCGGCTTCAAGTGCCGCGACTGCCGTAGGAGTTTCTGCCCACTGCTTGAGGTCATTGACCTTGAACCAACGCGCCGCGTCACCAACCGCGCCCGCCGGACCGCGCTTGGCGAGATCTGCGCGAAGTTGCACGGGATTCACGCCCACCGGAAGTTTCGGATTGACGGCAATGCGGAAATCAAGCACACCCGCACCCCGCATGAGACGCATGAGGTCTTCGGGATCATCAAGACTCGTGCGCTTGGAGACATACGCATCGCGAGCCACGACGAGCGCGTCGAGGTCCGCCGCAAGGTGCGAGAACGAGGCACGGAGTTTTTCGAGTTCGACTTCCCGCGCGCTCGGCAACGATTCCGTCTTTCCGTCCGCGTCGAGGACGAGTTCGCCTCCGGGTCCGCGCTTGGCAAGTGGCTTGGTGGAGAGTTCGAGAATGGCGTGCAATTGCGCGCGATCCATCGTCAAGGCGAGGACCGCGGCCACGAGCGGTTCATACTTGGTATCCGCAAGCACCACACGATCTTCGGCAGCACTGATCGCCGCTGCATCCGCTTGTTGGAGCACCAGCGCGTCGTACGCGGCACGCGCCGACTTCGATTCTTCGTAGGCGCGCTGAAGTTCGCTGATGGTTGTCGCACGGATGCCCGCGGCGTCGCCGCCTGCGTACTTCGCAGTCGCTGTGCCATTGGCGAGCGCGATGTTGAGGTCCTGTGCGGTCATCGTCGCATTCGCCACGAGTGCATCGAGGCGCGCGCGAAAATCCTGCTGCAGTGCGCGCACTTCCGCGCTTGGCAGCGGCATGACCACTTCAATGCGATCGTTGCCCTGCGGCACCATCCCGATGTCGAGCACCCCCTGGGGGTTGACGCGCTGCTTGAGCACTTCAATCACGCGACCGAGGACGCGATCAGGCTCCTGCTGATTCGCCGGCATGCGAACGGCGTACACCAAACTCACGCCACCTTGGAGGTCCTTGCCATAGCGAATGCCAGACGCGCTGAGCCTCCACGCGCAGAGCGCACAGAGGGTGACGAGAATTCCGAGCTTCAACCAGAGGTTATTCATCGCAAGCTTTCGTTGCAGACGCTGCAGGGACTCCCGAATGGCTGCGCCTCGAAAGCGGCAGCGCGTGGAGCCCTTTGTTGGAGATCACTATCGAATTGCCATCTTTCGGCTTAGTCAGCCTTCGCACTTTCCTCATTCGACGGCGTGGCCTCAGCGAGGACCGCTTCCACGGCGCCGCGAGTAAAGGTGGCTCGCACATTGGAGTTCTCGTCGATCTTGACGACCACGAGATCAGGCTTGACTTCGACCACGGAACCGATGAGCCCGCCCGCCATACGCACGCGGTCGTGCCGCTTGAGTGCGGAGAGCATGGCGGCGCGCTTCTTCTTCTCTTTGCGCCCGCCAAAGATCATCGAAAAGATCATGATGCCGATCACGCCGAACATCACGATGTTGAACATCGAACTCATTCCGCTCTGCGGCGCAGAGGCGGGGATCGGGTTACCGTCAGCACCGATGGTTGCGGCGGATGGCTTGACTGCACCTGCGCCTGGCGGCAGCGCCTGGTCTTGTTGGAGGAGAACGAGCGTGGCCGGCATCGCGTCGAATTCGAATTCATTACTCATAGCGGTTTATCAACTTACGGAATAGAGATGGATGAGGACAGAAACTCCTCGCTGAGGTCAACGAGGCATCGCATGTGACGCAATGCTCACGCACTCCCAAGGACGGGCCATTGCCCCACAAAGGTAGACCAAGCATCTTCGCGGATTGCGGCTCGAATGTCCACCATCAGCCGCTGGAAGTGTCGGAGGTTATGCACACTTACGAGGGTGCCGCCGAGGGTTTCGCCTGCCATGAAGAGGTGCCGGAGGTAACCCCGCGAGTATCCGCCCGCACAACAGAGGCAATCGCAAGAGGGGTCGAGGACCGCCCGATCCAGCGCGTGAGCGGCGTTTCGCAGCCGAACTGGGCCGTTTCGGGTGAATGCGTACCCCTTCCGACCGTTCCGAGTCGGTAGGACACAATCAAACATATCCACCCCCGCGCGAACGGCGGCGACGATGTCTCGCTCATAACCAACGCCCATCAGATACCGCGGCCGCTCCCATGGAAGAAGCGGCGCGGTGAACTCCACCACCCGCGCAATTTGCTCGGTCCCCTCGCCGACCGCAACGCCGCCAATGGCGTAGCCGGGAAGTTCAATCGCCGTGGTCAAGGCCGCACTCTTCGCGCGCAGTTCGAGATGGGTTCCGCCTTGCACGATGCCGAAGAGGCTCTGGTCGTGCGGTCGTCGATGCGCAGCCTGACAGCGCGCGAGCCAGCGCGCCGTGCGATCGACTGCTTCTGCGAGTCGCTGCGCGTGCGCCTGCGGCGTGAGTTGCGGCTTCTTCCGCGATCGAGTCAGAAGCGGCGGCGCCGCGCCCTCGGTCGGCGTGCTTGCGTCGATGTCCTTCTCCCCATCCCCGTCGTGCGCGCCGTCCCCTTGGTCCGGCTCCATGATGCTCGGAGGACAATCATCAAACGCCATGATGATGTCTGCGCCGATGAGGTTTTGCACCTCGATTGAGCGCTCGGGCGTGAGCATCACCGAACTTCCATCGATGAACGACCGAAAGCGCACGCCGTCTTCGGTGAGCTTCACGATGTCCGACATCGACCAAGCTTGAAACCCTCCGCTATCGGTGAGCATCGAGTGCGGCCAACGCATGAACTCATGACTTCCTCCGAACTGCGCGATTCGCTCCGCTGTCGGACGCAGCATGAGGTGATAGGCGTTGTTCAGAATGATGCGCGACTCAGTCGACTCGATCTGCGCAACCGAAACACCCTTCATCGCCGCAGCGGTCGCCACCGGCATGAACACAGGCGTTTCAAAGCTCCCGTGCATCGTCGTGATGCGCCCTGCGCGCGCCTGTGTGGCGCGGCTCTCATGACTGATTTCGAATCGAAGCGCCTCTGGCATAGATGAGCGAGCCTTCGCGTTCAAGAACGCCGAGCATCGGTTGCGCGACGCAGCGTTTCCTTCTCTGTTGCAGATAGGCTTTGCAATCCGCCCGCATGCACCTTGTCAAGAATGCGGTCGACTTCCGCATGACTCACTGCGTCGCTCCGAGGCGATGGCTGACGACTCGCCAGGGCCGTCGCAGCGCTTCGCCGCGGAGGTCGTCCGAAGATCGAAAAGAAGTCATTGATGAGGTGCGTTCGTTTCGCTAACCACCAACCGGCGAGAGCGCCGCCCAAGTGTGCCGTTTCACCACCCGCATTCGAAGAGGCGGTGAGCATGTTGTAGACGGAAAAACCGATGACGAGAATCGCGAAGGTTGCCAATCGCATCGGCAGCACAAACAGCACCACAATCGTCTCATTCGGCCTGAAGACTGCGCCGGCGGCGATGACGCCAAAGACCCCCGCGCTCGCTCCAATGAGTGGCGTCCAAGGATCCGTAAACAGTAACCCTGGGACACTCGCATGCTCGCCCAAGAGTGACTGCGCACCCAACCCCGCTGCATTGAGGAGTAAGTAAAGGAACGCGCCCATCATGCCGCAGAAGAGGTAGAACGCGAGATAACGACGCGCTCCCAATCGCTCTTCGACAAGTGGCCCAAACACCCACAACCCGACCATGTTGAGCACGAGATGCAGCATGCCAATGTGCAGAAACTGGAACCCGAAAAATCGCCAGAACTCAAACCCGCTCACCCCCTGAGGCGTGATATCGATGAGTGCTTGCGCGGTGGTGAACTGCAACCACTTTCGCAGCGGCGAGACAAACTGGTACCCGATCGAACCCACTGCCGCTCTTGTTTCGTTGGTCTTGGGATTGAACGGCACCATGAGTGCGGTCCCGAAACTTTGCTTCGAGTTGGAGTCAATGACCGGAGCAATCACCCACTCTCGCGTTGCGAGGAGTTCCCGCGTGACCGCCTCGCCGCCCTCCACAAAGCGCACCTGAGAGGTCTGCACCCACTGACGAGGCAGAATCGCGTCAAGCATCGCAACGAGCACGCACGCAAGGATCAGCAGCGTGTTCGCGCTGAATCTCAGCGACGAACTTCGGGTGAAGTTCGATGCGCCTGAGCGAAGATAATCACGATCCTGCAAACCCATAGCGCGCGAGTGTAGGCGATTGGCAACCGCCAACGCGTGGGCCTACGCGCGACCGTCCCGCTTGCGTCGGTCATCGGTTGCCTTGCGCAGGACTTCCTGCTCGGCGGCGGTCAAGCTGCCCATGCCATCGCGCGAAATCTTGTCAAGCACACGGTCGATTGACGCCTCCGCTGCGGTTGGTGGAACGGCGGGTGTCGCCTTGCGAGCGGGCGCGATGGTCGGAGATGGCACCTGCGGGCGTCCACCTCCCGCGTGTGATGCGCCCGTCACTCCGAGGTCCTCGTCTTGCTCCTCCTCTTCCGGAGAAAATCCGAGAAAGTCCGCCTCGAACTGCACGCGCTTGGCGGTGAGGTAACAAGTGATTCCACCGAAGAGTGCGATTCCCAAGAGCATCGTGTCATTGCGAACAAGCGCCAAGACGCCGACCAATACAGCGCCCACGAGTCCAATTCTGCATGAGACACGCATGGATTGCGCAAATCCCAAGCGCGGCCATAAGAGCGCTTGGACGATCTTGCCGCCGTCGAGTGGAAAGATAGGGAGAAGGTTGAATAGGAGCAGCAACAGCGCAAACCAATTCGCAACCGCCAACAACAGTGTCCACCAGGTGCGAGATACCTCTTCATGCAGCACGAGCATGCTGAGATCGAGCGGGTTGGGCAACGCGACACCGAGTCCGACCCCCGTCACGAGAAAGAGCGTCGTTCCAAGTACCGCGACGATCACAACATTCGCCAGTGGTCCAGCGGCGGCGGTGATCAAATGCGCTCGCGCTCGATTCGGCAAGTCGCAACTCGCCAGTCCGCCGAGCGGCCACATGAGGACTTGCGTCGCACGGCCACCCACAAGGTGCGCGCCCGCGCAATGCCCAAGTTCATGCAACAGCACGACCGCAAACGCGGCCGCGAGCATGAGTGCCGTCGGGAGCAACCCGAGGCCGCCCGACTCCTTCGCGTCCAGTGCCCCCGCGAGCCGCACGAGTCCATAGACCGCAAAGAAGAGATGAATCCGCAAATCAATGCCATAGATTCGCCCGAATCGAAACGACCAACTCATCGGATCATCGAAGCTCGGGTGAGAAGCGGCGAAGTCACCGCCGAAGCCAGCTGGACGACGATCAAGATCGTCGCCAGGCAGGGCACCTTCGTCATGACAATCGTCCTTCCAACTCATCGCACAGGCACCTCGGGGTACATCAACTCAAGCTTTGCAAACGCCGCAATACTCTTTCCGTCTTCGAGTGTTCCATCGACGATCATTGCGCGAATCTGTGCGCGCGTTGCGTTGAAGACCTCAATTTCTTCACCAATCTCTGGTCGCGCAGGAACGAGCGTGAGGTCGGTGGCGACGAAAACGCGCATGCGTTCGTCGCAGAAACCGGGGCTTGTGTAGAAAGTGCCAAGGGCTACGAGGTTGGCGGCGCGGTAACCGGTCTCTTCTTCGAGTTCGCGGAAAGCGGCCGCACGCGGATCCTCCCCTGCCTCCAATTTTCCGGCGCAGAACTCCACGATCCAGCGCCGCAGCGAAAACCGATGATTTCGAATGAGCACAATGGATCCGTCGTCCAGCACAGGGATGACCGTCACCGCGCCGGGATGCCTGACCACATCGCGAAGTCGCGTGGCACCGTCGCGATCGCACACCTCGACGCGCTCGACCCGAAACACACGACTCTCAAACACCACGCCCGTCTGACCATGCAACCGCGCGCTCGGTGGGTGAACGGCATCGACTTGCGAATCAGGATCCATCGAGACGATGATACGAACAATGCCCGAGACCGTCGCCCTCACCGATGCACCCGCGCCCTTTCCGATTCGCGTCGTGGGGCTCGCGAAGAGTTTTGACCGGCTCAAGGTCTTGAAAGGGATTTCCATCGACTTCCCTCGCGGAAAGACCACGGTCATCCTCGGACCCTCCGGCTGCGGGAAGAGCGTTCTCCTCAAGCATCTCGTTGGCCTCGAGCGGCCAGACCGCGGCGAGGTGTGGTACGAAAGACAGCGAGTGGACACGCTGAGCGAGGAGCGGCTCGCACCGATTCGTCGTGAATTCGGGTTCCTCTTCCAGAACGGCGCGCTTTTCGATTCCATGAGCGTCGAAGACAATGTGGGTTTTCCCCTCCGCGAGCTCGAATCGAGCACGCCGACAAGTGCCTACGAACACGCACAGCGAGTGCGGCGCGTCTTACAAATGGTTGGTCTTGAAGAGACCGCGCACAAGATGCCGGCGGATCTGTCCGGCGGCCAACGAAAGCGGATCGCGCTTGCGCGGGCAATCGTCCTCCGCCCCAAGGTTGTCCTCTACGACGAGCCGACGACCGGCCTTGATCCGATTCGCAGTGATGTGATCAACGAACTCATCATCAAGATGAAGTCAGCACTCGGCGCGACGAGCATCGTCGTCACGCACGACCTCGTGAGCGCCTTTCGCGTCGCCGATCACCTCGTCATGATGCATGAGGGCGAAGTTATGCTCGAAGGCGCGCCGGACCTTTTCCGCGACTCAACCGATCCGGTAGTCTCTCGCTTCCTCCGTGGCGAAGCGAGCGAAGAGGAACTTCGTGCGATTCGCGAAGCCTCGCGCCACGACGGACAGCGCCCGCAACTCTCGCGTGTCTTGCCCCGCAATCCTTCCTCCGCACCACCTCGATGAGAGACATCACCCGCAACACGCTCGTTGGACTCTGTACGCTCGGTGGCGTTGCTGGTGGCGCGTGGCTCTTGCTCAATGTTGGTGAGTTCGAAGCGATGTTTCGGCGTACCTGGCAGATCGAATGTGCATTCGATGAAGCGGGTGGCTTGCGATCTGGGTCACTCGTCACTCTCAACGGCGTACCGATCGGCCGGGTGCATTCGATCGCGCTCGGTTCCGATCGCGACCGACCGGTCATGATCATCGCGCAGATCGATGAAGGTTCCCGCATTCCCGATCCAAGCGTTCCTTCGATCGCCGCGACGCTCCTTGGTTCTGGCGCACGGCTGGAATTCACCGCAGCCCTTCCGCTCGCTGACCCGCCGCGGTATTACCTTGAAAGTCGGCCTCCGATTCTCCGCGGCGAAGTGCTCTCGATTGAAGATCGATTGACGCGGCTTGTCGATGGGCGACTGAAACCCTTGTCGGACGGACTTCTCGATGTCGGAGAGCTCGCACGCAACTTGAACGCGTTGCTTGCGCCGCCGGTGGCAGGCGCTGAAGATCAGAGCATCAAGACCGCCATTATTCGCCTCAACAAGGTGCTCGGTTCTGTGGACAAGACTCTCGAAGCGGCAGATCTCTGGCTCAGCGATGAACAACTCAAGCAGGATGTGAAGTCCGCGGCCTACAACGCGAACGAAACGCTGCGCGCCGCGAGCACCGCAATGCACCGCGTTGCCGAACTCGCCGATGGCGTCCAAAACGACACGCAGTTCATCCGCGCGAGCCTCGTTTCCACGCTCGACCGCGCAAGCCAAACCCTTGACGAGGTACGACGGGTCACTCGGCTTGCCGCCGACGGAGAAGGCACGGTCGGAAAGCTCCTCAATGACGCGCAGCTCTACGAAGGATTCGCGGACAGCGCCGCGCGACTCAGTGACGCACTCGCAAAGCTCAACCTGTTGCTCGAGAAGATCCAAGCCGAAGGCCTTGATCTCGACCTGAAGTAGGCGGGTTCGCGAGCAATCCCCGCGCGCGTCTCATGGCCGCGCGCCAAACTTGGTTGTCACCCGCTCGCTCTGTCGCACCCGCAGGAACGCGCACAGTCAAGAACGAACAAGGGTTCCGCGCGAAGCCGCGAAACCCTTGCTTCACTAACCAAAGATTGGAAAGCCGATTAGTCGGCAGCGGCGTTGGGCGCAGCCTCAACCACGGCAATCTCCACGCGACGACTCTGCGCCTTCGTGGCACGCGGGTCCTGCGATCCAAAGGACGCGTAGGAAATCTCGTCGCCCTTGAAGCCCTTCGCCTCCATGTATTGACCGACGGTGTATGCGCGCTCGAATGCGAGGTGGAAGTTCGACTTGAAACCGCTCAGCTTGATGGGATCAGTATCCGTGAATCCCTCAAGGCGGATCCGCTTGCCAGGATAGGTCTTGGCAATCGTGTTCATGAGCGTGTCGAGCGTCGTCTTTGCGTTGTTCTTCAACGAGGTCTTCCCACTATCAAACAGAACATCGCCTTCCACAATGAGCACGAGTTCGCTGCCCTGCCACTCGGCGCTCACGCCCGCGGGAAGATCCGTCGGTACGGGATGTGTGCCCGTTGTTTCCGCTGCGGACGAGGAATTGCCGGTGGATGCGTTGCTCGCATACGCCTGCTCAAGGCGCTGCCGCTCTTGCTTCTCCGCATCGAGCGCGTTCGCGAGATCCTTGTTTTGCAGAGTGAGTTGCTGATTCTCCTGCGTGAGCATGGAGACTTCATCTTTGGTTGCATGATTGCAACCGACGAGTTGCGCGGAGGCGACGACGAGCGAGAGAGCGAACAGTGCACGCATGTTTGGTGTCCATTCCAAAGGGGTTCACTGCGACGGCCCTGGCATCCTTGTCCAGGTTGAGTGCTGACGCAGCGGAGGCGGTTCAGTCGGCATTTCACCAACCCCAGGTCCGTTTCGCAAGAGGTATGAAGGGAGATTCGGCAAATCTTGCGCACGCCTCGGCCAGTGTTGAGTTGAGTTGAGTCGAGTCGACTCAGTGGTTCGTCGCTGAACGCTCGATGATTGACACCGGGCTTGCGAGCATCTCGAACATCACTCCAAGATTCACAATCGCCGGACGAGCGAACAGCACCACAACGGCCGCGAGCGCGAGGTGCGGACCGTAGGGAAGTTCACGACCGAAAAAGCCCTTGCCCTTGCCCAAGAGTTTTCCAAGGAGTGACCAAGACAGACCGCTAAACGGCGCGAGAAAGAAAGTCAGAATCGCCACTTTCCAGCCGAATGCTGCGCCAACCGCGGCGAGGAGATGCACATCACCTAGGCCCATCGCTTCGCGTCCGAACGCAAACGAGCCGAGGATTCGAATCGCCCACACGATGCCGCCACCAACGATCCAACCCAACAGCGCGCCTCCGAGGAGCGCGATCGGTTGGCATGCCGCGCCGTGTAGTTCGAAGAGCGATGGAAGGAAGCACGCTAGTCCAGCTCCTGCAATCGGCGGCGCGAGGAACGCGAGTTCGGCGAACATCTCTCGACGGGCGTGCGGGTAACTCGCGGGGTCCCCTTCTGGGCCGATCACCTCGTTCCAATCCGCGAAGCTGCGACGCAAGCGACCAGACTTTAGGAGCCACAAACTGATCGCAAGTCCGATCATGAACCCGAGGCACGCGAACCCGATTTCCCAAGTCGCGACGGGAATCGGCACCAACCCGCGCAGTGACTTCGACTCCGGCAGAAACCCCTGCACCGTCCAGCCGATGAACGCCACGATCGAGACCACCGATGGGACCGCAATGTCAATCGTCATCGTGTCGGCGTCCATCAGCGTCATCGTGAGGAGGCCACCCAAGGCAAATGCAATGACGAAAAATGCGCTCCAAGAGCGTGAAAATCCTTGAAGGTGCCACCACGGACTCGATGCATCGACTCCCCAACCGTCGAGTCGATCAAACGGCCCGTAAAACAGAACAAAGGTGGCGAGAAAGAGCAACGCGAGCAGCGATTCCACCAGCGGATACCGCAAACTGATCGGCAATCGACAGCACTTGCACCTGCCGCGGAGCATCAGCCACCCGAGGATTGGGAGGTTCTCCCGCCAAGAGAGTTGATGACCGCACTTCGGGCAACGCGAGGGTGGAGAAACGATCGATTGGCCGTTGGGCAGTCTCCACGCAACGACATTCACAAAGCTTCCGACGCAGGCACCGAACGCGAATGCGAACGCCGCGCCGATGAGGGTGGGAAGCCATTGCGCGAACAGGAGCGAGAAGTCACTCAATCGCGTGACTCGGTTCGAGGAGCGGATGCAACGCCAGACGCCGCTCGCAGGCTCTCACCTTCAAGCGCAGCGCTTGTCTGGCGCACGCGTAACTCCGATCGATCGAGGAGCTCTCGACAGTGCTTCAAGAGCACTTCCGCGCGGGCGTGGGCGTCCAAGCTCTCGGCAAGCCCGATGCTGCCCTGCTCAATCTGCTCAAGCAACGCCTCGAGCTGCTCGAGTGCCGATTCATAACTAAGGGCGGCGATGCCAGGGGGCATGAGGCTTGGCACGAGGCTGGGAGCATCGCCCTTCGATTGAGATTGTTTCGCCATGCGAGGAGCCCTACAAGAGTTCAAACGGGTTTCGTTGCGGCACGATGCTAACCGACTCCCGACCCCGAGAGGCTCCTGCGCTACTCCACACGAGCGCCAAACCAGCCATCGCCAGTCTCAACCTCCACGCGATCGCCCCCCCCAACATCCGTCGCCCGCCGAATCACAGTTTTTCCAGACGAGTCTGTGCGGTACACCACGCTATACCCTCGGGCAAGAACCAACCGAGGGTTGACCGCGGCGAGGCGATGCTCTGCGACGACAAAGGCGCTCCGCGCTCGCTCCACTCTTTGCGCCAACGCCTTCTCATAGTGCGCGGCGCTTCCGTCAAGGCGACTCCGTTCGTTGGCGATCCGACGATCCATCTCGCTGCGAATGCGCTGGGTCAACGCACCGAGTTGAACACGCGCAGCACTCGCGCGAGCAATGGGCGAACACTGCCGTACGCGCTCCGCCTGTCTGTCGAGCTCTCGGCGTTCCCGTGCGACTCGACCAACGAGCGCTGCGCCGAGTCGCTGACGCATGATCTCAAGTTGCAGTGTCGCGCGATCCAAACTCGCCGTGCGTGCGCGGCCAAGCCTTCGTTCGAGTTGCGCGAGTTGCTCACGGAGCGGCGCGCGGTCAGGAACGATGGCGAGCACCGCCTGCGTTGGTGTACTCGCACGGAGATCCGCAACGAGGTCAAGCACGGAATTGTCTTCTTCGTGCCCAATCGCGCTCACCACCGGAATGCGTGAGGAGAACGCCGCGTCGGCGACGACCCGCTCATTGAATGCCCAAAGATCCTCGCGCGAACCGCCACCCCGCGTCACGAGCATGACATCGACGCCCAGCCGCTCCGCGTGCTCTGAAATGAGGCGCATCGTGGCGGCGACCTCCTCTGCCGCGCCATCGCCTTGCACACGCACATCGAACACGACGAACTCCACGAGCGCGGACCGCTCCCCTGCAGTCTTAAGTACATCGTCAACCGCCGCGCCCACGCGACTCGTCACGACCGCGACGCGCCGCGGAAAGGTCGGCACGCGCCGCTTGCGCGCTGCGTCGAAGTATCCTGCTGTTCGAAGGGTTGCGAGGAGCGCTTGGAGCGCCAACTCGCGATCTCCAACTCCTGCGAGTTCGAGTTTCGTCACGGAGAATTGCGTGCGCCCTTGCGGCGCGTAGTGCGTCAACCGCCCGGTTGCGACGACGAGTTGGCCGCTCTGCCACCGTTGCCGATTGCGAGCGAGATCGCTTGCCCACATGACTGCGCTGATCGTGGCGTTTTCGCCCTTCAGCGAAAAATACAGATGTGATCGCTCGGTGACATTCGACAGTTCGCCGATCACGCGGATCGGAGAAGCGATCGACTCCAATGTGCTTCGCACGAGTTCGGAGAGTTGCGCGACCGTGAGTTCTTTGGGAGGCGGAGTCGCCGGCGCCTCGACGGACTTGACCACGATTGGTTCGCCCTTGTGGGACTGCCGATCATCGAAAAGTCCTCCTTGCGAACCACCGATGGCGCGGCTCGGCGTGAAGGAGATTCGTCGGGGTTCGGGCGGCACGGCTCGTACTATACGGTCACACTTCGTCTGCTCATCACTCCGCACAGGTATGGAAGTCTCGTCAAAGACAATTCTCGAAACAAAGATCGAATCGCTTCAGGGCATCGGCCCTGCGCGAGCAACGCTCTTTGCTTCGCTTGCATTGCGAACGGTGGGCGACCTCCTCCGGCACCTTCCCTTCCGTCACGAGTTTGAACGCGCGGAAGAAGCAGTCGCGACCGCGGTGCTCCATGTACCAGCCGAAGGCGCAAACCTCGCGGTGCGCGGCGAGATCGTCGCCGTCCGCGTCGCGCCCGGTCGCAAGCCTCGAGTCGAGGCGACGCTCACGGATGGCAGCGGAACCGTGCGCCTCGTCTTCTTCAATGCGCCTTGGATGAAGTCGAAGTTTCATCCGGGCCTCCGAGGCATCGCGGAAGGCAGGGCAAAGTCACGCAGCGGCTACATCGAGATGTCGAATCCAAAGTGGACGGCGCTCGCATCAGGAAGCGCAGCAGATGCGGTGAGTGAACCAGCGACGCGCGAAGCACGCCTGCGTCCGGTGTACGCCGCGAGTGAATCCCTTTCGAGCGCGCTCATCGAACAGTCCCTCGCAAGTGTACTCATCCAAGCATGCGCCGCGATCATCGACCCCCTGCCTCCAGCCTATCGAACTCAACACGCGCTGCCGCAACTCGGCGACGCCTACCGCGCATTCCATGCCCCGCGTGATCTCGACGAACTCGCAGCGGCACGGCGACGTTTGGCGTATGACGAACTGCTCGCGCTGCAACTCGCGGTCGCGATTCGCAGGCGACTGCGCGAGGAGGGTGGCGCGAGCATCCTGCCCATTTCCGCGCGTCTTGAGCGCGAGATCTTTGCCCGTTTCCCCTTCCAATTGACGAAGGAGCAAGTCCGCGCGTTCCGTGAGATCGCGACCGACCTCGGCCAAAGCACGCCGATGAATCGACTTCTCCAGGGCGATGTCGGTGCCGGAAAAACCGCCGTGGCACTGAGCGCCATGCTCCTCGCGAAAGCGCACGGCGCACAGAGCGCGATCATGGCACCGACCGAACTCCTCGCCGAGCAACACTTCCGTTCGATCAGTACGTTCCTTGACGGCACGAGCGTGCGCACCGCGCTGATCACGGGCAGTTTGAGCGCCGCGCAGCGCAGCGCGCTCCGCGTGGCGGCAAAGTCTGGCGAGATCGACATTCTCATCGGCACGCACGCACTCCTGACGGACGCACTTGAGTTCCAGCATCTCGCGCTCGCAGTGATCGACGAGCAACACCGATTCGGGGTCGCACAGCGAGCGGTGCTGCGATCGAAGTCCGGCGTCGATCGCACACCGCACATGCTGGTGATGACCGCAACGCCAATCCCCCGCACCCTCGCGCTCTCGGTTTACGGCGACCTCGATGTCTCGGTCATTCGATCGAAGCCGATGGATCGGCAGAAGATTCACACGCGCCTCTTGCCCAGTGCGCGCGCGGACGAGGCATACCAGTTCGTTCGAACACGCATCGAACACGGCGAGCAGGCGTTCATCGTGGTGCCTGCGGTTGAAACCTCAGACTTAGGACTCAAGGCAACCGACACGCACCTTGCGTTCCTGCAAGACGGCGCGCTCGCCGGCCTACGACTGGCGAATCTGCACGGCCAGATGAAAGCGGACGAACGCGAAGCAACGATGGGAAAGTTCCTCCGACACGAACTGGATGCGCTCATCGCAACCGTTGTCATCGAAGTCGGCGTTGATGTCCCCAACGCGACCGTGATGGTGGTCGAACACGCGGAGCGATTCGGTCTCGCGCAACTCCATCAATTGCGTGGCCGCGTGGGTCGCGGCTCCAAGGGCGGCGTGGCGATTCTCATCGGCGACGCAACCACCGACGACGGTCGCGCGCGGCTTGAAGCGATTCGTTCGACGGATGACGGATTCAAGATTGCGGAACTCGACCTTGCCATTCGCGGCCCAGGCGAGTTTTTCGGTGCGCGACAATCCGGGCTCCCTCCGTTCGTCGTCGCCGACCTCACGCGCGATCTCCCTCTGCTTGAACTTGCTCGCCGTGATGCATTCGAATGGATCGCTCGCAGCCCGCGACTCAGCGCGCCAGAAGAGTCGTCTCTGAAACGAAAGATCATTCACCTCTACGGCGAAGCATTCGGCCTCGGTGATGTGGCATAGCCTCGTTCCTTTATAATCCCGCGCCCATGAGTTCCACCTCCACCAACAAGCGCACACTGACGGTTGGATTGCTGCAACATGCGTGTCCGATCGACACGCCGAAGGAAGAAGTCCTCGCGCTCGTTGCCGCGCTGGCAGCCGCCGCGAAGTCTCAAGGCGCGGAGCTCATCGTGACGCAAGAATTGTTTGTAGGGAGTTACTTCTGCCAAGCGGAGGACGCGGCGCGCATGGATCTCGCGGAAGCGATCCCTGACGGACCAACCTGCCAGTTCATGTCAAAACTCGCGGCGGACCTCGATGTGGAGATCACCGCGAGTCTCTATGAGCGACGCCAAGCCGGTCTCTATCACAATACGAGCGTGTACTTCTCTCGCATGGGCGAGATCCTCGGCCGCTATCGCAAGATGCACATCCCCGACGATCCACGGTTTAGCGAGAAGTACTACTTCACGCCTGGCGATCTCGGATGGCAGGTTGTCAAGGGCACGAAAGCGGTGTGTGGCATGCTCGTCTGCTGGGATCAGTGGTATCCGGAGGCGGCGCGCCTCACTGCCCTCAGGGGCGCCGAAGTGATTTGCTATCCGACGGCTATTGGTTGGTATCACGGCGAGACACCGCGAGACGCGACGGCGCAGCGCGAAGCGTGGATCACCATGCACAAGGCGCACGCCATCGCGAATGGGTGCTTCGTCGTCGCGGTGAATCGCGTCGGCATTGAAGCGGACTTGCGATTCTGGGGATCGAGCCTCGTGTGCGATCCATCAGGACAGATCATTGCCCAAGCGAGCGCCGACAAAGAAGAGGTCATCGTCTGCACACTCGACCTCAACATGATCGAAGAGTCGCGGCGAGGTTGGCCGTTCCTACGCGATCGCCGCATCGATGCGTACCAAGGCCTGCTGCAACGATGGAACGACTAACGATGCTCGATCCTACCCTCGTTCTTTCGGAAACTCCCGCAGCGGTTGGCTACCGCATGCCTGCGGAGTGGGATCCACTCGCGTGCGTCTGGCTCGTGAAGCCGCACAACGAAGAGACTTGGCCGAACTGCCTCGCAGACGCGCAAGCGGAGTGGGAACTTTGGCGGGAAAAACTTTCCGCCGTGGTTGAAGTGCGCGAATGCGCTGCGCTTGGCGTTCCCACGAATGACAGCTGGATTCGCGATTTCGGCCCGATCTTTGTCAAGCACCGCACGACCGGCGTGGTCGCGGGCAATTCGTTTCGCTTCAACGGTTGGGGCGACAAGTACGAGGCGCGCACGCTCGATGATGGGGTGCCCTCCATCATCTCGAAACGATGGCGCATTCCGATGTGGCATCACTCCTTCGTCCTCGAAGGTGGATCAATCGATGTGAATGGCACAGGCACCGTGCTCACCACCATGCAGTGCCTTGAGAACGACAATCGAAATCCGACCGCAGCCAAGGGCGAGATCGAGCGCGTGCTTCGCGAGACGCTCGACATTTCCAACATCGTGTGGCTCCCCGGAGGCATCAAGGGGGATGACACGGATGGCCACATTGATGACATCGCGCGCTTCGTGCGTCGTGACGCGATTGTGGCCCTGCGGGCGCCGAGTTCGCATCCGGACTTCGAAGTGCTCGAACGAAACTGGACCGCACTCACGAGCGCTCGCGACGAACGCGGCGAAAGGTTCGATTTACTCGCACTTCCCGTGCCCGAGCCGATCTATTACGACTACCCCGCCGATCGATTCGGCCCCGGCGGACGCAACATGTTGCCCGCGAGTCACGCAAACTTTCTCATCGCCAACGGAACGGTGTTTGTGCCGGTCTTTCACGGCGCGAGCGACGACGCGGCGTGCAGCGTTCTCCAACGCGCGATGCCAGGCATGCGCATCGAACCGATTTCGGCTCGCTCTCTCGTCGTCGGACTTGGCAGCCTGCATTGCCTCTCTTGTCAGCAACCTGCCTAACCCACACCGCACCGCTTCTGCATGCGCCAAGCGTTGAGTGTTTTCGGGTCCATCGCGTTGAGGCACTGCGATGCGGGCAACCAACCCCGCTGCGCGGTGAGCACGCCGTAGCGAAGTTCGTCGAAGTCGCTGGTTGCGTGCACATCGCAATCAATCGCGATCATGCATCCCACGGTCGCTGCGCCACGCACATCCGCATCTCGAAGATCGAGTCGCAAGTGCTGCGCATTGATTTCGAGCGCGGTGTTGTGCTTCTTGGCTGCTCCGAAGAGCGCATCCATCGCGAGTTCAAGCCCGGGGCGACCATTCACGACGCGTCCGGTGGGATGACCGATCACATGCACGAGCGGATGCGCGATGGCGCGCAACATGCGAGCGTTTGCGAGCGCGGATTCCTGCTTCAAGGCCGCGTGCGGACTCGCGACGACCCAATCGAGCTTCGCGAGTAGCTCGTCGTCATAGTCAAGTGTGCCGTCCGAGAGAATGTCGACTTCGCTCCCCGCCCAGATCTGCATGGCCGGAAATCGCGCCCGCGCCGCGTGAATCGCGGCGATGTGCGTGATGACGCGAGCCTCGTCAAGTCCGTTCGCCTGCGCCTGTCCCTTCGAGTGATCGGTGATCGCAATCGTGTGGAAGCCGCGCGACTGCGCAGTCGCAACAATCTCATCAATCGTCATCTTCCCGTCGCTCGCGTTGGTATGGCAGTGCAATTCCGCTCGAATGTCCTCCATCACGACAATGCGCGGCAACACTGAGCCGATCGCGAACGCATCGAACTCTCCACGATCCTCCCGCATCGTCGGCGGTATCCACTGCAATCCGAGCGCGGCGTGGATGTCGGATTCTTCGACGCTCGCGACAGGAAGCGCGCCCTCCGCCACCGTTCCATCCTCCGCCGCGTGAAACAGACCGTATTCATTGAGTCGCATGCCTTGCGCGATCGCCCGCTCACGAAGTCGAATGTTGTGATCGGTGCTTCCCGTGAAGTAGAGCCACGCCGAACCGAAGCGATCGAGTGGCACGACGCGAAGGTCAATCTGCACGCCGTGCTTGGTCAGAACACTGGTCTTTGTCTCGCCCGTCGCAAGCACCTTGGCCACATCCTCGCGCCCGCGAAACTTCTCCATCAACGCCGGCGCATCGGTGCTCGCTGCGAGGATATCGATGTCGCCGATCGTCTCCCGACCGCGCCGCAAACTTCCCCCGTACGCGATGCGCTGCACGCACGCGAGCAAACCGAGGTCCCGCACGAGTGCTTCCGCAATGGGGAGCGCCTCGCCAATGCGGATGCGTCCGCGCGA
Organism: Planctomycetia bacterium; assembly: GCA_005790565.1. GTDB lineage: Bacteria > Planctomycetota > Phycisphaerae > Phycisphaerales > SM1A02 > F1-140-MAGs142. The sequence continues at coordinate 24,537 of SXUJ01000162.1, forward strand.
CTGCTCAAGAAATGCAATGCCTTCCTTCAGATTCTCAACCGACTTTGGCCCCATGCGTGGCAGTCGCGCAATCGCGCCTGTGTCAATCGCAGTCTTGAGGCCTGCGAGATCCTCGATCGCAAGATCGGTCCACATCGCGCGAACCGTCTTCGGACCGAGGCCTTGGATCTGCAAGAGCTGCGTGAGTCCTGCGGGAACTCGGGCACGCAACCCCGTCAGTTCCTCCATGGTTCCACTCGTCGCAAACTCCTGAATCTTCGCGACCGTCGATGCGCCCACGCCATCCATCGCAAGCAACGCGGACTTCTCGAGCTCGCACACATTGCTCGTGAGCGCTTCAATCGTGCGAGCCGAACGGCGCAAGGCATTCACTTTGAAAGCGTTCTCTCCGAGAATCTCAGAGAGCACCGCCAGTTCTTCAAACGCCGCGGCGACTTTTCCGTTGGTAGACATGACCTTTAGGGTAACACGCTGCGGATCGCGTCGGCCGTCGCGGTTGTCGCGCCCTGCCGACTGCGAATGACTGCCCTCCCCAGCGCCGCGAGTTTGGTGCGCGCACGAGGGTCATCGAGAAGGCGCGCGAGCGTTGTTGGAAACTCTTCGCGCGACACCTGCTCGATGCCGCCCCCCGCAAGGAGCGCCTCCATCGACTCCTGAAAGTCGCCCGCGCGAGGGCCAATGATCGTTGCCTTGCCGAGTCCGATCGGTTCAATCGGATCGCTCCCGTGCAGAACGCCGAATGATCGACCCACAACGACGACATCCGCAAGCGAGTACGCCATGCGCAGTTCACCAATGGTGTCGAGCACGAAGTAGTCCGTCGACGCCACGCCTGCGCCCGGTTGCGAACGACGCACGCACGGCGAGAGATTTCGCGCCACGCCGTCAAACCACTCAGGCTTTCGCGGCGCGATGAGGAGTTGCGTGCCGCTCGGCAACGAATCGCGAAGAAGCAATTCCTCCCCAGGCTCGGTACTGCCCGCAACGACAAGCAGACGAGATCGGTCGATCCCGAGCGCCGCGGCGAGTGCGTCCGCGCCTGCGGCCGTGTCTTCGATGGCGATCGAGTCCCACTTCATCGTGCCAGAAACCGTCACACACCGAGCAGCGGTGCCGAGTGCCGCGAACCGTTCGGCGTACACCGTTGTTTGCGCCAAGACACGGTCTAGGCGGCGAAACGCCGGCGCGACACACCAACGCACCATCGAGTACCGTCGAAACGATCGGTCGGAGAGTCGACCGTTCACGACCACAATGGGCATCCCTCTGTGGCGCGCGATCGCCGTCGCGTTCGGCCACAACTCAAGTTCCACCAGCACCAGTGCATCCGCTCGCACTCGATTGAAAAACCGCCGTATGGAGCAGGAGAAATCAAACGGCCAGCGCACGACGGCGTGCCTGCTTCCGTACAGGTCGCTCGCACGACGAAACCCAGTGTCCGTTTGCGCGGCGATCACGACTTCGATCGATGGATCGCCCGCGGAAAGTTGCGCGACGAGTCCTCGCACTGCATTCACTTCGCCGACGCTCACCGCGTAGATCAAGACGCGACGCGAGTCGGGCGCGGCGAGGGTTGCTCCAAATCCAAAGCGCGCGGGCCAATTCGTGCGGATCTTTCCCGTGCGAATCATGCGCGTGAGCCAGAATGGGAGGAGCAACAATGCCCCCACCAAGTAGCAGAGGTCCACGAGCCACCCGCCAAAGAGGGAAATCGAGAGACGGATGACACTCATCGCAGATTCTTCGACATCGCTTTGATCCACGACACATTCTGAGTTCCGAGCGCGACATCAATCACATGACCCTTGCTGTCGACATAGACCGTCTTGGGAATCGTCATTCCAGGATCGTGCGCCTTGATCGCCGCGTAGAGGTCGGGCGTGGCCATGAGTTCTAGTCCTGATGAATCGTGCGTCTTGAGAAAAGTCTTGACGAGGCTGCTCGTCGTATCCGCGCTTGCCGCAAGCAGGGCGACTCGATCGGGAATGTCCTTCTTCGCAGCGTGAAACGCCGCACGATTTTTGATGCAGGGGCCGCACCAAGTCGCCCAAATCTCAATGATCATCGGTCGACCGGCGAACTGCGACAGCGCGACCTCCTTGCCATCGAGATCCTTGAGAACAACCTGATGCATCGCGCCCCCAGCCTTCGCTTGCGATGCGCCTGTCGCTTGCGTGGGTGCCGCCTTCACAACCTCCGCTGGCGTGATGACTGGAGCAACCGCATCCGCCCGCGTACTCTCTCCTCGACCGCAACCTCCCAATCCCATGCACACGCCGCTCAACGCGAAATGAACGGACAAGATGGCAACACGGGGGTGAAGCATCCGTGCAGAATAGTCGACCGTGGCAAGTGAAGCGCCCTGCTTATCCCTCGATCAACCCTGGCGTGTCGCGCTCGACACAGGCGGATCCTTCACCGACTTCGTCGCGCTCTCTCCCCTTGCGCGTTCGATGCGGTTGAAGATCCCCTCGGATGGGTCACTCAGCGCACGCTGCGAGCGGCAAGAGGGTGCGCGACTTGGAATCGCGTTGCACTACCCCATCCCGTTGCGCGATGGGTTTCTCGATGGTGCACAAATCATGGCGGAGGGCAAGTGCCTCGGCACGATCACGCGCCACCAGGCAAACGAACTACTCCTTGACCATGTCCCGAACCTGCCGCTCAAAACTCCTTGCGCCCTCCGCATCGAGTGGCCGAGCGCGGACGCACTCGATGCTCCCGCCCTCGGTCTCCGAATCCTGACCTCGACCGCGCGCCACGCTCCGCTTCCACCCATCGAGTTGCGGCTTTCGACCACGCGCGGCACGAACGCGCTGCTTGAAGGCAGAGGCACCAAGGTCGGCGTGCTTGTTTCGGATGGCCTCGATGGAATACTCGCCATCGGCGATCAAACGCGGGATGACCTCTTCGCGTGTGTGCCTCGGCCTCGGGTCGTTCTCACCTCGCTCGTGTGCGCGATCCCGGAACGCAGCGTGGCGCGCACGAGTGCGCGATTGCCATTCGCGCCACGCGCGCTTCGTGTCTCACGCGATCGATTGCGCAACGCGGCCCAATCGCTCTGCGCGAAGGGCGCGCAGACCATTGTGGTGAGCCTTGCGCACGCGCTCGAACATGAACGCGAGCAAGCGTTGTGCCAGTGGTTACGCGAAGATGGATTTCACGCCATTGCGGCGAGTGACCTTGCGCGACATGGCCGACTCTTGACGCGCACCGAAACCGCTGTCGTGCACGCGACGATCGAGGGGGCGATGAACGACTTCGTCGATCGCGCGGCCGACGGCGTTCATCGCGCATGCGTGCACATTTTCACCAGCGCTGGAGTCCTGCAGCGCGCCGACAGTTTCTATGCGCGAGACACACTGCTTTCTGGACCTGCGGGGGGCGCGGCCGCCATGCTCGAGGTTGCCAAGCGGCATGCGCTCGCGCACGCCTTGGGCTTTGACATGGGCGGCACGAGCACCGATGTCGTGCGCATCGAGGGCGACCGCATCTCCCGCCGCGAAGAATGCCGCGTCGGCCGAGCCTGCGTCGCGGCACCGTCGGTTGCGATCGACACCGTTGCGTCTGGCGGAGGATCGATCTGCTCGATCGTCGATGGAGAACACCGAGTCGGACCAACGAGCGCCGGCGCGATGCCAGGACCCGCGGCGATGGATCGCGGCGGACCACTCACGCTGACGGATGTGAATCTCCTGCTCGGGCGACTCCCGCACCGCGTAGGAAGTGTCGCGCTCCAAACCACCGCGAGTCAGCGCGCACTCGAGCGGATTGTCACGGCAAACGCGAGCACTGCACAGCAGCACCGAGCGCTCTGCGCGTTTCTCGACATTGCCAACGCGCGCATGGCGCTCGCGATCGAACGACTTGCCGTCCGCGACGCGCGCGACCCGTCCACCCACACGCTCATCGCGTTCGGCGGTGCGGGCGGCCAACACGCTTGCGCGATCGCCGACCGACTCCACATCGAACAGATCATCTTCCCACGAGATGCGGGATACCTCTGCGCACTTGGCGTAGCGTCGTCCACGAGCGCGCAGTTCGCAACCGTCCCGCTGCTGTGCGAACTCTCCGAGGACAACGCGCCGCTCCTTGAGGCGAGCGTGTTGCGCGCAGGCGCGAATGCGCACGCGGCACTGACGGGACACACGACCCTCACCCTCCCCTCCATCACCGATCGCGCGATTGTTTTCTTGCGCCTTCGCGGCCAGGAGAGTGCGATCGCCGTCGCACATGCATCGACCAACGAAATGCGCGCGGAGTTCCTTGCAGCATTTCTCCGTCGATACGGCTATGAGGCACCGCATCGACCACTCGAAATCGAAAGCGTGAGCGTGCGCATCGCGCTCGACGATGCGTGGTCGCATGCGCGGCCGAGCGACACCGTGCAGACCACTGCAACTCCCACGCCGACGCGCTGCAATACCGCCGGAGAGTGGCGTGACGCGTCCATCGTGCGCCGAGACTCACTGCCGCTTGGGTGCGACCTCCATGGGCCAATGCTCATCGCTGATCACGGCGACACGGTTGTCCTCGATGAGGGATGGGCCGCGAAAGTGCATGCGAGCGGCGATCTGATCGCGCGTCGAAAAACTCCCGTCGCGCCGCGTGAAAGCGCGGCTGAGGGGGAACTCTTTGCCGCTCGACTCGAGGCCATCGCGCTCGGCATGGGCGAGCTGCTTGAACGCACGGCACTGAGCCCGAACATCCGCGACCGCCTTGACTTTTCTTGCGCGGTGCTTGATGCGGATGGGACGCTTGTCCAGAATGCGCCCCACTTACCCGTGCACTTGGGGGCGCTCGGCGTTTGCGTTCGAGAAGTGATGCGCGTCCTTCCGCTTCACGAAGGTGATGTGGCGATCACCAATCATCCGGCCTTCGGCGGCTCACACCTTCCCGATCTCACGGCCATTGCTCCGGTCTATCTCGACAACGAGCGCATCGCGTTTGTCGCCGTCCGTGCCCATCACGCGGAGATCGGCGGAACGCGCCCAGGTTCGTTCCCCCCCGATGCGACATGCCTCGCCGAAGAGGGCGTCGTGCTGGAGCCGATCACGGTGATCGATCGAGGCCACTTCGACGAAGCTGCGCTGCGCCATCGACTCACGAGCGCACCCTTTCCGTCGCGCGCGCCGGACGAAAACCTCGCCGACCTCAGCGCGCAGTTTGCGGCGCTTGGCCATGGCGTCGCGCTCGTTGCAGCACTCGCTCGCGAACAGGGTCGGGATGGATTCACCGCGCGCACGAAGCGGGAACTCGATGCGAGCGAGGCGCGCCTCCGAACCGTCATTCAAAACTCGTCGCTTCCAACAATCGAATCGCCCCGTCGTGTCGAGCGGCACCTTGACGATGGAACTCCCATTCGCCTCGCGATCGCGAAACTTCCCGATGGTCGCCTCCATATCGACTTCACCGGCTCATCCGGCGTGCATCCCGCGAACTTCAACGCGCCGCTCTGCGTTACGCGCGCTGCGGTGCTCTACGCATTGCGATTGTTTGTGCGAGAGCCGGTGCCCATGAATGAGGGCCTCCTTCGCGCAGTCGAATTGTGCGTACCGCAAGGCCTGCTTCATCCCGCCTTCGCAACCGATCCGACCGAGTGCCCGCCGGTCGTCGCTGGCAATGTGGAGACCAGTCAGCATGTCGTTGCGGCGATGGTCGAAGCGCTCGGGCTGAGTGCCGACAGCCAAACCACGATGAACAATGTGCTCTTTGGTTCGCGTGACTTCAGCGTCTACGAAACGCTCTGCGGTGGCGCGGGCGCGGGCTTTGAGAGTGACGGCGCCGACGCGGTCCATGTGCATATGTCGAACACGCGCTTGACCGACATCGATGTGCTTGAACGGCGTGCGAGCGTGCTCATCCGCCGTCACGCGCTTCGCGAAGGCTCGGGCGGCGACGGGCTGCACCGTGGCGGCTGCGGCATCGTGCGCAGTTATGAGTTTCTCGCGCCGGTGGAGCTCAGCTTCTTCGGCTCGATGCGCTCGCAAGCGCCGCACGGGCGCGAGGGAGGAAGCAATGGCTCGCCTGGTCGCGAGCATTGCATTGCACCCCATGGCGAGGAACGAACACTCGTCGGCGGCACCCACGCGCTCGATCTTCCGGCAGGAAGTGTCTTCACCGTCGAGTCGCCAGGTGGTGGTGGATACGGAAAGCGCGAAGCGTAGTCACGGCCGCGTGTGCATCGTGCGGAAGGGCGCGCGGGTGTGATCCGCGGGAAGATCGATTCGCTCGATGCTCATCGCGCGACCAGTTTCGAGATTGACTTCGACCATCGCGCCTTGCACCGCCTCTCCCCCACTGCCCATTTCAAATGGCACATGCATGCCGCTCGTAAAGTGCCGAAGCACCTGCTCAGGATTGCGTCCGATCACGCTGTCGTGCGGGCCAGTCATGCCCACATCGGTCATGAATGCCGTCCCGCCGCGCAGCACACGCGCGTCCGCCGTCGCTACATGGGTATGTGTGCCGAGCACCGCCGCCACGCGCCCATCAAGGTACCGCGCGAGCGCGCCCTTCTCGCTCGTTGCTTCCATGTGCGCTTCGACGAGGACGATCGGATTGCGTTCCGGCAGCGCTTGCAGCATTTCATCGGCGCAGGCGAATGGGTCGTTCGCGAGCAAACTTGGCATGTGCACGCGGCCAAGGAGCGTGAAGACGAAGAGGTCACGCGAAAACGCAGGGCATGCAGAGAGACGAATGAGCCGCTTACCTTGCGCCCGAGCGGAAAGATTGGCCGGTCGCGCAATCGGCTTGAGCGGATCTTCGAGCGCCGCGACGATGCGCGCGTCGCGGTAAACATGATCCCCAAGCGTCATAGCATCGACGCCGAACCGACGAAAGGTCTCGTAGAGGTCGGGCGTCAGTCCCGAGCCATTGCGCGCGTTTTCAGCATTGGCAATCAAGCGAAACGCGCCGTAACGCTCCCGGAGCGTAGGCAACTGTTGTTCCAAGACCATGCGACCGGGCGCGCCGTTGATATCGCCAAGGAAAACTATACGACCTGTGGTCATACTCTGTACACTAGCAACAGAACACGCCTCCCATGGATTCTCTCCGGTGAGGTTTGGCAGTGATGCATTGCTTCTGCGCGTGAGCGCGGAGCATCGAAGCGTAAGAAACTTCCGGGAACTCTCTTTCGAGAGTCGAGACGATGTCGCCATTCAAGGTTTCTCCGAGCCGCCAGTCCGAAGCACACGCGATGATGAGCCAAGGCATGCAAATCCGCCATCGTCAACGCCCCGAGTGGGGCATTGGCAGCATCACGCGCGTGGAGACACTCACCCGTAGCGGCGTCGTCGATCAGCGCATTTGGATTCGATTTCCGAACGCCGGACTCAAGACACTTCTGCGGAGTGCGGCCGACCTTGAAATCATGGGTGGGGAAGCCGCGCCTGAGCACACCTTTGCCGCGCGCCATCACGCCGCTGATGGCGGATGGCTCGGCGCAATCTCGACCAAGAAACCAGAGGCGGCGATGTCAGAACTTCCGCCCGAAGCAACCGACCCGTTCCTTCCGCTCGAGACACGATTGGCGCATCTCCGGGGTCTCTATCGATTCTCGCCGACTGGTTCAAGTCTGATGGACTGGGCCGTTGCGCAGAGTGGACTAGATGATCCGCTCTCACGGTTTACGCGAACGGATCTTGAGGGGCACTTCAAACTCTTCGTGATGGATCGCGATGCGCATCTGCCGAAACTCCTAGGCGAAGCACGGAAAAACGGCATTCAAATCGACGCGATTCTCGCCAAGGCAAATCCAGCGGCGAAGAAGATGTTGGTGCGAGTGGGCGCGATTCGAGGCTAGCACCGGAGAGAGAGGTACCGATCACGACGGAGCGCTCTTGGAACGGCGGCCGCGCGGTCAACCTTGAGCGGGATTGCGCGAGGTGCGACTCTTGCCGCGATTGGATTTGCTCGACACCTTCGACGCGGCTCGCACGAGTGACGATGCGTTGGACTCGGAGGCGATGCGTGTGACCCGTGCGGGGGCGCTCGAACAACGAGACGCGGCAATGAGTGACCTGTTTTCTTCCTACTCGACCTGTCGGCACACGCTCGATCGATTCGGTCCCAACGCAGCCGATGCAAAGCAAGTGGTACGGCGATTCGCAGAATGCGCGCAAGCATGGGAGGCATGTGAGCGACGGATTGCAGCGTTATTGAAAGGGCAGTTGCGAGAAGGACCTATTCGCGCGCGCGTCTCGATCGATGATTACCTTGAGCGCCAGGAATCTCTCGCTTGGGAGTACTGGCGTGACCTCGTCCAATTCTGGACCTCGTTCGTTGAGGATCAGCGCACGGTGCCGTAACGCATCGCGGCAGGGCTTGCTCGGGCCATGGGAGCCGTCTTGCGATCGTCCGGAGGCTCTAGCGCCCCCATTACTCGGCAACGCTGTTACAGATCCACCTTCCTTCATGCGCGCCATCACAATCTCGACGGGCAGCACTTCTCAAGCCCCAAATCGGGGGTACTTGTTCTTCAGTCCGCATGATGCGGGGAGTCAGCACAACTGAAGATGAAGGAGTGAAGAACATGGACGAAATGACATTCCAAGAGAAGATGAACCAAATCCTCGATCGCATTCGGGACCTCCCGGCTGTTGAGCGAGCAACGACTGAATCCACCGATGCGACCGCCGTGCGCCGAACTCAGGTGCAGCAGTCGGTGGGCGAGCTTCAGGAAGCACTCGACTACCTTCGGCTCTCCGTGAAGTACCTCGTGTTTGATCTCGAAGCCACGCGACGCGAGAACGCTTACCTTCGACGGATGCTCGAAGCGAGCGCACGCGAACATGAGAAGCGGCAGCGCGGGGATGACGAACGACCAGATTCACGCGATCAGTGGGAGTGATCGCACAAGCATGCGCAACCGCGCAACCGTCTTCGGCCGGAACTTCAGCAAGACACGCAGGAGAGAAGATTCTCATGGACGACCACGCAACGGCGCGCGGAGGAGAGCCAAGCGCCGTGTCCAGTCTGAATCGTTGAGGCAGAGTTTCGTGATTGAGGGCCGATCCAGATGACAGGCGGACACACCCGTGTCCGCCTGTTGTCGTTCAATCCGCAACGGTCGTTGGCGGCAATCCGTCCGTGCCCGCAACTTCACGCATCAACACCTGTTGAAACCACACCGGATCCGGCCCGCCTTCCAATCGAAGGTGCCGCTCCCCGGGCGCAAGTTTGGATGTGGTCGGATGCTGCACGCCGTTGAGCCACATCGAGACATCGCCTCCGACCACGCGGATCCGAACTTCGTTCCAAGAACCCACCGCGAGCGGTTGTGGGGCGCGAGGCAATTGCTGGGCGTAGTTCAGAATTCGATTGGCCGACTTCGCTTCCTGCTTCGCGCGGAGGTCCGAACTCACCAACACATCGATGGCCGGCGTCGTGCTGCCGCTTGATTTCCATTGACAGGTGAGTTCGAAATCCTTCGAGCCCAGTGGCGCGGCAATCGGTGCACCGCCCGCGTGTCGCAGTGCGTCGCCTTCGGTCACCCAACCCTCTGGAGCACGACCATCCTCATGCGTGACCCCCATCATCGTTTGTGGGTCCATGACCGTGCGATATCCGCTCTCGATTGGGGGAGTAGAAACCGGTGGCGCACTGCACGAGGCAACGAGCGTGAGTCCCGCTGATCCAAACGATAGAACGAAGACGCGAAATCGACGCTGGGGCATTCGTTAGCTGGCTCCTGCTTGGACGACCGGCTGGGCGTTGGTTTCACCGCAGAGCACCACAAGCAGGTTCGAAACCATGCGCACTCGGTCGGTATCGCTGAAGGCAGCAATCTTGCGCGCCTCAAGTTGATGGAGCGCCATCTCGACCATGCCGACCGCGCCCTCGACAATCTTGGTTCTTGCGGCGACGACTGCCGTTGCTTGTTGGCGGCGCAGCATGACCGCGGCAATCTCCGGCGCGTAGGCGAGGCTGCTAATGCGCGCTTCAAGGACTTCAACGCCAGCCTGTGCGAGCCGCTGATGCAACTCATCGCGAAGCTTGCCGCCAATCACATCGGTGTTGCCGCGAAGGCTGGGCGTGTCATGATCGTCGGGCGCGTCGTAGTGAAACTGGCTCGCGAGATTTCGGAGCGCGCTCTCCGCTTGAACCTCGACGAAGCCGGCGTAGTCGTCAACATCGAAGAGTGCCTGCGCCGTGTCAATCACCTGCCACACGACCACTGCCGCGATCTCAATCGGATTGCCGTCGCGATCATTCACCTTGATGGGATGCCCACGGGTTCGAACGCCCTTGCTCAACACTTGCCCCGTCGCAGGATTGGTGACATCACTGCCGACAGAACTCCCCGTTTCAAAGGTTCGCACGCGCAGGCTCACCCGCCGCTTGCTTGAGAATGGTTTCACCCAATAGAAACCAACGCGCCGAACGGTGCCGCAGTAGTTTCCGAAGAAGAGAATCGCGCGGCTGTCGCCCGGTGAAACGATGAAGTAGCCGAGGAAGCATGTCAGCCACGCGAGCACGCAGAACGCGCCGCCAACGATCGCGGGAACGAGTGGAGGTCGACCTGTCTCGCGAATCGCCACCGCAAAGTAAAAGATCGCACCTGCGACGAGCGCCATATGGAGGGGAAAGACGAGCCACCCATTCACAGGCACAAAGACCCGCTCGACGTGCTTGGTTGATACCTCAGTCATCGGAATCACTCCTTCGATTGCCGGTTCGAGAACGCATGCATTCTATCGTTGCCACATCGCAACGCGCAGAGGACGAAGCCCTACTATGACCCTCTCATGCCTCCTGCTGCAAGCGCTCCCAACCCACCGTGCGCACTTTCCATTCAAGCGCTCTCGTTCGAGTACCCCGCGCGAACAGGAACGCCGAGCTTTCACCTTGGAATCGACGCGTTTGAACTTTCTCGTGCGAGTGAGTGCCTCTTGGTCGGGCGCTCCGGTGGTGGAAAAAGTACCTTTCTGCAGCTTGTCGCAGGGCTTCTCGAGCCACAACACGGATCGATCCACATCGATGGGATTGATCTCTTTGCGCCTTCCACGAACCGCGATCTCCTCCGCGGCGCGAAGTTAGGCTTCGTCTTTCAAACATTCAATCTTCTCGCTGGGTTTAGCGCGCTCGAAAACCTCCTGGTCGCCCTGATGTTCAGCGCGATTCCCAAGGCGGAGTGGATGGATCGAAGTACGGAGTTGCTCGCGAAACTCGGCATCGAATCGGGGCATGCGCGAGTCGAAGAACTTTCCGTTGGCCAACAGCAGCGAGTGGCAATCGCGCGTGCGTTGGTTTGCAAACCGGCTCTGGTCCTTGCCGATGAACCCACGGCGAGCCTCGACCCAGAAAACGCCCGCGTTGCGATCGCCCTGCTCCGCGAGCACTGTCTTGCCGAAGGCGCAGCACTCTTGGTGGTGAGCCATGATCCCTCGCTCGTCCCCCTCTTCGCCCGCGTCGAGCAACTCGCGTTGCTCGCGAGAGAGCAGGTAACACGATGACCGATTTCACCATCGTGCTGCGAAGCCTTCGGCTTCGACTTTTCTCCACCATCGTCACCGCACTGCTGGTGGCGACGAGCGCCGGACTCCTCCTCTCGATCCTCGCACTTCGAAACGCTGGCAAGGCGGCATTCGAGCGAGGCAGTGGCAATGCGCACCTCCTCGTGAGCGCCGATCAGAGCCCACTCGTCGCCGTTCTCAATGGACTTTTCTACGCGAACCCGCCGCGCGCGCCACTCTCGCGAGCCAAGGTCACCGAGCTTCGGCAGTCATTCCCATGGGACTTCGTCGTCGAGACACAACTTGGCGATAGTTACCGAGGATTTCCCGTCCTTGCGACGACGCCAGAGTTTTTTGCGAAGTTTGAGCCAACGCTCGGCGAACCGTGGTCACTCGCGAGCGGCAAGTTCTTCGACGAAAACATGCAGGTGGTGCTCGGCGCCGCCGCCGCGCGTGAGACAGGACTTCGCCTAGGCGCCAAGATCGTGCTCACGCATGGATCAGGCTCGTCGCGTGAAGGGAGCGCGGACGCAAGCGCGCACGAAGGACATGTGCATCGCGAGTACGAGTTTGAAGTCGTCGGCATTCTTGACGCCACTGGGTCTGCGCACGATCGCGCGCTCTTCGTTTCGCTCGAGAGCTCGTGGATTCTGCACGCTCACGATCGGCGCGAGCGCGAAGGGATCGAGGGCAAGGTGACGGCGGCGGATCTACTCGACGACGATCGAAAGATCACCGGCCTACTCCTGCGACTCCCCACGCGGAGCGGCTCAAGTGTGTCCGGCGCGCTCCAACAAGTCTTCGACACGCTTCGCCGCGACACTTCCATCACCGTCGCGCAACCTGCTGATCAGATCGACAAACTCTTCGCGATCGTCTCGAACATCGATGGCATCTTCGTTGCGCTCGCGATCGCAACGCTCGCGTCAAGCGCCGTGGCGATTCTGCTCTCGATGGTGAATTCCATGGCCGAGCGCCGTCGGCAGATCGCGATTCTGCGAGTCCTTGGTGCCAGTCGTGCGCGCGTCTTCGGCATCGTCCTCACGGAGGCGATGCTCATTGGTCTCGCGGGAGCGGCAGCGGGAATACTCGTTTCTGCGGTTGCATTGCATCTCGCGACTGCGTGGATTCGCGCGAGTCTCGGCCTCATCATTTCCGCGGACTTTGATCCGCGCGCCTCTATCCTCGTGGCCGCTGGCGCCGTGCTTCTCGCTGCGCTCGCGGGACTCGTCCCCGCGACGCTCGCGTATCGCACAAGTGTCTCGAAGCAACTGCGACCACTCGGATAGGCTTGCGGCACACATGTTCAAGGCTCTATGAAGTTCGCGTGGACCATCGCTCTCCTGCTCGTGCTCGGCGCGCTCTATGTGTTTTTGCAGGCCGATGCTCCGACTCGCATGAACGCGAGCGCTCGTTCGCAGGAGGATGCACTGCTCGCCAATGCGGCTGCAGCGATCGACGATCCGCCGAAGACGACCGCGCCTAGCCCAACGCCCGCGGCGAACGCCCTGAGCACCGAATTGGGCGCCGCGAGTGCCGCGCGCGCGATGCCAAGTCCCACTCCCTCAGACGACACCGCAACGATCGCCGAACAAGCGCGTACTCCGCTGACGACGCTCGTGGTCGGCGCACCGACCGCGATTACGGAAGGGAAGATGCGCGTCATTCCGTCCAAGTTCGAAAGCCTCGCGGATGGAACGATCGTCGCCGATGATGTTTGGAGAATCACCGGCAAAGGAACGATCGATGATCCGTACTGCGTGAGTTGGGAATTCCTCGCGAGTGCGGCGGACACCTACACGCCGCGCGTGCAGGACTTTGGCTTTCCAGAACGAATCTTGCTCCTGCACGGCAAGCAACTTCGCATTGCGGGATACCTCGCGTTTCCACTGGTAGCACCCACGAGTTCCGAGTGCCTCGTCATGCTGAATCAATGGGATGGCTGCTGCATCGGCGTGCCACCCACGCCTTACGACGCCGTGGAAGTGCAATTGCACTCCGCGATCCCCCGTTCGCAACGACACGCGATGGCGTATGGATCAGTCGAAGGGAGATTCGAAGTCGAGCCCTACATTGTTGAAAGTTGGCTCGTAGGTCTCTACATGCTCAAAGACAGCCTCGTCGATCAGGGCCTCTAATCCGGTTGCTATTCACTATGTTGACGCTCTCACTACTCTGCGCCTGCATCGCGTCCCTCGCTTCCGGCGCGAACTCGCAGGATGTCCCAGCCCCCGCGCCGTCCCCTCCGGAAGTGCCCGCGCCCGGACCGCCTTCCCTTTCGGCACCGATCGATTTCCTCTCCGACGAGGCAATCCTCGCGCCTTTGGAACTGCTCACCACGAACGACGGGGCGTGGATACAGAAACAAACCTTCGGCAAGTCCGCGCTCGGCGCACCGCTTGAGGCGTGGACGATTGCGAAGCCGAATGCCACTGCGCGTCCGACCATGCTCATCGTTGGCGGTCTTGATGGTGTGCATCTCTTCTCGGCGCAATGCGCCGTCGCAGCCGCGCAGGCGGTCCTCGCAGGCGACCGATCCGCGCTCGAACATGGCAACCTCATTGTCATTCCGGTGCTCAATCCCGATGCGCGCGCGTTGGCGCATTCGACGCGCGCGATCCGATCCAGCAATGCAACGGCAATGGATGATGATCGTGATGGCGCGATGGACGAGGATGCGGCGCAGGATGTCAATGGTGATGGTCTCATCACGATGATGCGCCTGCCTGCGCGCGTTGGTCGCGCACCGACCCACCTCATTGATAGCGTCGATGCTCGCATCGTTCGCACGCCAGACCCGAAGAAGCACGAGCACGCCACGCATGAGTACTTCGTCGAAGGTCGCGATCTTGATGGCGACGGGCGAGTCGCGGAAGACAGCGTGGGCGGTACCGACTTGGATCGAAACTTCCCCCATCGTTGGCCAGAGTTCGCGACTGACGCGGGCGCGTATCCGCTCAGCGCCGTTGAGTCGCTGGCGTTCGCCGAGTTCATCGCGTCGCATCCCGAGATCACCACCGCATTGATCTTCGGCGTCGCCGACACGCTCGCTGAGTTCCCTGAATCGCAGGACAAAGATTCCTCTGGGAGCACGCCTTCCATCTATCACACGGATGATCATGCGTCGTACAAAGAGATCGCGAAGTCATGGAAGGATGGGTCTCGGTGCGAGAAGGCAATCGACATCGCCCACGCTGATCTCGCGGGCTCCCTCGTCCTCTGGCTTGCCAATCATCGCGGCATTGCGGCCGTTACGACGAGCGCGCACGCAAGACCAGACGCACCGAAGGCCGTCGAAGGTGCGCCGCCGGTTGTCGCAACAGGTGATGCCGAGCAGCAAGCGTGGTTGGAGTACTCCGACCGGGTGTTTGCCGGAGCCGGATTCATCGCGTGGCAACCCTTTCAACATCCCGAACTCGGACCTGTGGAGATTGGAGGATGGCGCCCGTTCTTCCGAGAGCAACCCTCCGCGCTTGACGCCGCCAAGATCGCAACAGCGCAAGGTGAAGGTGCAAAGGCGATACTCGCGCTTCTTCCACGCATCGAACTCGGGTCGCTCACGGCGACTCCACTCGCAGACGGACTGCTCAAAGTCGACCTCGTGCTCGTCAATGCCGGGGGACTCCCCACCACCACGAAGATGGATACGGTGGCACGCGCACGACCACCCATCCTCGTGCGAACCTCTCTCGCTCCTTCGAGGCTGCTGAGCGGAAAGCCGGTCGAGCGCATCGATCGCATTGCGGCGGGCGGCTCCGCACGCATCTCTTACACCATGCTCGGAGAACCCGGCGAGCGCGTGCAACTGCGCGTCGAGGCACCAGGGCTTACCAGCATTGAGCGCGAGATTGTCTTCCCTCCAGCTTCCGGAGCATCACGATGAACTCCTTCACTCAGACACTCTTGTGCGTGACAGCACTGCTTGGCCTCTCTCTGACTACCCACACGCACGCCGCGCCGCAGCAGCGCGTGGATGCAAAGACCTCCATTCGCTTTGATCACTTCCGTGATTGGACGACGATGGTTGCGGAGATGAAGGAGCTCGAACACGCGTACCCCACGCTCTTCACGGTTGTTGAGATTGGCCGATCTTCACTGGGCCTTCCCATCATCGTGGGCATCCTCGAGCAGCGCAGCACGGGGGCAGAGCTCGACAAACCCGCGATGTACATCGACGGGAACATTCACGGCAACGAGATTCAATCCGCCGAGACGGTCCTGTACTCCGCGTGGTACTTGCTTGAGCACTACGGCAAGAATCTCGCAATCACCGAACTGGTGGATCGCAGTGTCTTTTACTTTGTGCCGAGCGCCAATCCCGATGGCCGCCAGGATTGGTTCCATAAGTTGAACACTTCGAGTTCTGCGCGCACTGGTCAACAACCGACCGACGACGATCGCGACGGCGTTTGCGATGAGGACGGACCGGACGACATCAATGGTGATGGGTCGATCGGGCAGATGTGGCGACGCGATCCGACGGGCGCGTATCGACCGAGTGAACTCGATGCGAACGAGATGGAGTTCGTCGCGCCGGTAGTCAAGGCGGATGGGAGCATCTTGCGTGGCGGTTGGTCGATGGCGGGCATGGAGGGCATCGACAATGACGGCGACGGACTGGTCAACGAAGATAGCAACGGAGGTTACGACCTCAACCGAAACTGGCCAGCCGATTGGCACCCCGACCATGTGCAGAATGGCGCGGGCGATTGGCCCTTTTCCTATCCCGAAAGCCGCGCGATTGGTGCCTTCATTCAAACCCGACCCAACATCGCGGCAGGGCAGGCATACCACAACGCGGGGGGCATGATCCTGCGCGGACCTGGTGCGGCAACGCGCGAATCGGAGTATCCGCAAGCGGATCGCGCGGTGTACGAATCGATCGCGACCACCGGCGAGGCGCTGCTTCCGGGCTACAAGTCGATGGTTATCCATTCGGATCTCTACCCCGTGCGCGGAGGATTCGTGAATTGGCTCGCCGAGAGTTTAGGCATCGTGAGTTTCACGAATGAACTTTGGACTGACAAGCGCGTGATGCAGAATGGACAGAATCCGACCAAGGAACAATCGAAGTTGTTCGAAGAGAAGTTGCGCTTTGAGCAAACGCGCACTCCCCTGACCAAGGCCGTTCATCCCACCCACGGCGAAGTCCTTGTCGGTGGAGGCACGAAGTGGAGCTCGCGCATTCCACCATCCTGGATGCTCGAAGAGGA
Source organism: Planctomycetia bacterium (assembly GCA_005790565.1). Lineage (GTDB taxonomy): Bacteria > Planctomycetota > Phycisphaerae > Phycisphaerales > SM1A02 > F1-140-MAGs142. The sequence continues at coordinate 41,209 of SXUJ01000162.1, forward strand.
ATGCCATCGCAACTTCGCGTTCACCATGCACCACGCTGGAGAGATGCCACGATTGCACTTTGGTCCCGCATCGATCAAGCGACTCGGGAGTACGCTCTGGCAGGTTGATCTCGAAGTCGTCAATGACGCGCTCATTCCGTCGCGGACAGCGCGCGCGGCCGACAAGCACATCGGGTTGCCCGATCGCCTCGCGCTCACGGTTCCCGCGGGCGCGCGCGTGATCGCGAGTGGATTCCGCAACGGTCGATTCGACCTTGCATTCAACGAGCAACTCGACACACCAAGCATCCTCGACTGCGAACGCGGGGTACCTTCGCGCGGCGTGTTGTTCGCACGATTTCTTGTGCAAGGCGCGGAAGACACCGAACTTCAGGCAACCTACACCGCCCAGAAGGCAACCGACTGCACGATGCGATGCTCGTTGCGTGAGGCCGCGAAGCCGTGAATGAACCGAACGCGGTGATGCACGATCTGCTCATCGTGGGCGCTGGCGCCGCGGGACTGATGGCAGCAATCACCGCCGCGCGCGCTGGGCAACGGGTCTTGCTCCTCGATGGCGCTCGAAAGATCGGCGCCAAGATCTTGGTTGCAGGTGGCGGTCGTTGCAATGTCACGCACTTCGCCGTGAGTGAGCGAGACTATGCCGGAGCCACACCGCAGCAGATTCGCAAGGTGCTGCAGCGATTCCCGGTGCGGGAGACGATTGCGTTCTTTCGCGCGCTCGGCGTTGAGTTGAAACAAGAGGACACCGGGAAACTCTTTCCCACCACGGATTCGGCCAAGACAGTTCTCGAAGCGCTCCTGCGCGGTTGCTCTGAAGCTGGAGTCGCCTTACAGCATCCGGCTCGCGTCGAATGCCTGCGCTTCGATGCGATGCAGATGCATTTCGTCGCCACAACCGAGACCCTCGCGTTCACCGCGCGACGCGTACTGCTCGCAACCGGAGGCAAGGCACTGCCCAAATCAGGATCAGATGGCGCGGGATTCAGCTTCGCGACTGCGTTTGGCCACACATTGACTCCGCACATCGTTCCCGCGCTCGCACCCCTGCTACTTCCGGCATCGCACTGGCTTCTCGCGCTCAGCGGGCTCGCGCTCGATGTCGAACTCTCGCTGATCCTGCCATCCGGCGCGCCTTTCAGATTCCCCGGTCAAGCGAAGTCGCACCTCGTGCGCGGCGCGATGCTCGCCACGCATTTCGGCTTGAGCGGACCAGCCGCACTCGACATTTCTCGACATTGGACGCATGCGCGCATGCTCGAACCTCGCACCACCCTGCGCGTGAACTGGTTGCCGAGGCACCGCGAAGACACACTCGACGCCGTGCTCGTGGCATCCAAAGGCGTGAGCGTCCTCCATGTCCTGCGCGAACTCCTACCCGAGCGATTCGCGCGGGCGCTCTTGCAAGAGGTTCGCATCGATCCATCCATCACACCGCAACAACTTCCCAGAGAGCGACGACTCTCGCTTGTTCGCGCACTCACGGAGATGCAACTCGAAGTCATCGGCGATCGCGGATTCACTTATGCCGAAGCCACGGCAGGCGGCGTGCCACTCGGTGAAATCGACCTCTCGACGATGGAATCAAAACTCCAACGAGGCCTGTATCTCGCCGGTGAGATCCTTGATGTGGACGGCCGCATCGGCGGATTCAATTTTCAGTGGGCGTGGGCAAGTGGATTCACTGCCGGAAGCTCACAAGCTCGCGCCTCGCGAGCCTAGTCAGGCTGGGCGAGCTGTTCGCGCGCTTTCGTGTGCGCGTGAGTCATCCGCTCTTGCCAGGAATCGCAACGGGCGCTTGCGGGCGTGATCCGAACTCGACGGACTCTGGCATCAGTTCTTCCTGAGAGTGCAGTGCCTGCTCCCAAGTGACTTCCTTGCCGGAGTACGCCGCCATGCGGCCCATGATTGCCACGAGCGTGCTCTTGGCGACTTGCTCTCCCTCGTTGACAGGAAGGTTGTTGCGGATGGCATTCTGCAGGTCGATGTGTTCCTGCAAGTATGGTCCAGTCTGCTTGCCACCAAACCTCCAGGGCTTCGGACCCGTGATCGAAGCGGCGCCCGATTGCAACGAGGCGGTTCCTTCGCTGCCTGTGATGAGTTCCTCGACCTTGCCGTCCGTTCCATCCTGCTGCCGACACATACTCAACACGAAACGATCATTGGGATAGACATACTCCAATCCAAAGTGATCAAAGATGTGTCCGTACAACTGCGTGTCCGTGCGCGACTGTCGTCCACCAACACCTCGCACGAGCATGGGGTCCGCCTGCATCACCCACTGCATCACATCGAGTTGGTGCACATGCTGCTCGACGATGTGATCGCCCGAAAGCCACGCGTGATACAGCCAGTTGCGCACCTGATTCTCGACATCAGTCTTCGACGCATCGGGCGCAACATTCCAAAGGCTGCCCATGTTCCAGTAGCAACGCGCGGCCATGACCTTGCCGATGTCGCCACCGTGAATGCGCGCCATCGCCTCGATGTAGCACTGCTCATGGCGCCGCTGCGTTCCGGCAACGACCTTCAGACCGAGTTCCTTACTTTTCGCTGCGGCGGCGAGGAATCGTCGGATCCCAGGACCATCGACCGCGACCGGCTTCTCCGTAAAAACGTGTTTGTGCGCGTCCACCGCAGCTGCGAAGTGAATGGATCGGAAGCCTGGCGGCGTGGCGAGGATGACGAGGTCGCAGTTGCTTGCGCACACCTGCTTGTAGGCATCGAAACCGGTGAAAACACTTTGCGCGGAAACTTCATGATGCCCCGCTTTGACGAGCCCCTCGTTGGCTCGGGCAGCTCGTTCGAGGAAGAGATCGCCCAGAGCAACGACCTCCACCTCGTACCCACTCGACTTCCCCGCCTCAATCGCGTTGAACATCGCGCCGGTCCCGCGACCACCGCACCCGATCACCGCGATGCGCAACTTCATCGGAGCCGCGCCGCCCTCTTGCGCGAGCGCGTTGCGCCCGAGGAACGAGAAGGCGGTTGGCACGGCAAGAGTCGCTGCAAGCGTCGCACCAATGCCTGTCGTGAAGAATGTCCGGCGGGATGGGTTCATCGTCATTGCGAGCTTCCTTCTCGTTCGATCGGTCTCGGGGTTCATTCCTTCGTGCGCTGTGGGGCGGTATCACTCACCACGCGAAATCCACAGAACGGCCCATCCGCGAGCCACCAAACGGACTTGGGAAACTGGGGATCACTTGCATTCCAATCTTCGGTCGGCGTCAACACGCTCGCGCATCCAACCGAATCGCGCGTGTCTTGAAAAGACCCACCCATCATGCGCGCGTGCTCGGCGTCGTTCACCCATTCGCCCGCGTTGCCGTAGAGGTCAAAGCATCCGAGTGCGTCTGCTTTCTTTTTCGCACACTTGTGCGTCGTGTCCGGAGAGTTCTCCACGGTCCATGCGTACTCCGCGATCGAGTCGGCTGGAATCTTCGCCTGTGCGCAGATCAATCGCCATTCGGCCTCGCTTGGAAGTCGTGCGCCGATACTCGCCTTTGCGCCAATCCACGCCGCGCACTGCGTGGCATTCTTGTGACTCAGGGAAATCGCCGGAAATCCGGCGTGGCCAAATCCGCGATCCGCCGCGACATAGGGCTTCGTCGGCTTCGTGACCGCCTTGGACGCCTCCGTCGCGGACTTCTCATCGAGCGAGAAGACGAACACATCGAATAGGTCCCACGGAATCTCGATCGTCGAAACATACTTCGTTGATCCGTCAGCAGCTGTAAACGGAACAAACTCAAGCTCTCCTGTCCAACCATGGAGGGACACCTTGAATCCTTTGTTCGTTGCGGCGGAAGGCGACTGCTGCGTCGCTCCCAAAGAAAGCGCCGTCAGCGCGAGGAGTGGAACTCCAAGAGCACGGACGGCGCAAAGGCTGAAAGAGGTTGCGTCTTGCACGCGCGCACACTAGCTGAAGTTGATGGAGGAATCAGCCAGTCCAGCCATTGAGAAGCATCGAAATGTCTTCTGCACCGACAGCGCCGTTCCCGGAAAGGTCTGCGCTCGCATTAGCGGTCCCCCAAGCATTGAGCATGATGGTGAGATCCGCGGCGTTCACAGCGCCATCCGAGTTGAGGTCGCCAAGCAGCGCATTCGGACAATCGAGGTTAAAGACATGGAAGTCATCGAGGCCCGCCTCGACGACGCTTCCACTATCGAGATCCCGTGCGACGAAGCGAACTCGAACTTGCGCGGTTGGGGTGATGAAGTCGCGGACGCGGAATGCCTTGCGAACCCACGCGCCCGCATTGTCGGTGACGAGTTCGAGCTGCACCCAAGTCACGCCGTTATCGCCCGAGATCTCCACAGGCATCGAATCAAGGCCCGCCGAGGCGCCTTGGTTGTTGGAGTACCAACGGTGATAGGCGATCATCGGCTCGTCGTAGCCAAGAAGATTGATGGCGGGGCTGAGGAGCGTTGTCGTTCCGCCATCGACATCCGCCGCACCCACGCCGCCACCCACCGCGCCGTTGCCCGTGATCCAACACAGCGTGCCCACGATCGAATGATCCTCCTCGGGCTGCGCGGTGGTTCCGACCGGATCGGCACGGGTCCACTGACCCGCGGTGGCGGTGTCTCCAGCCACGCCGCCCGTCCAACCGAGATTTGTCTCAAACGCATCAAGCGAGACTTCAATCGAACCCAGTGCGTAGGTCGTGGTCCGGATGTTGAGGTCGGTGGAGGAATCGCCCGCGTTGTTCGACGCCGTAAAGGTATACGACGCAAGTGTCGTGCAGTCATCAGCCGGAAACACAGCGCGGTAGACGTCTGCGCCGAGCGATGTCATCGGAACTTGCACAGCAGATCCATTCGAGCCTGTGATGCTCATCTTGACCGACGACGGATTGATCGATTGTCCCGCACCGGCGAAGACGCGCATGTCGATGCTGGAGGTTCCGAGCGGACTCACAAAGGTTGGCGCAGTGCCAACGAGTTCAAAGTTTGCAGCGTCCACTTGCAGTCGCCACACAAAGAGCCCACGCTCGAGGTCGCTGCCGATGATCGTGCCGCTCGGGAAGTATGGCCAGACATTCCACAAGCCGTTGAAGTTTGCAGCGTCGTTGGCAGGATAGGTATCGAAGTACGCAACTTCTGGCGGCGCAGTTGCACTGACGCCGAGGTCGAACACTCGCATGCCGGAGCGGTAGTTCGCTTCCAAGAGGAGGTTGCCCCGCGTGAACAGGTTGTGACCGATCGATGGATTACCGTTGGTGAACTTGCCCACGAATGTCGGCGCAGTCAGGGACTGCACATTGATGATGATCGTGTCGCAGGTTGTCGTCGTGTTCCCCTCGTCAAGTTCGTCGTTGATATAGAAGTACTTCAGATCCTCGCTGAGCCAACCTTGATGGCAGTAGCGAGCGCCGGGATAGGTGACGAAACCGAGTTGCACGGGCGCGGCCTTATTCGTGACATCCACAATGTAGAGGCCCGTATTCGCATTGCCGCCATTGCCGCCGCCGCAGCAGAATGCGATCTGCTTGCCGGCGTAGACACCGGTGGTGTATGTGTGCGGGGTCATCTCATGCACATAAACCGACGACCACGCGCCGACATAAGGGGGATTCCCCGGAGTCGTGTTCAGGTCGTACATGCGAATGCCGTTGGAACCTCCACCAGCGCGAAAAAGTGTTCCACTCACGGTGTCGACCGCGAGCGTGTGCGTCGCGGCGTTGGTGCCAGTGGGCGTATTGATCGTGCCAAGCACCGTGACGTTGCCCGACGCGTCCAATTGCGACATATCGAAAATCTGGATTCCGCTTCCGCCTTCGGAAGCGCAGTAGCAGGTCGTGCCGAAAACGCGCATGTCTCGCCAGAGACTTGTAGGGCCGGTGCGAAAGGCTCGAAGCTGCGCGTTCGCCGGATCGGTCACTTCAACCCACGCCGTTCCGCTTGAGATTCCGATGATTGCGTACTCGCGACCTGCCGGTGAGATGTATCCCCAACAGCTATTGCCACTCGTCGCCGCCGAGTCGAGCGTGTTCAAGGGAAACCAACTCTTAAGCGCAACGCCACTGGCCGAAAAGGTTCCACCGGCGACGCCGCCCTCGGACTGTCGGTAAACCGGACCATAGACGGGTTTCTGGCGATCTAGGGCCTTTCCGTCGCCTTCGTGTGCGAAGGTCGGGATGACGACCATGGCTGCGGCGGCAAGAAGAGTGACGGCGTGGGTGAGGCGAACTTTCATGAATGACTCCGAAACAGACTCCCAGACGGGGTGGTTCGAGGAACGATGCCGGCTCCGATGGAGATCTGAGCGAGATACCTTGCCTCGATGCACGGGGACTGCATAAATGTATCGGGCACTCGGCGTGATGGAAGGTAAATCGCGATTTCCTCACCTCTTTTTTGGCTCGCGGAGATGTTTGCAATCGCCCACAGCCTCAGTTTTCGACCGGCCGCGTCGTCCCACCGAGCGCGCGAAGGAACGCAACGAGGTCCGCCTTCTCGCCATCACTTAGCCCGAGTGGGCGCAGCACGGACTCACGATGATGATCGAGCGCGACCGCACCTTCGAGGAGGTCGTAAAACTGCACCACTTCCTCAAGCGTCGCGAACCGGCCATCGTGCATATATGGCGCGGTGAGTCCAACATTGCGCAAGCTCGGCGTTCGCATCTGCCCCCACGATTCCGGATCGGATTTCAATCCGCGCACAAGCGTTGCCTGCTTTCCGTTTGCATCGTCGCTAAACGCGCCCGCTGAACTGAAGGGATCGCTCTTCAACTTCGGAATCGCCGCGTGTCGCCCTCGATCATCCGGCAGTCGACCATCCGCCCCAGGCAGGCCGAGATTATGAAACTCGCCATCGGTGAACTCCACACCTGAGTGGCATTGATCGCACTTCGCGACTTCATGAAACACGATCCATCCGCGTGCTTCGGATTCCGTGAGCACCTTCGCCCCGGCGTCGTCCCGCGCACAGACTGCCGTCGCATACTGATCGAAGCGAGAGGGCTGCGCATCGAGTGTTCGTTGGAACGCGCCGAGCGACTTCATCATGCGCGAGAAAACTTCGTCGATCGCTTCGCGTCGCGACGGAACGAGCGAATCCCACGCGAGCGAGAGCGCATCGGCGGGAGCGCCCTCGCGAACTGGACGCGCCTTCTGATTCCAGTCTGGCGGCGGCAGTCCGAGCGGCATCGCGCCGAACGCATTCTCGTATGCAGCAAGCAAGTCCGGGTCGGCTCGGACAAGCTGCACCGCGCTCACGCGATCGAAGTTCATTTCAACAGCGCTTTCCATCGGCTCGGCGGCCTGCGACCACAGTGTGTCCGCGCGGCCGTCCCAAGTCTGCCAGCGTTGCCGCGCGCTGCCGAGCACGGTCGGCGTGTTTCGCGTTCCAGTTCCCACGCCAACGGCAACGCGCTTGCCATCCGTAAACGAACGAGTGGGATCATGGCAAGTCGCACAACTGACCTCCCCACTCGAAGAAAAACGAACATCGCCAAAGAGCATTTTTCCAAACGCGGCGGCACGATCGTCATCCGACCAACGATTCGTGCGATCCACGGGCAGCGATGCGCGTTCGAGGAACGGCTCGAGCGACTTCACCAATCGCATGTGTTGAAGCTGTGCCTCGGTCGGTCGCGAATAAATCGCGATCAAGTAGAACATGCCGAGGCCGCACAGAAAGAGAGGAATCCGGGTGAGCAGATTCGGTCGCTTGAAAGGAGCACTCGGCATCATGAAGGCAACCTCATGGCATGACATAGAGAAACTGTGTGCGCTCGGTGACCGCACCGATTCTCGCGTCGATCAAGATCGACCATCGACCAGGCATGTGAAGCAGCAACCCCTTCGCAAGAAAATGGCCCTCGGCCGTGCGCTGCATTTGGGGCACAACATTCATCCCGTGACCGTGCTCAGGCATTTCCGCGTCGATGGTGCACCAAGCATCGGATGGGTTGCCTTTGGCATCGGTAATGCGAATCTCAACATCGAAGGGATCCGCTCGCGGAATCGTCCCACCGATGACTCGCCACTTCACGACATAACTCCCATCCGCGCTCACACCCGACACCCACTCGCCATCGGTGGACGCACCCTCTGGCGAACTCGGCTGCACGCTGCCTCCGCACGCGAAGAAAAAGGTCATGGCACACACATGAAGAAAGGGAGAGAAGAGGGGACGCGCACAGCGTTTCATGATTCGTTACCCGTTGTGTCGGTCGCTGGAGTCCGCTTGCGGGTGTAGAAGCGACTCAACGAGGTCGTCAACGACCAACGCCCATCGCGGTCGAAGATTTGGAACCGGTGATTGCCTCGATCGACCACGGTGAATCCACCACCGAGTGGCGCGATGCTCAGTGGCAGCCAGAACTCCTCATCGAGCTCTCCGCGCGTCCCGATGGTCCGTTCGAAATCAGTGCAGACGCGCACCGAAGTGCTCGGCGCACAAACATAGAGGCAATCGCGTGCGGCGTCGCTGACCACAAGTTCCCGCGCCGTCGTGCTGCCGACCCCCATCGGTCGCACCAACGCCACCGCCGTTGAGCTTCCTTTGAGCGCGGTGACTTGGCGCCAATCCGTGTTCGACTCCCGAATCCACAGGCAACCAAGTCCAGGATCCGCAACAACGAGTCCATCGCCGACATGGCAAAACTCCACGACATCCCGCGCTTCGTGCGGCAGTGGGCAGATTTGCAGTAGCCGAAAATCGAGGTCGAACACGAGCACCGCGCGGTTCACTGCGTCGAGCGCAAAGATGACATTGACGCCGCACTCCAGGTCAACGATGCGAGGCGTTCGGGAGAGCGCGACGCCTTCCACCGCTTCACGCACCTGTGTGAGGTCGAGTGAACGAACGAGCTTCGCGCCGAACGCATCCCAGAAGAGAGGCTTCGTGCGATCAATGGCACACGACCAGATATCAAGGACGCTTCGCGACTCATCCGCAACCACGAATCGAGATCCGTCGGTCGTCACCGCGAGTGCACTCACCGAGGGATATCGACCAGGGCTCGCCCCACTCGCGCCCACGGTGGCAATGTTGTAGGGAGGCGAATTGTTCGCATCGAAAAGAATGATCGCGCCAGTCTCTGGCTCATGCATCGCGAGGAGCCCGCCCGCGCCCGCAACCTCACTTCCAAAGTGGCTTGAAACCGCTCCCTTTCCACTGCCGAGTCCGTCGTCGACAGGCGCCGCGCCGCCGGTTGTGAACAACTGCACGCGATCCTCAAATCCCTCCGCAATCGCTGCGACGGTTCCGCTGCCATTGAGTGAAATCGAGTCGGGATAGTGAATCCGTCCGTCACCTTGCCTGGGCACGACCGCATGCATCCCCCAATAACCCAGGAATGCTCCGCTGCGCGCACTCAGAATCGCGATGCGATGATTCAAGTGATCCGCGACGAAGAGGCACTCGCCCCGAGCGGCAAGCGCGCGCGGCTCGGTGTACTGGTCAGGGAAGGAACCGCGCTCGCCAATCTGCCTCGACGCGGCGCGCCCGTGATCCGCAACTTGATGGAGCGTGTGCTGTGCGGCGTCGCTCCACCAGAGATTCCCAAGTCCATCGAACGCGACACCGGACGGGCGCGTGCCTTCATGTCGCGCGATGACTGCGTTGTCCTTCGCCGAGAGATCGAAGACGACAACCGCCCCAAGTCCGTCGTCGGCCACCGCAACGAGCGTTCCATCCACGGCGATTGCGCAGGGTGTTCTGAGCACTCCTTCCCCAAGGGTCAGCCGTGCCTCCCCGTGAAAGATCGCGATACTTCCGGCGCCTCGCTCAGCAATCAGGAGTGCCTCTTCATCACTCGCCATCGCGACGGGCCACTTCAAGGCGCCGATACTCTCGACTCGTGTGGCGGCGTTGCCCTGCGACCACGCGAAAACAGCGTTGCTCTCACCACTCGCGACGAGCAATACTTCCCCATCAAGGGCGATCCCGAGCGCGCGCCGCAATGCATCGGGAATCCACGCAGTCGCGCACGCCCCATCGAGTCGTTCCAACTGCCGCAAGGGTTGTGCGTGAAGCGGACAATCTTGCGCCGCGAGCAGGGCACTACAGATGGGAATGAGCGCGATGATTGCCATGAGTGCGAAGCGTATCCATCGACAAGGCTGGCATGATCGCGTGAAGCCGATACCTTAGCAGTGTGCACGAGGGTTCACCGATCTCCCAAGCCAAGACATCCGAATCGGAACCAATCGGCTTGCTTGCGCCAAGTCGAGCAATCGTTGCATTCGTCCTCCTCGGGAGTACTGCCCTGCTCGGACTGTTGTGCTTGGCAGGATTCATTCAGGCAGACCTGCCTCACGCGGATGCCGCGCCGTCGGCGACATGGCCGATCGGTGTCGCGCCGTTTGTGCTGCTGCTCCTCGCGATTGCAACGCTGCCGCTCTTGCGCGTATCGGCGCATTGGTGGGAATCCAACCTTCATCGATATGCCGTGTCGCTGATGATGGCACTCCTCGCTATCGGCTACGGCGTCGCGGTCGATGGAACTGCTGTCGCGGCAACTCGACTCGAGCACGCCGTGCTGTTTGAGTTCGTGCCCTTCATCGTGCTGCTGCTTTCGCTCTTTGTAGTCGCCGGGAGCATTCGCATCGAGACCCCTCTCCGTGGC
>SXUJ01000163.1 GCA_005790565.1 Planctomycetia bacterium
CGCGAACAAGGGCAGCGCGGATGATCGGGAGATCCGCATCTTCCCACTCGCGGTGGCTCGCGCCGCGGAACTCGCGAAGACGCTCGATGAGATGTTTCCTCAGCCAACGGTGCCTGTCGATCCACGCGGTCGCCCGCGACCGGAACTTGCGAAGCCACGCGAAGTCGTTGTACGCGCGGATGCGCAGATGAACGCACTCATCGTGGACGCACCGATCGCTCGCATGCCTGGTTTCGCAAAGCTTGTGGAGCAACTCGATGGTCAGAAGGAATCGGTTCCCGCCGAGATTCGGACTTGGAAGATTGCCGACGGAAGCCTTGACGCGATGGCCGCAACGCTTCGCGAACTCGCGCAGGCAAGTCAGCTCGGCCCCGGCAGCGCTCAGGCGGTCATCAGTACCGAACCCGTTTCCAAGACCTTGGTCGTGAGTGGTCCTCCCGACATCTTCGTCAAGGTGGAGTCGGTGGTGAAGGGTGTTCAAGGCGCGAGTGTTCCGGCGACAACCTTGCGCGTGTTCAAGTTGAAGCTGGCTCGCGCGGAGCAACTCGCCGCGCTCATTGAACAAACGCTGTCTGGTCGGCTCGCACAAATCGAGCCAGGGCTTCGTGGCGAGGGCGCGCGTGCGCTTGATGTCGCCGCCGATCGGCGCTCGAACACGATTATCGTGAGCGCGCCAGATGTCTTGATGCCAGTCGCGGAAGCGCTCATCGCGCAACTGGACGCGCCGGCAAGTGGCGTGGGTAATGGATCGGCCCAAAGTGCATTCGATGAAGCAAGCGTGCGAGTGCGTCCACTGCAGTATGCCGATGCGAGTGGCATCGCACAGTCGCTCACACTCGCACTCGCGTCGGCCGTGAACCCCGCCACTGGCGAAGTGGTGTCCGTGAAGGTCTTGCCAGCGAGTGGCACGAACGCGCTGCTGCTTGTGGGACGCGCTTCGGACTTGGAGATCGCGGAGAAGCTGATCGCAGAACTGGATAGTTCGCCCAGTCTCGACGCGGTCGATGCGAGGACCTTTCCTCTGAAGCACGCCGATGCAGCGAAAGTTGCGCCACTGGTGCAACGCTTGCTCGCCGATCAGCAGGAGGCCGATCCACGAATCGTTCTTGAGCGGATGCGACGCAATCGCGGTCAACCGGATGCGACACCACCCGTGCGTGTCGAAGCCGACCCGCGCACAAACTCACTCATCGTGTCTGGCGCCTCGCGCATCATGATTGTCGCGGAGGGGTTGATCACTCAGTTGGACTCTCCAGGCGATCTCGCGGAACAAACATGGTTTGTGTACACCCCAGCCAAGGCTGATGCGCGGAGCCTCGCGGAGCAAGCCACTCGCGTCCTTGAACGAACAGGCGCATCGGGAGTTGCACGCAAGGTTGAACTGAGCGTCCCGAGCGGCAGTGCGACAGTTCTGATCGTGGGATCGAAGGAGGAGGCGGAGCGCGCGAAGAGCATTCTTGCTTCACTCGACGCCGAGGCATTCGCGGCGCCGAGCAGTGATGTGAAGATCATCGGACTTCGACACATTGCGCCAGAGACAGTGGTCGCCTCGCTGCAGCCACTCCTAAGTGATCGTGCGCGGTGGCCGAAGGAGCTGACCGCGGCTGTCAGCGCGGGATTACCGGTTGCGGAGCCGCGCGTCGTTGCGGATGCGCTCAACATGAGAGTGATCGTCACCGCGCCCACGGTGTTGATGCCGATGGCGAACGAAATCGTCGCGCAACTCGATGCGCCACGACAGGAGGGGAGCACGACGGAAACACGCGTGTACTCGCTCATTCAAGCGTCCGCAACCGATGTTGCCCCGAGTGTGCAGCAAGCGCTCGATGCGCGGAGTAACGCCGACCCAAAAACCCGTAAACCCGTGGTGAGTGCAGAGGCTTCCAGCAATGCGATCGTCGTCACGGGTGCGCCAGAGTTGTTGGCGGAAACGGACAAGATCATCGCAGCGATTGATGTGCAGGGACCGCGTGACGCCGCGCGGGTGCGAACCGTCTTTCTCAAAGTAGCGCGCGCGGAGATTTTGGCGCCCTTGATCGAGAAGTTGCTCGTTGATGACGGCACTCGGCAGGGTCGTACCTTCGCGCGCTCAGGCGCCTCGCTGGTGAAGGAACCGATGCTGAAGGTTGCCGCGGACGCGCGACTCAATGCAGTCATGATCAGCGCCACGCCTGCGCAACTCGACGCAGCGGAAGAGATGATTCGGCAACTCGACGTGGGTCGGAGTGAGGGTGAACCGCGCTTCGTGCAGGTGTTGACGGTTCGGAACGCTGATGCGAGCGAGATTGCGGCGGCGCTCGGCGATGTCTTCGACATGGATGACCGCGAGGAGCAGCCGCCGATCATCCGCGTCAATGCGTCGAGCAACTCACTCTTGGTGCGTGCGACGCAGGCACAGTACACCGCGATTGAAGGAATCGTTTCCAAGTTAGATCGAGCGAGTGTGGCGAGCGATCGCCAGTTCCGCTCCGTTCCGCTCCAGGGTTCAGGCGCGAACGCGGCGGAGGTCGCAGCGCTCTTGCGTCGCATGTTGGATTCACAGGACGGTGGAGTAGATGTCATCACGGTCGACGAGTTGCTCAAGCGATACGAGTCGCAACCCGAAGGTCCGGCGCCATCAGCGCCGCCTGCGTCGGGAAGGTCGCACGCGCCGCCGCGCCTAGCGCCACTTTCTGCACAAATCTTCGCGTCGCTCTTTGCGGCGACGATTGTGCAAGCCGCAACTCCAGTGCCGCCGACTCCGAGTGAGCCGACGGCGGTTCCGGCGCTCCCCCCCCGGCAGCCGGATGCTGCGCCGACGAAAGCCGACGATGGCGTCACGATCGCGGTTGACGAATTCACGAATAGTCTTCTGCTGCTTGGCAGTCCCAAGCAGATTGAGCGCGTGATGAAGCTCGTCGAGCAAGCATCAAGCGGCTTGCCTAAGGGCGCGACGCGGGTCCGCGCGATCCCACTTCCCGCGAGCATCGATGCGGCACAACTCGCAACCGTCGTGCAACAGGCGATCGCGAAGATGACGCCAAGCGGCGGACTTCCTGGGGATCTTGCAAAGCGAGTCGCTGTCGTTGCGGATCTTGAACAACGCGCCTTACTTGTCATCGCGACCGACGCGGACTTTGAATCCGTGGGGCAACTGATCGCGACGCTTGCGCGCGGAGCCTCAACCGAGCGAGTCGTGGTGCGCTCTTACCCGCTCGCAAATGCGTCAAGCGCGCGTGTGGCGGAGTCTTTTCGACAGCTGGCGCAGACGGGAGCGGACAGTGCGCGGCTGCGTTCGCTCGCGGTGACGCTCGGCGCGAACACGGACGATTCGGTTGCACTCGCGTTTGATCCTTCGAAGGTGCGGGCCTTCGCAGAGCCAGGCGCGAATGCCGTGACCGTCATCGGCTCGCCCGAGGCGATCGCGTTTGCGGACCGATTCATTACCTACATTGATCGCGAGCAGGTCGCCGCACTGCCGACGGTCCGCATCATTCCAATCAAGAATGCCAAGGCGATCGAACTTGCCGCCACACTCACACAGATTTATGCGTCGAGGGGTCGTGGGCTTTCGCAGCAGGGCATCGTCGTTCGCACGCCGGAGTTTGCCGCGGATGCGCGCACGAATTCGATCGTGGTTGGCGGCGCTGGCGACTTTGAGGATCTTGACGGTCTCATCACCACACTCGATCAACCGATCGCGAGCGAGGCCAAGCCACTGGAAGTCATTCCGCTCGTCGCGCTGACGCCGACCTCGGCGGCGAAGATGATCGAGCAGGTAGTCGTGGGGAGTGACCGAGATCGACGCGCCTCAGTATTGGTGATCGCTGAGGATGGCGCTGGCGTCTTGCTCGTTCGTGCGGACGATGTCGTGCGAGCGGAGATTCGCGCGCTCCTGAAAGAGATCGACCGCCCTACCTCGTCGGAGTTCAAAGTTCGCCCCGTGAAACTCGAACACGCGGACGCGACACGCGTCGCCGATGCTTTGCAGCGGCTCTTTGACGATCGCGCGCGGTTGGCCTCGGGTGGCCGTACCCGTTCAGGTGCGCGCACGATTTCGATCGTGGGCGATCCTCGCAGCCAAAGCATCTTTGTGGCAGCCAATGACGCTGACCTCGCCGAGGTTTCGGAGCTCATCTCGGTCTTTGATGTGCCAGAGGCCACACGAGAGTTTCAGTTTCGTGTTGTGCCGCTCGCGCACGCACGAGCCGCCGACATTGCTCGCACTGTCGAGACGCTTCTTTCGGAAATGGGCGGCGGCGGCGCAGACGACGCGGTTTCCGTGCGCGCGGATGAGCGGCGGAATGTGCTCATCGTGGCCGGGCGCGGTGATCGATACTCGATGATCGAGTCGATTGTCGCGTCGCTCGATGTGAAATCGACGGAGGCGGAGCAACGCGTCGTGAAGGTGTATGGCGTGAAGAACGGCGATGTCGACACGCTTGCATCCCTTGTCCGCGAGACGCTCGGTGAACGATCGCCACGACCGATGGAAGCGCAATCGGGGAACGCCAACGGGCGGTCGTCGATCTTTGCAAGCCCGAAGTCTCGGCAGATCGTGGTGCGAGCGACCGCCGCGCAGCAGGATGCTGTCGCGTCCTTGTTGGCATCGCTCGACGCCTCGCTTGCCGTGCCGAATCGCGAAACTGCCGTGCTGACCGCGCAGTTTGTTCCGGCTCCAGAGCTCGCGCAGTCACTCAACCAGTTCCTGTCGGAAAGTAGTGCTGCCGGAGGCAGCGCGTCGAGCGCAACCGTCATTTCATCCGCGGCGGGGGGTGCCCTTCTCGTTGCCGGAACGGCGGAAGAGCTTGGCGTCATTCGCGACTTGTTGGCAAAGCTTGACCTTCCTTCATCCGGAGCAGAGCGGCGCATCGAGATCGTCGTCTTGAAGAAGGCGCAAGCGACCGATGTGGCTCGATTGATTACGGAGCAGTTTGCGCGCCGAGGAACCGCGTTGCAGGGGGTTGTCGTCACCGCCGATGTCCGGACGAACAGCATCGTCTTGAATGCGCCGTCGAGCCAGTTTGAGCAGGTGCGAGCGTTGATGGATCGTCTGGATTCGCCCTCGAGCGCGGACGAAACGACGATTCGCACATTTCAGTTGACCAATGCGAAGGCAGAGGAAGCGGTTCGCATCCTGACTGCCGCGCTGCAACTCGACCCCAAGGGGAGGACGCAGGGCATCGCCATCAAGTTGGACCCTGCGGGCCCCGCGGTGCAAGTCAACGCGCGCATTGTCGCGGATAAACGGTCGAACGCGCTGGTTGTGACCGCCGATGAGCCAAGCTTCGAAGTCATCGCGTCGGTGCTCAAGCAACTCGAAGAGACGCCCGCGAAGGCGCCGATCGAGTATCGCATCGTGGTGTTGAAGCACGCCGGCGCGCCGAGTGTCGCGGACACGCTCTCTCGGCTCGTTGGCGAAGGCACGGACGCCGAACCTGCGCCGCGAATCGACGCGAGCGAGGCGGGGAATCAACTTCTCATCGCGGCCACGACCGAGCAGTTCGTCACGATCGGGGAGATCCTCAAATCGATTGATGTCCCCTCGGGCGCCCCGCGTGTTACAGACTTCATTCCACTCGAGCATGCGAAGTCATCTGCGGTCGCAAGCGCACTCTCCAATTTCTACGGACGATTCGCCCTCGACACCGACGCGCCTGCCAAGCAGTCAGTGCGCATCGTGGCGGACACAGGGACGAATTCCCTCGTCGTGTCGGCGGAGGAGAGTGAGTGGGCGGGCATTCGTGAACTCGTCGCGAAACTTGATACCGAGCAACTTGATGCATCGAGGCAACTGCGCGTGATTGCGCTCGTGCACGCCGACGCTCGCGGCGTCGCGAATGCGATCAACGAAGCGTTTCATGTCCAGCAGGTGCCGGCCGCGCCGACTACCAAGCCTAGCGAACAACCGGTTGCGCCGACTCCTCCCACGCAGACGCGCGTCGATGACGACCTCGTGAGCTGCAGCGCCGACGAGATGTCGAACACGCTCGTGGTTGGAGCGTCCGCCCAAGCGATGCGTCGCATCGAAGCGGTGGTCGCAGAACTCGACAAACCCGACTACGCACGACTACCGCCCGCGCGGTTGATTCCGGTCAAAAATGGGAATCCCGAGCAACTCGCCCGCGCGATTGAACGGGTGTACGGACCATCGCGCAATTCGGGTCGCGATCGGGGAGTACGCATCGTGGGTGACACGACGAGTAATGCGATCATCGTGCGAGCCACGGATGAAGATTTCGCGCAGATTCTTGCAATTGCCGAAGCACTTGAGCAACAGGCGGCGGCGGATGGGCTGGCGGTGCATTTACTCCCGCTGACGAAGGCGTCCGCCGTGCGCGTGGCAGGCGCGTTGCGTGGCGCATTTGCGGAACGCGCGCGGCAATCGGGCGTGCCGCTTTCGATTCAGGTCGACTCGGTCTCGAATGGGTTGGTCATTGCATCGACAGGTCCACTCTTCGAAGAGATCAAGACGCTTGCGTTGCAACTCGATGCGATGGCCCCTGCGAAGGACAAGGGCATCTTCATCATTGAATTGAAAAATCTCGCGCCCGAGGACGCGAAGAAGATTGTCGAGTCGATCGGACTCGACAAGGCGCAGCCGCTTGACTCCTCCTCGCGTGTGGTGAGTGAGCCGATCAGGGTCGCTGCTGTCCCCGGCCGCGCGGCGTTGGTGATTGTTGCGAATCCGGCTGATCATGATGTCGTCCTGAGTTTGGTGAGGGGCATCGATAGCGAAGGTCCAGAGGCTGAGGGAACCGCGCGCGTCGTCCGACTTCGGAATGCTTCGGCGACGAGTGTCGCGGTAACGCTTCAACAACTCGTGGCACCTCCGGTAGCGGGTGCGAAGCCATCCGCGCTCGCGACGGCGCTCCAAGAGCAGATTCGGCGATTGCGTATTCAGCGGGAGAGCACGGGAGGGGGCGATATCGCGCTCGATCTCCAGAAGCCCATTCGTATCATGGCGGATGCGACGAGCAACTCCCTGCTGCTCTCGTCGACGCCGGACAATGTGCGCGCGCTCGAAGAAGTCGCGGCGCTCTTTGATCGCCTGCCGGTCACGGATGCGGCAGTCGTGCGCATCTTCCCGCTTGAAAACATGCAGTCCACGCAGTTCGCGCGCATCGTGCGTGAACTTTTCGCGCAGGGCAAAGTGCTCGGGCAAGTGACTGGTTCTTCCGTGACGGCCGTACCCGAGAGCGAGACTGGTAAGGCGCTCCTTGAGGGAGTCGCGATGTCGACCGATGATCGAACGAACACGGTGATTGTCGCGGGGAAGGAGGAGGCAGTCGCATTCGTCGAAGTCCTTCGCGATCGATTGGATTCCAATGTCGCCATCGGTTGGGTGGAACCTCGCATCGTGAAACTGGCGTTTGCGGATCCAACAGACCTCGCGGACACCTTGAAGGCCGTGCTCGTGGATGGATCAACGAAACTCCCCGAGGCCGCTCCACTCCAGAAGCAAGTCGGTCGAATTCGCGCGGCCCGCACCGCGCCCGACGGGACGCCGGTGGCTGCGATCGAGAGTGAAATCTTTGTGCCATTTTCGCAGTTGGTCATTCGTGCAGAGCCAGCACTCCGCGCGCTCATCCTTGTCGGGACCGTGCAGAACATGGATCTCGTCGTCGAGTTGATCAAGCAACTCGATGTGGAGGCTGCCGCGCCTGGATCGCTCGTCCGCGTTTATCCGGTTGCACATGCGAGTGCGTCCCGCATTGCGCCACTCCTCGTACAACTCTTTGATCAGCAGATTGCGTCGAAGGTTGTGCGCCCTGAGGACCGCGTCCGTGCCATTGCAGACGAGCGCACCAACTCTATTGTGATTTCCACCAGCCCGCGCTCGTTCATCGTGCTCGAGGACCTCCTCAAGACGCTCGATCAGGCTATCTCACCCGAGATTCGCGAGGTTCGCCCGATCAGGTTGACGAATGCATCCGCGGCGCGCCTCGCACCCATGGTGCAGAAGTTGCTCGACGCGCGTGTAGATCGACTTCGACGGGCCGAGCCTGAGACAGCGGACCTCCAACGCGCGACGGTCATCGCGGATGACCGCACGAATCAACTCCTCGTCGCCGCAGGCAACGATGTCTATGAGACGGTCACGCACCTCGTGCGTGAACTCGACACGCCTGCGGAGCTTGGCGAGGCACTTGTGCAGGTCGTGCCGGTGAAGAAAGCGAATGTTGATCGAATCGCGTCGGCTGTCAACGCGGTCATGGCACGACGCTACGCGGATCTTTCACCGGAGGCGCAACGCCGCGCGAAGCCTCTGATCGTTCCCGACACGCGCTCTTCAAGCTTGCTCGTCGCGGGAGGTCCCGAGGACACGCAAGCCATCACTGAACTCGTCAATCGCCTTGAAGCGCTCCCCGCGAATCCCGCAGTTGGCGTGCATGTGCTCGCACTCGCCTCCGCCAGAGCAGAACAGATCGCGCCGCGCATTCAACAACTTATGCGCGATCGCACTCGTTCACTCGGTGAGAGTCAGACGGCGAGTGATGAAGTGTCGATCGGGGCTGATGTCGCGTCGAACAGTCTCATCGTCGCCGCGAGTATTGAAAATCTCGAAGTTGTGCGAGGTCTCGTTGACTTGCTCGCGAAGGCGGCGGCAGATTCGCTCGGCGGTCGTCCATTCGAAGTGATCACGCTCGCGAAGACTTCCGCGCCGGAGATGGTGCGACTGCTTGAAGAGATGTATGTCACCGAAGAAAACCGGCGGCGAGGCGATCGGTCCGTGCAAGTGAGTGCCGAGACGCGATTGAATGCCGTCATTGCGAGTGGCTCGGAGGCGGATGTCCAGGCGCTGCGTCGATTGGTCGCGCAACTCGATGGCGCAAAGCCATCGCAGGTGGTGGAGATCAAGTACATCACCCTGCAGAGTGCGAATGTGATCGAGATGGTTGGATTGGTGCAGAGCGTCCTTTCGGGCGGCGGGTTGACGGGGCGAGGTGGACAGCAAGCGACGATCTTGAAGTACCTCAAGCAACTCGATGGCACGGAGGATGGCGCTGAGGGGGTGGAGGTTGAAGTTTCAGCAGCCGTGCGGAACTCCATTTCGCTCACGCCTGACATCCGCACTAACACCATCATCGTGCGTGCGCCGCGCGATTCGATGGAGCTCATTGAGCGGATGATTCGCGACCTCGATAGTTCGATGTCAGGTTCGCAGAACATCCGCATTTTCAAACTTGCGAATGCCGACGCCGACTCGATGGCGCGGGTGTTGCAGGAGTTGTTCAACCTTAAGCAGCAGGGCAATCTTTATGTGCTCAAGCCGCGTGAGCCGGTGGATGCAGTGGATGGCGTGGATCCCAACGCAACGACCACCGCCGTGTCGCCCGCGAACGCCATGCCGGGGACATTCATTGGCAGTGACCTCTCGCTTGTTCCAGACGCCCGCCAATCGCTCTCGGTGACGGTGGATGACCGAACGAACAGTCTGATTGTCGCTGGAACGACGAACTTCCTCGAGTTGGTCGACAAGGTTGTCATGGAGCTTGATAAGGAGGAAGCAAACACTCGCGACACCTTTATCTATGCATTGAAGAATGCGGCGGCGGTGGAAGTCGCGCGGGTGGTGAGCCAGTTTGTCTCGGAAGATCAGAAGCGCGTGCTTGCTACCCTCTCTGCCGACCAGTTGCCGAGTGCATCGAAACTGCTCGAGCGTGAAGTGACCGTGGTGGGCGACCAGAAGTCCAACACCGTCCTCGTGAATGCAAGCCCAAAGTATCTCGAGCGAGTACGGGAGATCATCAAGGAACTCGATGTCGATCCACCGCAGGTCTTGATTCAGGTGCTCCTCGCCGAAGTCTCACTTGATTCAAGCGAAGCGCTCGGGCCGGAGTTTGGGGGGGCCAGGATCGGCGATGTCGGTATTGCCGCAGGGATGGGCAATGTGCCAGGTGTCGGAGGGAGCACGGGCGCGCCGTTCTTCGGTTCCCTCTTCTCGAACAAGGGCACGCCGAATGTGGCCATCGGTACGGAGGATTTCGAACTCCTCATCAACGCGCTCGCCTCGCAAAGCCGTGTGCAGGTGTTGTCCAATCCATCCGTGATGGTGGAAAACAACTCCGATGGGTTCATTCAAGTGGGCGAGACGGTGCGCCTCCCTGACTCAGTGAGTTTCTCTTCCGCCGGACAACAGTCGAGCGTGACGCCGGAAGAGATTGGAATCCTGCTGAAGGTTCGGCCGTCGATCAATCCTGATGGGTTCGTGCGCATGGAGATTGAACCGGAGATTTCGCGGCTCTCATTGCAGACCACGCAGATCTCGGAGAACTTTGAGAGCCCCGTCGTGACACGACGCCGTGCGACCACCACGGTCACCGTCAAAGACGGGCAAACGGTCGTGATCGGCGGCCTCATCAGCGATCGCTTTGAGCGTATCGATACGAAGATTCCATTCCTCGGTGATATTCCACTCGTGGGCGCGCTCTTCCGACAGTTCAAGGAAAACTCGTCGAAGACTGAGTTGCTGATCGTGTTGACACCGCATGTCGTTCGCTCGCCCTCGACCGCCTCCTCGGAGACCCCGGATACAGCGGCATCGTTGTCGGCCGACGCGATCGACAAGCTGACGCTTCCTCCTGCGCTTGTTGAACAGATTCGACAGGGTGAATTGCGCGGCATGTCGACGCGAACTTCGAATGACGGCTCGATCGTAGCGCCGGTTGGCGCGGCGAGTGAGCCCGCGTCGACAGACACGCCTCCGAGTCGCGCAGGCAGCCCAACCGCCACTCCCGCTCCGGCAAACTCGCATTCACCATGACGACCCATTCCATCAAGTTTGCGCGCGCGTCGAGCCTTGCGAGTTTCCTGCTGCTCGTCGGTTGTCAGGTCACACACACAACTTCGGATGGAGCGCCGATGGCGGCGAAGCCAGTCGAGGTTGCGCCCCCGCCCGTGTCGTCGTTGCCAAACGCGATTGCGATCACCTTTGCGCCCAAGCCAGTGGATACCGATGGCAACGATCGCCCTGACACCTTGCAGGTGACCGTATTCCTCTTCGCCAGGCCACACCCTGCTCCACACTGGTGCGAGGGCGCGTTTCATTTCGCGATCTATCCGCCGGGAAGGGCCGGAACGCCGTCGCATCCTGGGAGTGCTCCGATTCGCGAGTGGGAGTTGTCGGCGGACTCCGTGCAAGCTGCGAGGACCCGCGCGCTCGTTGGCCCATGCTACGAGTTCAATCTGTCATTGCTCGAGGGCGGAAACTCCGATGCGCTTGAGCAAGAGTCCGTCGATCTCGTGGCGTGGTTTCAACCTTCCGCCGGAGGACCTCGCGTGTGGCTGCGCGGAATTCGCGCAGTGCAGTTTCCAAGGTTGTGACGAGCGGCGCGGCCTCGCGCAACCGAGCAGCAACGAAACAGGCGCCATTTGGCGCCTGTTTCGTTGGTGAATTGGGGATCCTAGATTCGAACTAGGACAAACTGAGTCAGAGTCAGTTGTGCTACCGTTACACCAATCCCCAAACGCGATGCGTTGCGTATTGGTCCTGTGCTTTACTCTGTGAGCATCGTAGCCAATTCGCGGCAGGCTTCAAGGTGCTTATTGAGCACCCGCCAATGACGAACCCTTCGCGTGCGATGCGCCAAAGCGCGCCATCAGGCACTCCGCAATCTCAACCGCATCGAGGGCCGCGCCCTTGCGCAATTGATCGCCGGCGACAAAGAGCATCACCCCGCGATTATCCGGAACGCTCGGATCCATGCGGATGCGTCCCACGAGGACATGGTCCCCGCCGGTTGCGTCGAGAGGCTCAGGGAAGCGATTTGCCGCTCGGTCATCGACGATTCGAACGCCCTCTGCGTGCCGAAGCAGCTCGCGTACTTCGGCTTCACTCGTTGCGCGCGAGAACTCGAGGTGGATGGACTCCGCGTGCGCACGAAGGACTGGGACACGAACGCACGTCGCCGCCACGCGCATGGCGGGGGCGTCCCAAATCTTGCGCGTCTCGAGAAGGAGCTTGCGTTCCTCTTCGTTGAATCCATCCTCGCCCACCGCACTGTTATGGCTGAACAGATTGAAGAGATATGGTCGACCGAAAATCGGTGTTGAAAACTCTTTGCCCGCTGCGAAAGCGTGCGCTTGTTGCTCAAGCTCTTGCATGGCCGCCGCGCCCGCGCCGCTTGCTGCTTGATAAGTGCTGACGATCATTCGTTCCACGCCGATCGCGCGGTGGAGTGGCGTGACGGCGACAAGGGCGATGATGGTGGAGCAGTTTGGAACTGCGATGATGCCGCGATCGCGCATCGCGCTGAGTGCGTTTGGATTCACCTGTGGGATCACGAGCGGGACGCCGGAATCCATGCGGAAGCAACTCGAGTTATCGATGACGAAGGCACCGGACGAGACGAATGGCGCGGCCCAGGTTCGACTGATCGACTTCCCTGCGGAGAAGAGCGCGATGTCGACGCCGTCCGCGCAAGCTTCGCGGAGCGGTTCCACGACATGCATCTCCCCGCGAAACGGGATTTCCGCTCCGGCACTTCGAGGGCTGGCAAAGAGGCGCAGCGTCGAAACAGGAAAGTGGCGGGACTCAAGAATGGAGAGCATTTCGCGTCCCACGGCGCCAGTAGCACCGACAATGGCGACGGAAGGTTGCGCAGTGAGCAGATTCATGGCAGTCAAGCGTAGCCGCGATTCGTCTCGGGGCGGAATGTTGGATACGCTTTCCGCCACATGACCGCGTTGACCCCAACCCCGCTAGCATCATTTTCGAAGCACGGCTCTGAGCGAGTGACGGATGGGATTCGCATTCGCGTCGAGCCCGCGTTTCTCGCTTCCAAGTCAAAGCCTGCGTTGGGGCGATGGGTGTTTGGTTATCGCGTGACCATTACGAACGAGACCGACGGAGTTGTCCGCCTTTTATCGCGGCGATGGAGCATCGTCGACGCGGATGGTGATGTGAATTTGGTGAGCGGAGAAGGCGTGGTCGGTCAACAACCACTATTGCGAGTGGGGGAAAGTTTCGAGTACTCGAGCTTCGCCCCGCTTGAAACCGCATGGGGGACCATGGAAGGAGCGTTCAGCTTTGCCAGGGTCGACGAGAGCTTGTTTGAAGCGGTGATCGGCCGCTTCTACCTCGTGAGTGAATAGAGGTTGGCCGACTCATGATCCTCGCTGGATCAATCGACCGAAACAGGCGATCGACCGAGCAGTTCCGCGAGTGCCACGCCAGGGTCGGGCTGTCGCATGAGATGCTCGCCGACAAGGACGATGTGAATGCCGTGCGCACGGAGCCGGCCGAGATCGACGGGTGTTCGAATCCCTGACTCACTCACGAGCACACTCGTGTCCTCGACCAATTCTGCGAGCCGCATCGAGTGTTCGAGCTTCGTCTCCATGGTGCGGAGATCGCGATTGTTGATGCCGAGCAAGGAATAACTCGGGTGGGGGAAGCCGACGATGTTGATGGCACGCAGGAGATTCTCGACATCGTGGACTTCGAGCAGGACGGTCATGCCCAGTTCGGTCGCAAGGATCTGAAAGTCGATGATGTCCCGTTCCGGAAGTGCTTCCGCAATGAGGAGCACCGCGTCCGCGCCTGCAGCGCGCGCTTCCCACAACTGGTAACGATCGATGATGAAGTCCTTGCGCAGAACCGGAAGCTTCACGGCGTCGCGAATCTGATGAATGAACTCAAGGCGACCTCCAAAATCTGCTTCGTCGGTGAGGCAGGAGATTGCACTGGCTCCGTTTGCTGCGTACTGCCGAGCGACGCGAACCGGATCAAAGTCCTCGCGAATCACGCCTGCGCTTGGGCTCTTTCGCTTCACTTCCGCGATCACATGGGTCTGTTCGGGATGTCGCCGGTCGACGAGTGCGGCAAAAAAGTTCCGAGGCCGCCCCAGTTCTCGAATCCGTGCTTTGAGTTCGCGTAGAGTGACGGCGGTCTTGGCCGCTTTCACTTCGATTCGCTTTCGGGCGATGATGGTGTCGAGCACTGCACTCATGGATGGACTTCAGCCTGCACAAGTCACTGTTGAACGCGGCGTTCGAAAGCGGCTTTATCGGTTTATATCGGTCGGAGAGGACCTCGGCCACCGCCCCGTTGCGGCGGAATTGGGCGTTCTGCTCTTTCTCGTGTTCATCTTTGTTGGCGCGTGCGCGTTCGCCGTGAGCGTGCTCGCCCTTGGACCGGAGCCGCTAGGCGAAGCCGCGATGGGAGTCCCTATCGCGTTCGCGGCAGTGGCGCAGATTTCATTCGGTGCATTCGCGCTGCGCTCGCGAGCATTTGCTCGGGCGCGCCAACATTCGCTCCGGCGCGACTGCGGCTTGTTTCTCTGCGGTGTCGGGTCACTGCTCGTCGTGCTACCCGTACTCATGAGTGCGGCCGCGTTCGTCGAGACGATTCGGTCCCAACTCGGACTCCCGCCCACGCCCGAAGTTGCGCACGCGACGCTCGTGCGCCTCCAGGAGACCGGCTTCGGGATCCAGTCACTCCTGGTCCTACTGAGCGCGGGACTTCTCGTGCCGATCGCCGAAGAAATCGGATGGCGGGGGATGCTCTTCCCTTCCCTGCGCCAGTTTCGATTCTCATGCATCGCAGCGAATGTCATAACGACCACCCTGTTTACAGCCGTGCATCTTCCTTCCATCACCCCAGGCGCGATGATGCAGTCGATCTTGCTCCTCAGCATCCTCTCATTGACGCTCGGTTGGCTCCGAGCGCGCACCGGCTCGCTTGCGGCGCCCATCGGACTGCACGCTGCATTCAATGCCTTCAATCTCGCGTCGGTTGGTTTCCCATGAGGCTAGTGCATGCTTCGCGCGGCGTCCTTTTCGCCTAATCTTGCGCCATGACTGCAGAGCTCGCCCGCGAATCTCGACCACGCATTCTCACCGGAGACACCCCGACTGGGCAGTTGCACCTCGGTCACTGGGTGGGCAGTGTGAAGCGGCGGGTCTCACTGCAGGATTCGCATGACTGCTACTTCATCATCGCGAATGTCCATGCGTTTACGACGCGGTGGCAGAAGAGCGAAGAAGTTCGTCGCGACACGATCGAGATTGTGCGCGACTATCTCGCGATGGGAATTGATCCATCGCGAGCGACGATCTTTGTGCAGAGTGAAATCCCTGCGATCGCCGAACTCACCTTCCTCTTCGCCATGCTCTTGCCCTTCAATCGTGTCATGCGGAATCCAACGCTCAAGACAGAGATCGAACTCAAGGGCCTTGGCGACACCTACTCTTTCGGTTTCCCACTTTACGCCGTTGGACAGACTGCGGACATCCTCGCCTTCCGGCCGACGGGCGTTCCGGTGGGCGAAGATCAGGTGCCGCACTTAGAAATGACGCGCGAGGTTGCACGGCGCTTCAATCATGTCTTCTGCGGCGTGGACGAGCACACGGAAGACAAGGACCATGTCGCCAAGGGCGGCATTTTCCCAGTACCCAACGCCGATGTCGGCGAAGTCGGGCGACTGCTCGGCGTGGATGGCACGAACAAGATGTCGAAGTCTCTCGGAAACGCGATTTTCATCGCGGACCCGCCGAAGGAGGTCGAGAAAAAGGTCAAACGAATCTTCACGGGACGGACGAGTGCCACAGAGTGCGGGGATATCAAAAACGCGCTCTTTCAATATGTCCGCGCCTTCATTCAAGACCAATCGCGAGTCGCGGAACTTGAAGATAAGTATTCGCGCGGCGACAACATTGGAGACGGGCATATCAAGCTTGAAGTTGCGGAGGCGATCAATGCCTTGCTTGCGCCTATGCGGGAGCGACGCGCAGCCTTCGAGGGTCGGGATGATCTTGTGCTTGACATTCTCCGAGAGGGCACCGCGCGAGCGAATCGGACTGCGGAGGCGACGCTCGCGCTCGCGAAAGACCACATGCACCTCATCCGTTGGCCGCGCACGCTCTAGCGATTGAGCTTTGATCGCAAGGGAAGAGGATGGTTAGAACGCGAACATTGCGTCGAGGACTTTCGCGATGATGCCGCGTTCGCCGGTCTCGCGCAGCATCCCTGTATTCATCTTCTTGATGGTCGCATCCGCGACGCGGTGTGATGGCACCTGATTGTTCGTGTCCACATCTTCGGGTCGACAGACCCCGGTGAGCATGATTGTCTGCTCTTCATCGTCCTGCACGATGGTGCGGTGCGCTTCGAGGACGAGGAGGCCGTTCGGCTTGATCTCCACGATTTCAGCGGTCACGCGCGCGGTGAAGTCATCACGCCGTTGATAGTCGCCCTTGCCCTCGAAATCCTTTTCGGCTTGGAGCGAAAACGCGGGGAGATCTCCAGGGGCGATGATGTCACTTGTCAACCAATCCTCCACGCCAGCGTCGAGCTCGTAGGACTTGTTCGACTTCGAGGATTGCTTGCTGTTGCCGCGACTCGATTCACTGATGACGATCGTCACAAGATCATGGATCGCGAAGAGCTTTGGTTCAGGATCGCTGACCGCGAAGAGGCAGCCGTAGTCGGAGCGCGTGCCGTCGGCTTCGAAGGCAGGCTCGGCGGCGAGTGCCTCGGCGGCAAGGCTGCGAGTTGCTTGCGGCGGAGGTGCTTCGTCTCGTCGAAGCACGCGTCCGCTGTGTTCTCTGCGCGGCGGCAAGGGCGTGGCGGCGCGAGGGGATGCGGGTGTAGAGACTGGCGGAGGCGTTGGTGCAGCCTGCGCAAGTGTGTGCGAAGGAGTCAAGAAGATGCTCGCCGACGCGGTGAGCGTTGCGACGAGTGAGGGAGTGCCAACGGTCAGCGTTGGTCGTTTCATGGATGAACTCCTTGCATCACAATGGCAGTTTCCTTCGATGGACTCGGCGCGCTTCGCAGCGTGGCGGTCCCAGGACCGGTGATTTCGGCGACGAATTCCGAGGGCTTGGTGGATTTTGCGCCTCGGATCGACTTGCTCACTGTGCGGAGTGAGATGGTGTCGCCGATCGCGCCCTCCTCGAGCGCGACGGCATCGAGTTCGATGGCGATCAAGCCAACCTCGCGCCGCACCCTCACCTTGTCCTGCTTGTGGATGACGAGTTCGTCCTTCACTTGCGCCGCGGTGAGCGTGGCACCGGCGGCGAGGCTGACTCGTGCGATTCGACCAGCGGCGGCGTTCCACGAGAGTGCGGCTGCGCTCATCTTCGGCGAGAGCCAGCGCGATTCAGACTTGATCTCGTCCTGCGTGATCTGCGTTCCGCGTGCGATAGGAAAGACTGTGACTCCAACCTCGGTGAGGAGTTTTGGTGCGACGCGCGCGTGTTCGCGTGCGAGCACTTGGCCGCCTTTGCGGAAGACGAGTTCGAAGGTGACGACTTCATCTTCTAGTTCGTTGCGCGGAAGCACATCGACTGAGTTTCCATCTCGCGGAGCAAACTTGGCGAGGTCGTCGGGCGAGCATTCGAGTCGGAGGGGAAGTTCGCGCGAGCCAAGCCGCGCGATGAACAATTGCGCGCAGACGCCAATGGGTGTGGGATCTTGGCACACCGAGGTTGGATCGATGATGGATCGGGTGGGAAGGGCTCGCTCGTGTCGCGTTGGGCCTGAAGGTTTGACGACCGGCGCTTCGGCTGCCTGGGTAACCGCCGTTGCGCCTGGACGCACGATGCACACAC
>SXUJ01000164.1 GCA_005790565.1 Planctomycetia bacterium
AGAGCCAGCTCTGCAGCGAAGCCGCTAAGCCGAGGAACACAAAGAAACTCACGGAGTCGGTGACCATCGTGAGAAAGATAGTGGAGGCCGTCGCAGGATCCGCGCCCAACCGCCGGACAATCAGCGGAAGTGATGCACCGACCGTCGTGCCGATCGCGAGCGCGACCGTCATCGAAACACCGACGATGACGCCCAAATGCGTCGGGTCGACAGTGGAGTTCGCGGGGAAAAAGTGTTGCATCAGCGCGACGACTCCGCCCATGAGCAGGCCGCAAGTCAGACCATTCAAGAGTCCGACCATCGCCTCGCGGCGGACGATGCTCAGGGAGGCACCCTCGCGAACCTCGTCGAGCACGATGCCGCGCAGCGTCACCGCGAGCGACTGCTGACCGGCATTGCCTGATTGATTTGCGATCAGAGGCATGAGCACCGCAAGAATCGCGATTGAGTCAATGAGGTCATCGAACTGCAGGACCACGCTCGCCGCAATGGAACTTGTGAACAGATTCAGAATGAGCCAAGGAAATCGTCCGCGCCACTTCTCCGAGACCGTAGAGAAGACCGCCTCTTCACTACCAGCACCGACCATCTTCTGCGCATCCTCCGTGCTCTCCTGACGAATGATGTCCACAACATCGTCCACGGTGATGATGCCGAGCAATCGGTCGGTTGCGTCGACCACGGGAAGCACAAGGTAGTCGTACTTCTCGAACTCGCGCGCGACATCCTCTTTCGCGAGCTCGTGTGGAACGGCGTCGACGGGTCGATCGGAAATGTCAATGACCTTTTGCGCGGACTCAGCGAGCAGCAATCGCTTCATCGTGACCCGACCCTGAAGCCGCCCGCGCCAATCGACGACAAAGACATAGATCCACTCCTCCTCCGTCTCTGCCCTGCGAATCGCCTCCACCGCTTGGGCAACCGACATCGTGTCACGCACGGCGAGGTAGTCGGTGGTCATCATGCCGCCTGCAGACCCCTCATCGAAGGAGAGCAATGCGCGCATCTTCACGGCTTCGACTTTGCCGAGCGTTCCGAGCAACCGGTCGCGATAGTCATCGGGGAGATTTTGAAGCAGATCGGTGGCATCGTCGGGTGCCATCTCTTCGATCAGCGTCCCGGCGTAGCTTGGGTCCTCTTCAATCAGATCTTCAAGAACGCCCACCGCAAGCGAGGGATGCATATGGGCGAGTGCATCGGCCGCGCTCTCCGTTTCCATTTCCTCGATGACTTCGGCGGCTTGCACGATGCCGAGTCCCTCGAGTGTGTCGGCCGCGTCAGGCGCCTCTTGAGCTTCGACGGCATCCGCAAAGACAGGGACATCGATCGATTTCTCAAGCAATTCCGCGACCCGCTCGTCCTGTTCTGTATCTTCGACAGGGTTTTCCACCCGGCTCTCTTCCATCCCATGCGTGTCTGGGTGCTCCTCAGACATGGCAGATCCCATCGAAGGAATCGATGTCTCGTCTTGTGGTTTCTGCTCGGGATCGAAGGGCACGACGCGAGTGTACGATCGAATGGGTATGTCCTCCACCCTCGCACCCATCGCCATTGCATGCGCAGACGATCCGCGACTCGAAGTCTTTCGCGCCGTGCGCGATCGAGACCTCAAGGCGCGCCTCGGAACGGACACCCGGGCAGGACGCTTCCTCGCCGAATCACCGATTGTGGTGGAACGCATTCTTTCCCGCACGACCTCCGTCGAGTCACTCCTCTGCGATGACGCGCATGCCCAGCGATACGCGCAAATCAGTCGAGAAACTCCGGTGTATTCCGCCTCTCGCGCCATTCTCGATGCCGTCACGGGATACCAGTTTCATCGTGGCGTGATCGCGTCGTGCCGCCGCCCTGATGTCGCGACACTCACCCTTGACCGGGTCATGCCGACCACCCGGCTACCGATCACCATGTTGTTACTTGACGGCATCAACAACATTGACAACATGGGACAGCTCTATCGAAACGCTGCAGCGTTTGGGGTTGGCGTCGTCGTCTTGAGTCCGGACTGCCACGACCATCTCTATCGCAAGACGGTCCGCGTTTCGATTGGTTACTCCGCCACGCTCCCGACGGTCATCAGTCGGGACTGGGCGTCGGATCTGGGCCGATTACGGGATGAGTTCGGCATCTTTCTCGTCGGCGCCGATGCGGGAGCAACCTCTGTGTCCATCGAGTGCGTGCCACCAAGCCCACGCGTTGGCGTGGTCATGGGCAATGAGTTCAACGGACTTTCGGTGCTCGCTCGATCCGCAGTCCATGCACTCGTTCGAATTCCGATGGCGGCCGGTGTCGATAGTCTCAATGTCGCGACCGCATCAAGTATCTGTCTGCACCGGCTTGGTTCAGCCTCGCTCACCTGAGCGCGACCGGTCTACTATTGTCGCCCCCGCACTCAAGTTCTTCCCCACCCACTCGAACGCATGCCCGCGACCGATCCGACATCTTCGCGAACGACGAATCTCGACCAGCGATTCACGCTTCCGTTCGTCCACCGCGTGCGATTCACGCATCATGTCGCATCGCTCGACAATCCAACACTCGCCGAGATTTTCCGTGATGACCCGACCGCAGCGAGTCGCCGCGCAGTGTTGGTCATCGATGCTGGACTCCATCGAGCAACGCCCACGCTTGCACAGAGCCTCGTGCAGTACGCACAGGCGCACACCTCGCAAGTTCCGGTGCCCAGTGAAGT
The DNA here is from genome assembly GCA_005790565.1 of Planctomycetia bacterium. GTDB lineage: Bacteria > Planctomycetota > Phycisphaerae > Phycisphaerales > SM1A02 > F1-140-MAGs142. The sequence continues at coordinate 2,693 of SXUJ01000164.1, forward strand.
CCTCGTCGTCGAAGGAGGCGAGCGCGCGAAGTGCGGTATGCAGACTGTGGACGAGGTACTCGCACTCATCGAGCGTGCGAAAATTTGCCGAAAGTCCACGGTGTTTGTCGCCGGTGGCGGTGCAGTCATCGATGCCGTTGGCTTCGCGGCCGCAATCGCGCATCGCGGCGTGCGACTTGTGCGCCTCCCTTCCACCACTCTCTCCCAAGATGATGGCGCGATGGGAGTCAAGAATGGGATCAATGCGTTTGGTAAGAAGAACTTCACGGGCTCCTTCTCGGTGCCTTGGGCGGTGCTGTGCGATCTCGAACTCCTCCCGACGCTCCCGATCACTGTCTTCCGTGCTGGGTTCAGCGAGGCCGTCAAGATCGCGCTTCTGAAAGATCCTGCACTCTTTCACGCAATGCAGGTCTCGGCGAGCAAGATTGCCGCACAGGATCTCGCCGCAGCAAGTCCCGTGATCCAACGATCGGCCGCACTCCATCTTGAACACATTGCGCAGGGTGGCGATCCATTTGAGTTACACGAAGCACGCCCGCTTGATTTCGGACATTGGGCCGCGCACCGACTTGAGGCACTCAGCAACTACGCGATCTCGCATGGGGACGCGGTCGCACTCGGACTCCTCATCGATTGTCGTTACTCGAAGTTGCAGGGTTGGCTGGCAAACGAAGAGTTCGCGAGCATTCGCCGGCTTCTTGTCGACCTGCAGTTACCGCAGTCGCATCCGCTCCTCGCGGACGGCGCGGCGATCCTCGAAGGTCTTGAACAATTCCGAGAGCACCTTGGCGGCGCACTCACCATCACCATGCTTGGCGGTATTGGTCGAGGGCACGAAGTACATGCGATTGACCGCCCTCTCATGGAAGCCGCCATCCGACAAACCTTCGACGGAGTGACGACCTAAGCCAATCTTGAGAAGGCTAGAATCGGGGACCATGGCTTCCGCTCCAGTGCTACTCTCCAAGCGCGCATTGATCGATCGCTCGTACCTCGAACATCGCGCAAGACTCCTCGATGTCGCCTCCTTTCTCGATCGCGTGGAGCGTGCGGGTGGCGAGGGTGCCGACGACTTCCGCATGCGCGCATTCCACGCATGTTGCGCACTGCTCATCGACGGGAAACCCGATCGCACACAACGCATCCTTGAACTACTCTCTGATCACACGCGGGAACCAATTGCACACGCGCACACGAAGAGCGCGACAGGCGCGGTGCCTCCAACTTCGGCTGGAGCGCGTTGATGTACATCGACCCACACATTCATATGGTCAGTCGAACCACGGACGACTACCAACGCATGGCGCTCGCTGGATGTGTCGCGATCACAGAGCCTGCATTCTGGGCGGGCTACGATCGCTCGTCCCCGCAGGGGTTTCACGATTATTTTCGGCAACTCACCGACACCGAACCCAAACGCGCTGCGCAGTACGGGATTCGACATCACACCTGGCTTTGTATCAATCCGAAGGAAGCCGAGGACCCCGTGTTTGCCCGCGAGGTCATCGCGCTGATTCCAAACTTTCTGGCTTGCGAGAGCGTCCTTGGCATCGGCGAGATCGGGCTCAACAAGAACTCTCGCAACGAACTCGAAATCCTTGAAGCACATCTCGATCTCGCAGCCAAGCACAATCTCATGGTGCTCGTCCATACGCCGCATCTCGAAGACAAACTCAAAGGCACGCGCCTCATCATGGATGCGATCCGGAATCAAGGAAGGCTCGACCCCGGTCGCGTGCTCATCGACCATGTCGAGGAACACACCGTGGGTATGGTTCTTGAACGAGGATTTTGGGCAGGGATGACGCTTTACCCCGACACAAAGTGCACGCCTCAACGCGCGGTCGACATCTTTGAGATGCACGGCACAGAACGACTCTGGATCAATTCGGCCGGCGATTGGGGACAGAGTGATCCGCTTGCAGTGCCGAAGGCGCAACTGGAGATGCGTGCACGCGGACATTGCGAATCGAACATCCGAAAGGTGAGTTTCGAAAACCCCCTCGCGTTCCTGTCGCAGTCAGGTCGATTCAAGATTTCCTGACGCGCCCATGCACGCCAATACTCCACATTCCCGCCGCGCGCTCGCGCTTGTCGCGATGACCGGTTCGCTCTCGATGATCATGCTCGATGTGACCGTCATGGGCGTCGCGCTCCCGAGCGTTCGGGAGTCTCTCGCGATGACTGCTGAGCAAACGCAGTGGGCGGTGAACGGCTATGTGCTCGCGCTCGCAAGCGCCGTTGGACTCTTCGGCAAGCTCGGTGATGTGATTGGTCGCACTCGCGCGTTCCTCTTGGGCATCATGCTCTTCGCGTGCGCTTCCGCCATGGTGGGCGCCGCTCCAACCGCCGAGTCGCTCATTCTCTGGCGCGTCATCCAAGGTCTCGGTGCAGCGCTGATGCAACCCGCGTCTGCGGCGATGGTGACGAGTCTCTATCGCGACGGCGAACGCGGCCGCGCAATGGGCATCTATGTCGGCATCTCGATGGCGTTCCTCGCCGTCGGACCAGTACTCGGTGGGCTGATGGTCGAATGGCTAAGTTGGCGATGGTGCTTCTATCTCAATCTCCCCATCGCGTGCACGGCCATCGCACTCACGCTCGCGGCGAAACCGCCAAAGTTCCCTCGCCAAACACTCTCCATTGACATCGTTGGCGCGCTCCTACTGCTGCTTGGTCTCCCTGCGTTTGTCGCGGGCATACAGCTCGCGACAGCGCGCGGATGGACGGACACGCTTGTCGCACTCCTGGTGCTCGGAGGAGGCGCACTTGGTGTCGCGTTTCTCTTCTGGGAACTGCGTCACCCCACTCCACTCATTCGCGTTGCCCTCTTGCGTGATCGCGGGTTTCTTTCGAACGCGCTCGTCCTCCTTGTTGTCCAGTTCGCCATGACTGGCCTCATCATTCAACAATCGCTTTATGCGCAATCCGTGTTTGGGTTCAGCCCTGCAATGGCAGGCATGTCATTGATGCCCATGATGCTGCCGATTCTTCTCATTGTGCCACGCGCGGGGAGGTTGTACGACAAGGTCGGTGTGCGAGTGCCTTCGATCATTGGACTCGCAACAGCATCGTTAGGCATGGCGACCATGACACTGGGCATTTGGCTACGCAGTTACCTCGTGCTTGCGATGGGAATGGCGCTCTTTGGGGCTGGTATTGGTCTTGCGATGAGTCCCACAAACACAGACGCGCTCGCAAGGGTGCGCCTTGAAGAACGCGGCGAAGCGAGTGGCGTCATCCAGACATTCAGGCAGATTGGCGGCACCACCGGTCTCGCGGTGCTGATGATGGTGTCGGCCATCGCGATGCAAGCGTGTCCGCTTCCGCCGCAGATTGCAGGCGATCCGACGCTCCCGAAACTTGTCGTTCTCGCGGCGGGCGGAGATGAAGATGCAAGAGTCACGCTCGAAAACTCGGGCGATCTCAGTATCGCCGCAAAAACCACTATGCGTGACCTCATGGTCTGCGGCACCACTGCGTCTGGCGTTGCCGCGACGGTCAGCTGTCTCCTTGCGCTTGGGATCGCAATCCTTTGGAGTCAGCCGCCGATTCGTCGCAACGACGACGCGGTACGCGAATGAGAGAAGCTCAATGCCACGACCGATCATTGGAATCACTGCCGACTTCGTCGATGGATACGCGCGACTGCGCCGGACCTATCTCGATGTTGTGACCGCTGCGGGTGGGACACCGATCATCCTTCCACCCAGTCCATCGTTGCGACGAGAAATGCTCTCCGGCATGGATGGGATCATTCTGACTGGAGGCGACGACATTGATCTCACTTCGCGTGGGATTGCGCTGCATCCCCAGTCGTCGTGCATGCATCCTGAGCGACAGGCGGCAGAGTTCGCGCTCTTGGAAGAACTCGACGAACGCCACGAGATTCCCGTCCTTGGAATCTGCCTTGGCATGCAGATGATGGGCGTCCACCGTGGTTGCGAGCTCATCCAGCATCTCGCGGATGTCATTCCGAATGCCGATCGCCATCGCAATGATGCCATTCACGATGTGCAATCCGACACGCATGCCGGAATCGCGTCTGGCGCGGTGCGCTCGTGGCATCATCAGGCACTCGCGGATAGTGCGGATTTTGCAGTGATCTCCCGATCGGACGATGGGGTCATTGAAGGCATTCTTGATCCGAATCGACGCTTTTACCTTGGTGTGCAATGGCACCCCGAACGCACCGAATGCACCGCGACGGGGCTGGATGTCGTTCGCGCACTCGTTGACGCATCGCGCTGACGAGTCTGCGACAATGCGCCAGTGACTCCTCCTGTTTCCGTCATGCCACCGACCGCCGAGCTTGCCTACTGCACGAATGTGCACCCTGGCCCCTCACTCGCGCAGTCGCTTGCGATGCTTGAAAGGCACGCCACGCGCGTCCGTGACTACATCGATCCCCACGCCACACTCGGTCTTGGGCTGTGGCTCTCGGCCGCAAGCGCGCGCGAAATCTTGAGGGAGCCAGATCGGCTCCCGCAACTGCGCGCGTGGATGGACGCGCACTCCTTCGAAATCCTCACGCTCAACGGCTTTCCCTATGGCGACTTTCACCAGCCCGTTGTCAAGAAGCTGGTCTACAAACCGAACTGGACCGACCGCGCCCGACTCGCCTACACCCTCGACCTCACGGAGATTCTCGCGGGATTGCTTCCCGCGCGACGATCGACAGGATCGATTTCAACGCTACCGATCGCTTGGCGCGCCGACCTAGCGCCCCGCGAGCGCGAGGCGCAAGAGCAATGCGCGGCGAAAAACCTCCATGCGCTTGCCCAGCATCTCGCGCGTCTTGAATCAACCACGAACAAGCGCATCACCGTGGATCTTGAACCAGAACCGGGTTGCCTGCTTGATACCGCGCCGCTGCTCACGAACTTTTTCCGCGAACATCTGCGCACCGAAGAAACGCGTCGCTACCTCGGTGTTTGTCACGACACTTGTCACAGCGCAGTGATGTTCGAATCCCAAACCGACGCCTTCGCGGCTTATGCGGAGCACGCGGTGCGTGTCGGCAAGGTGCAAGTTTCGAGCGCGCTCGCGTGTAACGGGGCCCCCAAAGAACTCGCGGAACTCGCGCAGTTCGCCGAGGATCGGTACCTCCACCAGACTTCGGTCCTCGTGGGAAGTGGGACGCCACGATTCTACGACGACCTCGACCTTGCGCTCGACGACAACCTCGATGGGCTCTGGCGGACGCACTTCCATGTGCCTGTGTTCCTGGAAGAGATCGGGAGACTTGCAACAACTTCCCCTGAGATCATGACCGCGCTCGCCGCGTGTCCACGAAACGACCCGCCGGTCTTCGAAGTCGAGACTTACGCGTGGACCGTGCTTCCCCCACACCTTCGCGAAAATGACCTCGCGCTCGGCATCTCCAAGGAGCTCCTGTGGACACGCGCCGCACTGCGGCACGCTGGCTACGAGGTCCTCCCATGAGTTCCCTCCGTGCATGGCTCGAACTCACGCGCATCTCCAATCTTCCGACGGTGGTTTCCAATGTCATCGCTGGTGCGGTGCTCGGAGGAATCTGCGTTGATCATTCTGCGTGGGAAGCAACGGCGCAGCTCTTCGTTCCATCCCTGCTCTGGCTGGGTTTGTGTATTCCGTGCATTGTTTACATCGCGGGCATGATCCTCAACGACGCATGCGATGCAAGAATCGATACGAAGGAACGGGCAGCGCGACCAATTCCGAGCGGTCGCGTCAGTCGAGGGCTGGCGTTCGTCACTGGGTTCACGCTCCTCGCGGCCGCAGTCGGTCTGGCATTCCTCACGCACGACCACGATGTGGTGAACGCGACCATTGCACTCGTCAGCATCGTGCTGATCTATGACTTTCTCCATGCCGCACATTGGTCGACGGTGATCTTTCTCGCGCTTGCTCGGGCACACGCTTCCCTCATTCCGATGCTTGCGTACGCGCAAGATGCATCCGACCACATCTTCGAGCGCCCCGTCATCCTCCTTCCGATCGCGCTCGCCGCATGGACGCTCGCTCTTTCCGTTCTCGCGCGCGGCGAGGTTTCTGCCACGCGCGCCTTCGCGCGCCCACACGCGATCGGTTGGATGATCGCGTGCATCCCGCTCGTCGACATGATCGCGATGCTCTTCGCGGCGGCATGGGGCCCTGCCTCACTGTGCCTCTCCCTGTTGATCCTCACGCGCCTCGGACAACGCCGCATCGAAGCCTCTTGAAGCCGCTATCTTTGCGGCACTGTGCAGCGAGTCGCGCTTCTCAATGTCGTCGGACTTTCACCGAATCTGATCGGCGGACACACGCCTCGGCTTCGCGAGTTTGCGCGCACCACCGGAGGCGTTCGCACCCTTCGTCCCCCGCTTCCCGCCGTCACCTGCACGGCGCAGTCAACCATGCTCACAGGGCTTGCGCCTGATCAACACGGCATTGTCGGCAACGGATGGCACGATCGCGCACTCGGCGAAGTCCAGTTCTGGAGGCAATCAAACGGCCTCGTGGCAGGGGAGAAAATTTGGGAAACGGCCAAGCGACGCGATGCCTCGTTTACTTGCGCAAATGTTTGTTGGTGGTACGCGATGCACGCGTCGACGGATTACTTCGTCACGCCGCGACCCATGTACAAGGCGGATGGCCAAAAACTCCCCGACTGTCTCACCCATCCACCCGAACTCCGCGATGCGCTACAGCATCGACACGGACAGTTCCCGTTGTTCAACTTCTGGGGACCGCGTGCCAGCATCGCGGCAACCGATTGGATCGCCGCCGCTGCCCTACAGATGATGCACGAGTACAAACCGACGCTCACGCTCGTGTATCTCCCGCACCTCGACTACTGCCTCCAACGGGTCGGTCCGAAGCACCCCTCGATTCTGTCGGAGTTGCGCGAGGTTGACCGTGTGATCGGCGCACTGCTTGATTTCTGCGAACAAGAAAATATTCGACCACTCATCGTGAGTGAGTACGGCATCGTCCCCGTCACGAATGCGGTTTGGATCAATCGAGTGCTACGAGAGCAGGGACTCCTCAAAGTGCGCGCCGAGGGTGGGCGCGAAGTGCTCGATGTGCAGGAGTCAGAGGCGTTCGCCGTGGCTGATCATCAGATCGCACATGTCTCGCTCAAGAATCCCGCACGGGCGGAGGAAGTTGCACGGGCGCTCGAACGCGTCGACGGTGTTGCGGGCGTGCTCCGCGGAGAGTCGCGACGCGCGGCGCATCTCGATCACGCGCGGAGCGGTGATGTGATCTGCCTCAGCGCGCCAGATCGCTGGTTCTCGTATGGCTGGTGGATGGAAGATGCCAAGGCGCCTGATTTCGCGCGCACCGTCGACATCTTCAAGAAGCCAGGTTATGACCCTTGCGAGTTGCTGCTCGATCCTGCACGACCGCTTCTTGGCGCGCGTCTTGCGTTGAAACTCGCGCTCCGAAGACTCGGCATGCGCGTGCTGCTTGACCCAACGCCCCTTGACGCGTCACTCATTCGCGGCTCGCATGGACTCGTCAGCGTGGAACGAGGATTCGATCCGGTATTGCTTGGAGAACTCGGCGAACAGTTCAGCGACGCGGAACTCCCGATGTGCGCCGTGCGGGACGCGGCGCTGTACGCGCTCGGGTTGCTTGATCACCGCACCGGTTTGGGCGTCGGCACATGAAGTATTTTTGGGCACTCGTCGGCGCGCTCATCGTGACGGCGCTCGTGCTCCTCTTCAATCCAACGCATGTCAGGGAGAGGGTGGCGAACGATGAGGATGCCGCGACGGCGGCAGGCTCGCCGCCCACTCTCCCCGTGCCTCTTGAGACGAGCACCGAGAAGTCGCGCCCTGCCAATCAGCGCCCCGTCACCGCCGGCACACCGGTTGAGCTCATCCGTCGAATCGACGCAAGAACGATTGAACTGGCTGGGAAGTACCAGGTGACCGGCAATGGCACCCAAGCGGATCCGTATCGCGTGAGTTGGGAACTCCTCATGAGCGCGTCGACGACGATTGACGCGAGCACGGGCGCGCTCACGCCTCCAAAGTGGGTTGCACTCCTCGATGGGATGTGGATTGAAATCTCCGCGTACTACTCGACAGTGGCGCGCAAACAGTTCGTCGATGAACTTCTCCTCACCTTCAATCGATGGGACGGCTGCTGCATCGGACTTCCACCGACGCCCTTTGACTCGATTGAAGTCAAGCTCCACTCCCCGATGCCTCTGACGGGCCTGCACCTGACGCGCTTTGGCACCTTTCGCGGCCAGTTGCATGTGAGCCCGCTTGCCGTTGGAGGCTTCCTCCTGAGCTTCTACCAACTCACAGATTGCAGCAGGCAGTAGGCGAGTATCGCCCGAGAGTGGGTTGCTCGCATACGCTTGCCCCTGTGCTTCGCATTGGTCCCGTGCAACTTGACTCCCCGCTCTTTCTCGCGCCGATTGCGGGGCAGACGGATCTCGCGATGCGCATTCTCTGTCGCGAACAGGGCGGCGTTGGTATCGCCTTCACGGATCTGATGAATTCGCGCGCGATTCTCAAGGGCGCGCCGCGCACGCTCGAACTCGCGTCTACCAACGGGTTGGATCAGCCCTGTGGCATGCAACTCTACGGAAACTCCGAAGATCCCCTCCCTGAAGCAGCGATCTGGGCCATCGAGCATGGCGCGCGGGTTGTCGACATCAATATGGGATGCCCAGTCGACAAGGTTGCGAAGAAACACGGCGGCAGTTTGCTCTTGCGTGACTGCGCAAACACGATGCGACTCGCCGAACGACTGGTGAAGACCATCGATCGTCACTCCGCCGGTCGTGTGCCGCTCACCGCGAAAATGCGACTTGGTTGGGATCGAGAGCATCGCGTTGCGCCGCAACTCGCGCGTGACCTTGAGTCCGTCGGCGTCGCGCTTGTCACCGTGCATGGCCGCTACACCGTCCAGTTTTTTTCTGGGAGCGCCGACTGGAACGCGATTGGCGAAGTCGTTGCTGCAGTGCGATCGATACCCGTCGTCGGTAACGGCGATGTCACCGAGCCGCACCATGTTGTGGAACTCATGCGCGCGTCCGGTTGCAATGGAGTAATGATCGGCCGCGCTGCACTTCGCACGCCCTGGCTATTCAAACAGGCGCTCACGCTCCTGCAAACGGGCGAGGCGAGCCCTGAGCCGAGTTTCAATCACAAGCTCCGGCTCGTCCTCCGCCATCTCGAACTTATTGAGCGGCACATGGGTTCGGAACGCGCGGTTGGAGAGATGCGGCAACGCATAGCGTGGTACGGGAAGACCTTTGGGCATGTGAAGCCGCTCAAAGAGGCCATTCGCACTGCCACCAACACGCAGACCATGCGCGACACACTCCATGAATGGATGCGACCGGAGTACGAATTCTGCTCGAGGGTCGAACGGACGGGCTTCAATGCTGAGATTCAAGGATTCTCAACCACTACGCCCCATAGTTCTCGGAATGTGTAACTCCCACAATTGACGCGATTCGCGGCTTTCCGCCCAACTGGCTTGCCTCCCCCGATTTCCGCGTTACTTTCCAACCGTTAAAGGGGACCTCTCTCCGTAGAGAGGTCATGTTTGGAGGTTTGTGATGTCACCAGGCGGGAACCTGGTGATGTTCGAGGGACAAGGGATCTGTGTTTTTCAGATCCCGTAATAGAAGGGTTTGTTATGAACCGCATCACGCATGTGGTTCGCTCGTGGTTACGCCATGATCGAATCGCCGCGGTGGCGTCAGGGCTTGCTGTTTGCCTTGGCGCTTCCGTCACGGCTTCTGCTTCGGCAGACGCGCCGATTCTCTCGCTTCTCGTTGACACGGGAATGTTTGGGAAGCAGTCCAACTTGACACCCAACTCCGTCTCCGCTTCCGGAACCGGAACCTATTACGGTTCGATCATCGGTGCGAGTGATGTGTGGAGCCTCGACTACAACCTTCTCGCCAACGGTTCACCCACTTCGGCATGGAACCAAGGCGGAATCACCTTCCGAAACTTGACCGACACCGTTCGTGACTTCCACATCACCCTCTTGATGCCTCTGAGTTCCGTCGGGGCAACGAGCAGTGTGTACAACGGCTCGCTCGGCGGGTCGCTGGTCACAGACGCCAACGGTGGGCAATTCACATCGCTTGCAGGTTTGCCGCTCTACCAAAGCAGCGCGGGCGGGGTCGGGATCGCTTCACTCCACAACAATCCCATTTCGATCACTCGCACCACCGCGGGCGCATCCTCCATCGGTTACCAAGCATTTGGTGGAACTTCACCATCACTGCCTGGACCCGAGTTCATCACAAACATCGCCTATCAGCTTCACTTCAGCCTCACAGGAGGGGATACGGTCGTCTTTACGGCGGCCATCGGAGGTCTTGGAACACCTGTACCCGCGCCAGGCGCACTTGCGCTGCTCGGAGCTGCAGCCGTCACCGGTTTGGGTCGACGGCGTCGCAACTAATGCAAGTCCAAGATCGGTAGTGAGCCGGACTGCAGTTACCGCTCACTGGCCGCCATCCGGTCCCTTTCCGCCCGTCGCTCGGCTCCTCGTGAGTCCGAGCGACGATTTTTTTTGCGGGGAATCCATTGCGCGCACCCTCAAGGTTCGCCGAGCACAGACCCGTTGCTGATATAGTCCCCGACCCCTAACTGGGATCTCACCATGGCGAGTTCACTGCGTTGCAATCTCGTAACCCCGTCCGCATCGATCCTTGAAGTGGACGCGACTTATGTCGCCTTCCCCGCATGGGATGGTTCGAAGGCGGCGCAAGCTGGGGCGGCCGCATTCCTCGCCAAGCTCGGCGAAGGTGTCGTTCGCGTCGACACCGCGTCAGGGTCGAAGCAGTTCGTCATCGATGGCGGCTTCGCCCAAATGCAAGGCGGAACGCTGACAATTCTCGCCGACTCGGCCACCCCGATTGATCAAATCGATCCAGTGAAGGCTCTTCAAGAACTTGAGTCTGCGAACGCCGATGCAAACAAGCGAGGAACGGTCAGCGAGCGCACCACGATCGAGCGACGGCAGCGAGCCGCGCGTGCAAAGCTGGCGGCCGCAAGACCCGTTCGCTGATACCCTCTCCGCATGCAAATCCGCGACACGGAAGTCGTGACCAACGAGGTCGAGCCATCGCACGACGGCGCGGGAGGTGAACTCGCTGCACGAGAACACCTTGCTGCACCGAGCGCCGGCACGGCCCTTCGCTTCGAGGGAAGCGACCTCCCATGCGGGGATCTTCCGCTGACCGCACGCGTGGAAGCGGCGATTCTTCTTGCGGATCGACCCATCTCGGAAGCGCGCCTCGCAGAAGTGCTCGGATTCGTTCCCATGAAGGAGCGCGAAACGGAAGGTGAAGCATCGGCTCCTGTGAAAGAGACGAAGGCGATCGCGGCACGGCGCAAGGCAGCGGTCGACGCAATTCGCGCGGCGATAGAGGAACTGAACCAGACCTACGCGCAAGCGGGGCGCGCCTTCCGGATCGAATCCGTCTCCGGTGGCCGACAGATGCTCACGATTCCTGCGTTTGGCGCGATCGTTGCGCGAGTGCGCGGCGTGAAAGCACAAACAAGGCTTTCCCAAGCCGCGGTGGAAACACTGTCGATCGTCGCGTACCGACAACCCATCATGCGCGCGCAACTCGAAGCGATTCGCGGCGTGGCGTGCGGCGAAGTGCTGAAGAGCCTGATGGAGCGGAGGCTCGTCAAGATCACCGGTCGCGCGGAAGAGCTTGGTCGCCCCATGTTGTACGGCACGACGCCCGAGTTCTTGCGAGTCTTCGGCATCGCGTCAATCAGCGACCTTCCTGAAGCGAAAGACCTGAAGTAGTTTCCACCGCCTTGCGAGTCACGGCGGTGACGCCGATTCCATAGGCACGCCTCGCGTCGCAAGCGATGCATTTCGCCAGCGCGCGTCCGTCGTGACTTCACGCACAACGAGCGGCGCAATCCACGCGGGGATCTCGATCTGTTCGGAAGTCTCGCGCAGTTCCACTTCCGCGAGCACGAGTTGCAGCGAGTGAAACTGGTCAATCTCCCACACATGACCGGCCACACGAACACGATGCCGCGTCTTCGTCAGCCGGCGGTTCGCGCTCTGCGGCCACCATCGATCAAACTCTGCGGCCTCTATCTCGCGTTCGCTCTCGATACGCACCAGTCCTTCGCCCCGCTTGATGGTGTGGAAACACTGTTGTTTCCCCGATGCATGCGTGACCCTTCGAATCCGCCCCTTGGGCGAACCGTCCTCGGTCGCGCCTGCATCGAAGTAGCCCTGCTCAATCTGCCAAACCTCCGCACCGGTTGGAATCACGGGCATCGCGCGCAGGACAAAGACGCGTTCAATCTCAGGAGTTGTGTTCACAATCGCAACCCCATTAGTGCACCGACCACTGTGCCATGAGATTCGCGAGCAGTTGCTTGAGATTCACATTGGAGCGAAGCTCGCTCTCTGCACGGACGAGGAGGTCTGTTCGTCGCACGCACTCCGCCAGTGCGCGCGTGTCATGCTCGACCGAGGCGCGGTGCATCGCCTCCCGCAGACGACGGGCGAAGAGCAGCGCGAGCAAGCGAAAGCCGAGACGATTCGCGGCCTCCTTCGAGGACTTAGGATTCTCCTTGACCACGCCATCGGCGAACTCGTCCACTCGCACGGCGAGAGACTCTCCCACACTTGGGTCAAATCGCCCGCGCTCAAGTCCGTCGAGTTTCGTGGCAAGTTCAGCCGCCCAGGATTGCAGGTCATGCCGCGCCGCGAGCATCGCCACTCCCGGCGACCCATCCGCGAAGGCACGGATCCACTCCCACTGTTCACTCGCGATCTCCGCCCGCTGCATCCACGCATCCATACTCGCGCGATCGAGGCCACTAAAACCAACCCGCTGACAGCGCGATCGAATGGTGGGCAACAAGCGGTCTTCTTGCGTCGTGCACAGCACGATATAGGTGCCCGGCGGGGGTTCCTCCAGAGTCTTCAGCAGTGCGTTCTGCCCAGACGCGTCGAGGAGTTCCGCCTCGTCAATGATGAAGACTTTGCCATGCCCAAGGTATGCCGTCTTCCAGACTGGACTCTCCAGCGACTTCCCGTCGCCGATCGGTCCACCGAGCATGAGTTCGCGCAATAGATCGAGCGGAATGTTGGTCTGCTTGCGCTCACGCACTTCGCGCAAGCTCGAAGACTCCGCCAATTCCTTGCGAATGATGTGCAGGTCTGGATGCGCGCCGACATCGACGAGCAGCGCAGCACGGGTGCCGCGTGGCGCTTTGAACGACGCAACATGCGCGGGCGTCGCCTCGACATCGAGAAGCAATCGCGCAAGCTCTGTTGCTGCGAGAAGCTTGCCCGTTCCTGGAGGCCCGTGAAAAATCCAGGCGTGTGGAAAGTGCGCGCTTGCGAGAGCAGTCGACAAGGTTCGAATGGCCGCCGTTTGCCCAAGCACCACCGCGCCGTCAAACACCTTGGGGGGTTCCCGCTCCGGCGGCGGTGCATCGAGTCGTGTTCGTCGTTCGCGGGCCATAAGCGAGCGCATCCTACGGGTGAGCGGAGACGGGTCTGCCGCGGTCGCCGACTATGGAACTTCAACAAGCCGAGGAGCCTGTTGCGTGCGTGAACTCGGCGCCGATCCTGCCTTCGCTTGGATCTCAACCGGCTCGCCGTTCACCAAGTGTGCAGGAAACTTGTCAAAGAGCGCCTCAACTTCAGGTGAAAAGAGCGTGCTTCGTGAGTCATACGCGGTGGAATTGAAGTGGCCGATGGTGACGACGCTCGTCTCGCTGTCCTCATCGTGGTGAAACCACGCTTCCAGGCCTTGGGCGCGCAACCGCGCGGCGTACTGCTCCGCGGCCGCTTTGCTCTGTTCGTATCGGACACTCGCGTCACCGAAAGTGCTCCACGCCCCAAGTTGCAAGGTGTAGAGCGGTTTGGTGTTTGGACAACGCGCGCGAAGCGTACGAAGGTCGTATGGGGCGGGTGGACCGAGATCTCCCGCCTAGATTCGGACGAGCATCGCGGATTGAAATGCCGGTCGACCATTCGCGTGAATCGTCTTGACCTTCTTGAGCGCGTCCTTCGCCTCTGCGTCGGCGGGCGCCGCATAGCGACCAGTGACAATCGCCGATCCCTTTCCAACACGCTCAATGCGCACATCCTGAAGGTCTGGCAACTGCGTGATGATTCCAGAGAGAGCAGCGCGCGCACTGTCCGCATGCGCGTCTCCGGTGAAACTTAGAAGGAGGATCGCCCACCGGCGGTCGTCGCTCGATGCCACGCGATCACCGTTGGTGGCAGGCTGCGAACTTTGCGATGCCCTCCGGCCTGCGAGTGGATCCGAACGCGAGAGTCTGTCGCTACCGCGAAACGCGGCTGGATCATCGAGGACGATGTCACCTTCACCAACGAGCGAGTTCGAGTCGGCGCGGTGCGATGAAGCACTCTGCATTTTCGGAAACGCCCCGCTCGATGGCGTTGGCTTTCTGCCACCACCGCCGCAACCGAAGGCAATGACCGCCGAGCTCAGGAGCCCAAACCCGACCCCTCTGCAGAAGTAGGCATTCGCCGGAGCGAGTCGGTTCGGCGTTGGGTTGCACTCAAAATCTCTCATGGGTCGAAGCCACTCGAAGGCGCCAGAATGATCGCGTTTTGCGGCGCTACGGGGGTTTTTGCTCGGTTTCGAAGCGGTAGGCAAGCGATTCCAACGCGTCGTTTCGGCTCATCCTCGCAACCCCTGCGTAGCGCAAAGGTTGTGGTCGAGGCTGTTCCGAAGCACCACGGAGTGTGGATCGTAGCAATCCTTCAAGTTCTGCGGGTCAATCCGACGATGAGGTCGTGGGCAGGATGGGAAGCCAGCTCGCGTGGACTGGCTTCTTCCCCAAGTCGAGAACCATGGATGGTTACTCTCGATCCGGTAGCCGAGGCTCAATGCCTCGCCTCCCAAGGAGTTTGCAATGCCCCATGTAGGCACCGTTAGTAGTGTTGGACTGAGCTCCACTCCCTCAATCTCAACGGCGACTGCCGTCCGAAGATTCGTGGGAACGAGCACGACAGACCGCGCATCGAGCGCACCTTCAGAATCCGTTGTTCGTGGCGAAGACCGAGTGGAGGTCTCCGAGACGGCCCGCTGGATGTCTGAACTGCGCAGCATGCCGGATGTCCGAGCAGAGAAGGTCGCGGCAGCGCGTGAAGCGATTGCGCGCGGCGACTTCGACACCGATGAGCGTCTTGGCATCGCGGTCGAGCAGCTGATGAATGATCTGGATTGAACCACCCTCGCGGCGAGAGCTGCGAACGACGACAATCTCGAGAATTTGAAGCCACCACCACCGCTGAAAGGTGGTGGCTTCGTTTTTGCGCCTGCTCTCGCCCCGTGTGAAGCAACGAGACCTGTGCGAGTCGTTAGTTTAGATCTATGCCACGACCCGCCCTGCTCGCGCGGCTTGCCGCGCCGCACGCTTCTTCGCTCCTCATGCTCTGCGCAGCCGCTCTGTGCTCGACCGCCACGAACACGATGGCTCGACCACAAGCGGCGCCGGTCGTGGGCATGCGAGCGTCCGACCCGGCTCGTCACGCAATCGTCGGCGCGACGGTAACCACCAAGCCCGGCACAACCATTCAGAACGCGACCATTCTCGTCCGAGACGGAGTCGTCGAAGCGGTTGGTGTCGCGCTTGAAGTGCCCGCGGGATACCGCGTCTGGGACGCGCGGGATCGGTGCATCCTCCCCGCGTTCATTGAATCAGCGCTCTGCGTGGACAGCGCAGCGATCGCAAAGTCTCTCGCGAAACTTCCCGGTGCGCATTGGAGTGAGCATGTCACTCCGCAACTTGACGGCGAGCAACTCACGCTTCCCGATGCAACAGCGGAAGAACTCCGAAAGCTTGGATTCGCGATCGCGCGCGTGTTACCGAAGGACGGAATCTTTCGCGGCACGAGCGACACGCGACTCCTTGTCGGTGCAACGACGTCGAGCACCGTCGCGTCGCCCCGCGCGATTGAACTTGCTGCGGAGGAGGTGCTGTTCGTTGGCCCAAAGCCTCGCCGATCGTTTGATCCAAGTGCGCTCGCCCCCGGAGTCGCGCCTCCCGCTCGCCCGACCGATGCGGAAGAGGAGTGGACCAACTACCCATCCTCACTCATGGGGTCCATTGCAGTGTTGCGACAAGGGTTTCTCGATGGACAATGGAGGGATGCGACGCTCGACGCATTCGCACACGCCGATGGAACCGGTGCGCTTCCACCCATCGAAGCAGACGCGCTCGATGCGCTCGTCGATGGAGTTCGCGGCCGTCAAACCGTGCTGTTTGATGCAAACGATGAACTCGATGTACAGCGATTCGCCTCGCTCGCGCGCGAGTTCAATCTGCACGCCAGTGTCCTGACAAGCGGACTCGATTTCCGCGCGCAGCAGGAAGTACTCGCCACTCAAGTACCACTCATCATCGCGCTTGACTTCCCAACCGCACCGGATCTCTCTTCTCCAACTTCGTCCGAAGGCGTCTCGCTCGCCGAACTGCTTACTTGGCGATACGCACCGACCAATCCCAAACGCATGATCGATGGCGGCGCGACAATCGCGCTCACGACAAATCGACTGACAGATCGCACCGTCTTTCGCAAGAGGCTCGCCGAAGCACTTCGGCACGGACTCACGAAAGACGAGGCGCTTGCGGCGCTGACGACCACACCCGCGTCAATGCTCGGCATTAGTGCACGAGCAGGAACGATCGAGCCAGGCAAGATTGCGAATTTCATCGTCAGTAAAGGCGATCCCTTTCTCGCTGAGTCTGAATTCGAGAGCATGTGGATCGCGGGCGCTCCCGCGCGACTCCCCGAGCCGAAGCCGAGCCTGAGGGCGGGCATCTATCGCCCAATGGAAGGTGCCCCACGATTCGAGATCGATCTCGCCACGAGTCGCATTAGTGCAGTGCTCGCCGAAGGAAAGACGGTGAAGGCGAAAAGGGTGAAAGTGGATCGCGAGCGATTCTCCTTCACCTGCGACGCGACTTTCTTCGGTGACGAAACCGCCACTGGCATCTTGCGCGTGAGCGGCGCTGGAACCGGCGAGGGATGCGATCTCGTCATCGAAACTGCACTCGGCCAGCGCGCCGTCGTCGCACTCATGCGCGAGGGAGATCTTCCCGCAAGCGACGCGACGAGTCCGCCGAGCACGAAACCAGAGGAATCCAATCCTGATGCTCCTCCGACCGAACTCGCAACCGGAACCGCTGCGCCAAGCGCAAAGACTGCCCCCAAGGAAGATCTGTCGCGCCTTGCGAAGGAGACACTCCCATCGCCACTCGGTGCGTTCGGTCGGACGCATGCGCCGCTACACGGCACCGTATTCTTCAACGACGCCACGGTCTGGACGCTCGCATCCACTGGAACACTTGCGCAAGGCGATGTCCTGATCGTCGACGGAAAAATCGCGGCAGTCGGCCCTGAAGTCACCGTACCAGAAGGTGCATTCGTCATCGAAGCGAAAGGCAAGCACCTCACCCCTGGGCTTATTGACTGCCACAGCCACACCGGCATTTCTGGCGGCGTGAACGAGGGCGGTCAACCATGCACCGCTGAGGTGTGGATTGGGGATGTGATTGATCCCAATGACATCAACTGGTATCGACAACTTTCAGGCGGGCTCGTCGCGGTCAATCAACTGCACGGCAGCGCGAACCCGATGGGAGGTCGGAATTCAGTCGTCAAGATTCATTGGGGAGAGGACGCAGAGCATTTCCGCATGCAGGGCGCTCCGCTTGGAATCAAGTTTGCGCTGGGTGAAAATGTCGTCCGCAGCAAACGCCGATACCCAAGTAGCCGCATGGGCGTCGTGACTTTTATGGAGGACCAATTCCTCGCGGCGCAGGAGTACCGCGCCGCACATGCGCGATACTCGGCACTGGAACCGACCACCCGAGCCCGCACCATGCCGCCCCGCACGGACTTGGAATTGCAAACGCTGGCGGAGGTTCTTGAGGGGAAGCGACTCGTGCACTGCCACAGCTACCGTCAAGACGAGATTCTCCAGATGCTCCGGACCGCCGAACGATTCGGCTTCCAAATCGGCACGCTGCAACACATCCTCGAGGGATACAAGGTTGCCGATGCAATCGCCAAGCACGGCGCGGGCGCGTCAAGTTTCAGTGATTGGTGGGCGTACAAAGAAGAAGTGATGGACGCCATTCCTTGGAATGGCGCGATGTTGCAGAAGGCCGGCGTGGTGGTGAGTTTCAATAGTGACTCTGACGAACTCGCGCGGCACATGAACACCGAAGCGGCCAAGGCGGTGCGCTACGGCCAGCTCTCACCCGAAGACGCGCTCAAACTCGTCACGCTCAATCCTGCGAAACAACTCCGCATCGACGCGCGCACCGGATCGGTGGAAGTCGGCAAGGATGCGGATCTTGCGCTCTGGAACGGCGATCCACTCAGCGCATTCACGCGCTGCGAGATGACCTTCGTCGATGGCGTGCGGCGATTCGATGCGCAGGAGGATCAAGCGCTGTGGGCGGAAGCCACCGCGCGCCGCGCGGAACTCATCAACGCTGTGGTCGCGGCGGCGGAGGATGCTCCGGGTGCGGGCAGTGGCCGTGACGGCGCGAGCGGAGATGGACGCATAGGTCGTGGACGAGGACGACCAACAAGCCTTCTCGAACGGCTGCTCGATGAACGCGAAGATGTGTTGTGGGCTCGCGTCGCGCGCGGACTCGCCGCGTTCCCACGGAACGCTGGGGACTGTGGTTGCGAAGAAAACTCGACCGCGATGAATGACGCAGAAGCCGACGCGCAAGCAACTGCTGGAGCCGCACGATGACCTACACACAACACACTCCCCTGTTCGTGACCGCCCTGCCGTGCGCATGCTTCTTGGCACTGACCGCTGCTGCGCACGCGCAGAACTCCACCGCGCCCTCAAGTCCACAGACAAAGCCTGTGGCGATTGTGAACGCGGTCATTCACACCGCGACGACTTCCCAGCCCATCATCGAGAACGGTTGGGTGCTGATCGAGAGTGGAAAGGTGCAAGCCGTCGGCACCGCACCGAGCGAGATTCCAGCGGGAATCGATATCGTCGACGCGCAAGGCATGCACCTATCTCCAGGATTCATGGCCAGTGCAACGCAACTTGGTCTGATTGAGACAATGCAAGTCGAAGCGACGGATGATCGAACCGAATTCGGCGAGTTCCATCCGGAATCAGTGCCTGCGCTCGCCATCAACCCAGACAGCGATCTGCTTGGCGTCGCGCGCAATGCCGGCGTCTTGCTCGCGCTCGTCACGCCGCTTGGCGGCAGCGTGAGCGGAAGCGCAAGCGTCATCAAACTGAATGGCTGGAGCACGGAAGACATTACTGTGGATGCGCGTGTTGGCATCGTGGTGCAGTGGCCCCTCGTGGAAGCGAGCAAGCAGTGGTGGACGCGGCGGTCTCCCGAGGATCAGAAAACACGCTTCGCCGAGACCCGTGCGCGGATCGACCGATTCTTCGATGACGCAAGAGCGTGGGTCCTTGCCAAGTCTTCGGATGCCGCCGTCGCTCACGACGAACGGTTCGAAGCCATGCGCGCAGTGCTCGAGGGCCGTGACAATGTATTCATGACGGTCGGCAGTGCCTCGCAAGTTGAAACGGCCGTGCTCTGGGCGAAGGAACGCGGGCTTCGGCCCGTGCTCATCGGATCGAATGGCTTGTTGGTCGAAGCAGACTTCCTCCGCAATCATGGCGTGAGCGTGATTGTCAACGGAACCCATCAACTTCCCGCGTCCGAGGCACTCCATCCGAGCGCGCCATACGAATTGCCGGGACTGCTCTCGAAAGTCGGAATCCCGTTCGCGATTGCCTCGGGCGATGAACCTGCGCACGAACGAAACCTCCCGCACAATGCGGCGACGGCAGTTGCGTTCGGACTCGATCCCGAAGCAGCGCTTCGCAGTATCACCCTCACGCCCGCCCAACTCGCGGGCGTGGCAGACCGATACGGATCGATCGAGCCCGGCAAGAGTGCGACGCTCATTCTGACGCGTGGTCATCCGCTCGAAGTGACAAGCGGCGTTGCACAAGCATGGATTGATGGCGCTGAACTCAATCTCAGCAATCGACAAACACGCATGAAAGCAAAGTACGATTCTCGCCACGACAACTAAGACGAATCCACGCGACGACTCTCATGCTCTCACGCACCACGATCACCCTGCTCGCCCTATTCCTCCTTGAAGCAAGCTGTGCGCCGACCGTCAAGGATCCAATGCAACAGCTGATTCATCCCATTGCGGATACCCCGGTTGCGCCAATCGCCACGACCCCGCCGAGCTCCACAACGACTCCGCCGAGCGCACCATCGGCGTTCGCGTTTTCTGCGACCACACTCAGCGTCTCAGTGCTCTCCCAGATCGATTACCGCGCCACGCCACCGAGCGTGGATGTTCGCATTGAGTGCCGCGATCAATTGGACGATCTCTGCAAGGGCGTTGGAGTCTTGCGCATGAAACTCACCGGCTCGCTCGCATCGCAAGTGGAGTATGCGTTCGAGGTCCCGCTCACGACACTGCCCGAACAATCCGCTCACTGGGAAAGCGTCACCTCAACCTACCTCGCACGGCTCGCGCCTCCGTGGGCGGACAGCATTGCCGCGGGCTGCGTGGTGCGCGTGACCGCCACGCTTGAGAAGGCGGATGGGTCAAGTCTCCACGCGACTGGCGAGATTCAGTAAGCGCAATCAGATCGCGTCGACGACGGAGTAGCGGTCGAGATTGAGTTCGACGAGTTCGCCGTCGTCCTTCTTCAGTTCCAGACGGTCAAGCCACAAGCGATCACCCTTGGAATGCGCAAACCAAGATCCGGTCTTCGCCTGTCGATATCGAACGATAGTGCCTTCCACGGCGGTGCTCCAGACGGTGTGTGTCTGAGGCAGTTGCTGGGTGACGCGAACGCGAGTTCCAGGGGCAAGGGCAGTCAGCTCAATCATGGAACTCGAAAGTATAGAAGGCACGCGAGCGGTTTGTTCACGGGCCAGGAAGGCTACGCCGACCGCACCGAGGCGATTTCGGAAGGGCCGCTCGTCACCGCGCCCTTGGCGTCGAGGGGTTCGCGACCAACGGAGCAGAGCGTCATCGTCGAACGCCACTGTGCGCTCATTCTTCGGGCGATGAAGTCGTTCATTCCCTCGAGGGTTTGGGAAGCAACTTCTGCTCCAATCTCCTGCAGCGAGCGGCATCGGCCGAGACGATGGAAATCGCCCGCGATGCCGCTCGCTCGGCTCGCCGTGCTCTCGCCAGCCATGATCAACCGGCACTCCAGTCCCGTCTTGGCACGACGGAGTTCATCTCCTGTCATACCCGAGGCAAACTTGCTCACAACATCCATGATGCAATCGAAAGTCGCTTGGGCTCGTTCGGGCGTGCTCCCCGCATAAATCGTGCACATTCCGCGGTGCAACCCGCCAGCGTATCCCGCCGCGACCGAGTAGCAGAGTCCACGCCGTTCACGCACCTCCAAGAAAAGGCGACTCGAAGTGCCGCTCCCAAGCACATCGGTGGCCAAGCGAGCGCGAATCGTGTCAGGGTCAACCTCGGTTGGCGCATCAAACGCCATCGCCATGTGCGTCTGATTCGATTCATCTCGCTCGTGTCGCATGCCACCGAGCCGCTCACCGATCGGCGTGGGCGTTGGGCCAACACCGCTCCATCCCTTCAGGAGTCGATCAAGATCACGCGCGAGCGCGTCGGGATCGACTGCGCCCGCGGCGGCAAAGATGGATCCGACGGGTCGAGCGCGCGCTTGCCACGCTTCGCGGAGTTGTGCAATCGTCGCACCACGAATGGCGCCAACCTCGCCATAGCCACTGCGATTGAAAGGCTCGGGCATGTGCCGATTGCGCAGTCGAATGCCCACAAGCTGCTGCGGATCATCCGTCAGCGACTCCAGATTCTGAAGCGCCAGACTCTGGACCGCGGCAAGGGCATCTTCGGGCATCCTCGGCTCTCGAATCATCGATGCGACCAGCCCAAGCGAACTCGACAGTCGATCGCCCAGTGACAAGCCTGAAAACACGATGTGCGACGCGGCAGCCGCGACCGCCCGTTGTTCCCCAACCCGGTCGAGAGCGTCGGAGAGTTGCCGGCTATCGAGGTCGCCTGCGCCGCGTTGAATGAGTTCCGCGAGCATCGCGGAGTGCCCCAATCCCGAGGGTGAATCTGTCGCGTGACCTGCAGGAATCAGCCAGTTTACCGCCACCGTCCTCACGCTCGGCATCGGTTCAACACAGAGCGTCATGCCGCATTCAAGCGTTCTGACCACGATGGATGATTCGGCCTCGGACATCGTGCGAACTGTACAGGCTTAGCGCCACTACAAACCCACCACTCCGCACGCGCCACGCACAAGTCGACCGCGTTGGGCGAATTCGCTTGCGTGCTGCACACTCACAATCGACTCTAGGGTGTCCCACGCACACGGTTGAGCCGGCTCGATAGAGGCGACGAGCGACGCACCTGCTCTATGAAACCGCTCCATATCGCCTTCGACATCGCGCTTCTCGCATCACTCACCGCTGTGGGGTTGGGCACGCTCGGATGGTGGCGCGACCAAGAGGACGCCGCGCTTCGGACCCTCGCGACTGCCGCAGCGGTCCGCACGATTCAGACGCACATCGCGATGGAAGCGACGCTTGGTGGAGATCAGCTGAACTCTGACGGATACCCCGCGTCCATCGATCCTCGCTGGTTCGAGGGCGGGACGCCGATCAATCGACTTGCGCCCGAAGACTCGCCATGGGTTGAACTCGCCTCGCGCGACGAGTGCGACCGTGACCACCCCAAGCAGATGTCCTTTACAGGCGGTCGGCATGCCATGTTCTGGTACAACCCAAAGAAGGGAATCATCCGCGCCCGCGTTCCTGAGCAGGCGAGCGACCTACGCATCAAAGAGGCATACCTCGCCGCCAACGGATTGACTCCCGAGAGCCCCTAAGCCTTGCTCGATCCCTGCGGCGATTCGGGTGTCGACGCTTGCATGGAATCCTCAATCGAGTACATCGCGGGAGGCTGATTTTTCAGCCATTTTGCCGCGCGAATCGCACCAGCGGCAAAGAGATCACGACTCACTGCGTCATGGGTAATGGTGATCCGTTCGAACGGTCCGGCGAGCCGGATCTCGTGCTCGCCGATCGTGTCACCAGCGCGAATCGCATGAATGCGATCGGCCGCAACCGGCATGCCGCCGGCCCCGAGACTTGTTGCGATGGCAAGCGCCGTGCCAGACGGTGCATCCGCCTTACGGTCGTGATGCGTTTCGACAATGTCCACGCTCCAACCGGCACTCACAAGGAGCCGCGCTGCCTCAGCTGCGAGATGCCGTGTCACCGCAACTCCGAGGCTGGTGTTTGCGCAGACCATCACGGCCGCTTGCTTCGCATATGCACGCAGGAGCTCGCGTGAATCCGCGGACAAAGCAGTGGTTCCCACGAGAAGCGCTGCCTTGTGTTGAGCGGCAATGCGAATGGCCCCACGGCAACCCTCATCGCTCGAAAAATCGATGACAACATCGACTGTTCCACCATCATCACGCACAACTTCTTGTCGATCGAAGCATGCGTTGACGACAACCTCTGCGTCTGTTTGGACGAGCGCTTGGATGCGCTGACCCATTCGACCACGCGCGCCAACAATGGCCATGCGACACTGCGTGCCGGAGGTCGTTTTGGAAATTTGCAAAAAGTTTTCTGTCAAGTGACTTTCCTCAATCGTCCGATGTGTGTATAACTCCAAGAGGAGTCAGCTCACCGCTACGCCAGCTGCCTCCACCTCCGACGCAAAGAGCGTAGCGTTTTACAAGGGAGTCTCCCAATGGCTGCAAAGAAGAAGA
>SXUJ01000165.1 GCA_005790565.1 Planctomycetia bacterium
ATCTCCAACCCAAGTTCCACGGCGGCTTTGTACCGGGTGTGCCCCGCGATGATGGTGTGTTCGACATCCAACACCAGCGGCTGGTTGAACCCATACTCCTCAATGGACCTCTTGACAGCACAGATGGCATTTGAGTTGTCAGCGCTCAAACACTTGAGCGTCCGATTTGCGCCGATCGCGATTCATTCGCGGCGGCGCAGTCGAAAGCGAGCGAGGGAATCTGCTGCTCGGAGCAGATTCCAAGTCGCGAGCGCTCAAGAGATGCGTTCGCACTTGACAGCAGTTCCGTAGCAGAGCACCTCAGTCGCGTGCGTCTGGCCACCAACATCAGATGCGTCGTAGCGAACACCCACGATTGCATCCGCGCCGATTGCTTGCGCGTGCAGAACGAGTTGCGAATACGCCTCCGATCGCGCCTGCTCACACATCTCGGTGTAGGCACCGATGCGACCGCCGACGATGCTCTTCAAGCCGCCAAGAATGCCTTGCCCGATGGTCGGAGCGCGAACCACAATGCCACGCACAATGCCGAGATGTTGCGTCACTCGGTAACCAGGTACATCAAAGGTCGTGGTCACGATCATCTTGTCGATCCTCCTCGCGCGGGTTGCACGGTTCCTCTGCACTCTCCAAATCCAATGCGTGGGTGGCCCGCCTTCTCACAGTACCCGCGCATGATGACTTCATCGCCATCCTGCAGGAATCGTCGCTCGGTTCCGTCGCCGAGCGTCAGGGGCTCCGTGCCACGCCAAGTCCGTTCAAGCAAGCAACCGCGAGACTCCTTCGTCGTCCCCGAGACCGTTCCCGAGGCAAGCAAGTCGCCAACCTGCATGTTGCATCCATTCGATGCGTGATGCGCAAGCATCTGCGCGGGTGTCCAGAACATGTCTCCGAGCGACCCTCGCGAAATCAACGATGGGACCATTCCGTCCGCTCGCATCTTCTCGCTCGAAATCAGCACTTCGAGGGTGACATCGAGATTCCATCCATTCGGATCATCGAGGTACGGGAGTGGCTTGGGGTCCTCCGCGGTGCGCGGTGGTCCCGCGATGCGAAATGGTTCGAGTGCTTCACGAGTCACCACCCACGAAGAAACGGTTGTGGCAAAGTTCTTCGCGAGAAATGGACCGAGAGGCTGGTACTCCCACTTCTGGATGTCGCGCGCCGACCAGTCATTGACGAGCGCGAATCCAAAGATGTGATCCCACGCTTGCGTGACGGGAATCGTGCTGCCAAGCGCATTCTCCGTCCCGACAAAGAAGCCCACCTCAAGCTCGTAGTCCATCAACTTGGACGGCCCGAAGCTTGGTGGACCATCGTCATGCGCGACGGTTTGACCGTGTGGTCGCACGATTGCGGTTCGTGAGGGCACCAGTGAACTCGCGCGACCGTGATACCCAATCGGGACATGCTTCCAGTTGGGGAGGAGCGGATTCGTTGGGCGAAACATCGATCCGACATTCGTCGCGTGATGCAGCGATGCATAGAAGTCGCTGTAATCACCCACCTGAAACGGAAGCTGCTCGGGGCGATCGCTCGCGCCAACACTGCAAAGAAGTGGCTCGATCTTTGCGCGTGCGGCCGAGCCGTTCGCAAAGATCGCCGCGAGTTGCTGCCGGACCTCCGACCGCACGCTTGCGGGAAGCGCCGCAAAGGCATTCAGCGACGGGCTGGTCAAACTCGAACCCCAGTCCGCCACCGTGAGTCCTCCGCTGAACGCTCGCGCATCCAACGCATCCTTGAGGCGAAGGTACTTCTCTCCGATGCGCACCGCGACTGCACCTTCGCGAATGCCGTACGCGAGATTCTGAATCGGAAAATCGCTCTGCGGCTCACAGGCACTCTCTACCCACGAACGAAGGAGCGGATCAATCGCGTCGGCCCTCGGAGCACACGAACTCATGCCGACACCTCGTCGACCGTCGTGAGGAGTTTCATGGTGCGGAGGTCGGCGAGCGGTTCATCAAACGAGCACGAACCAAAGGAATGCGCGAATCGCTCGCGCGCGACCGCGATTCGGTCATGTCGAATCCCTCGATCTTTCCAGGCGATGCCAGTCGGCGAAACATCGAAGGCTTCTGCACGCTCCTCCACTAAAAGTGACTCCAGTTCCGTTTCCGACATGTCCTCGTGTTCCCACAGCAGCACGCCTGCGAGGAAAACATTGAGAAACCCAAACTGCTTGCATCCGACATCCTTCGCGAGATGGCGCAAGGGATGATGGAGGCCGGCAGTGGCCTTGAACGGGACTTCCGCCATGCGACACGCCTTGAGGAATCGCGCCACCTGCGATGGCTCGGGATGCGCGGCTGCCGTAATGCCACCCGTCCGAATCTTGGCTCCAGCATCAAGCGAGGCCATTGCGGCAATCATGCCTCGGGGGTCGCTCTCGACGGGCATCTCAAAGTACGCGAAGATTTCATCGGGCACATACTCAAGGGCGCGGTCGATTTCGGTGGGGGTCGTCGCCTTCGTCTCGACCGTGTCGATGAGTGCGCGGCCATAGACCTGCGAGAACTCGCGGTCTTCCATCCGCGAATTGAAGTGCTCAATCCGCTCAAGATCTGCAACGATCTGCCGATCCGAAGCACTCGCTATGAGCACGGAGAGCACCCACGGCTCAACACCGCCCGTCTCGCCTACACGAGGAAGGTACGCATCGGCCTCGAGCACGAATTCCGGAAAGCGCGAGACAGGGACGATCAACCGCGAGAGCATCCAGCGGTCCTTGCTCGACAGCGCGGCGCTGTAGGTTCGAATCGCCGAACGCATATCGAGGCTTGCCGGAGGAAAGAGACCGGCGTAATCAAGTGTGGAATCGAGGAGTACACGAATGGCATGCATAGAGGTGCGGCGGATTATGCCCGAATCCGCGCGCGCAAGTCAGATTTCTCTCCATCCTCAAACGCGGTTGCAGGCGCTGGCGCCCCGCCATACACTCTGAAATCGGCGTCGTCGGTTTCGGCTTCAACAGTCGGTGGGAGCTTGCAAGATGGCTACACGGAACATGGATCGATCACAGGGCGGTATCGGGTCACTTCTCGGCACATTCGTTGCGGTCGGGAGCATTGCGTGCACCGCATTGCTCGGTTTCGCCGCGCCGCAATCCGGAACCACTCCCGCACCCGCCCCAGGTCGAGTGGTCGTCGGCGTGCCTCCAGTCGTTGTCCTTCCGGCAGTCCTCGCGAACGCGCAGACGCACGGGACGGCGAGTGAACTGGCGCAGATTCAGCAAGCCCTCGATCGAAAGATTGGCAGCGCGCTGCAAACTTCGCGTAAGTTTGATGTGATCGCGCAAGCCGACCTCGGTCGAGTGCTGCAGCAACAAGACGATGTGCTCAAGAGCGGCCGGTTTGACCCGAATGACCCCAACGTGGCAAAGGTCGCGAAACTCGCCGGCGTGAAGTACATCGCCGCGATCACGATTGACGACTTTCAGGATCAAATCCAAACCGCGAATTTCGAAGGCACTGGACAGTCCGCGACGCGACGACAGATTCGACTCTCCGCTATCACTGACATTCTCGACACAACCACCGGCAAGGTCTACGAGAGTTTCCGAACCACACTTGGCGATCTCAACGCGCAAGCGAATCCGACCTACACGATTGAGAGCCGAGGCGGAAGCCTCACCGAATCGGTCGTGAACAGTATCGCGGATCAACTCGCCGACAAGACTGCGCAGCGGTTCCTCGACATCATCTTTCCTGCGAAAGTCACGGCGGTTCGCGATGGTGTCGTAACGATCAATCGAGGCGACACCACAAGTATCAAGGTCGGTCAGGTTTGGCAGGCCTTCGCAACGGGTGATGAACTCTTTGACCCTGACACCGGCGAGTCCCTTGGAAAGGAGGAAGTCGCGATCGGCTTCGTTCGTGTCACAAGCGTGCAACCGAAAGTCTCGACCGGAACGGTGTGCGGGCAGGATCGCGGCATTGCACCACTCTGCATTCTGCGCCTCACCGATCGAAAGGACTGCGAGGAATCGGCGAGTCCGAAAGTCAGCAGTGCGCAAATGGTGACCACCGTCCCAACCGAAGCAGAGAGCGCCCCCGCACTTCCCCAGCCCCGTGTCGCGCGCACATCGGCGCCGCAGCCCGCGCTGAGATCCGAACCGCGCCGACAGGCGAGTGACGAGAGCCCGCCGCCATTGGGCAACAGAGACGCGAGTGGCCGCGTCACCCAACCTACGAGCGAGTCCGAGGTTGCCCACCCGTATTCCGCTGCCATCTTCGTCAAGGTTCGCGGAAAGAAGGTGGATCCGGAACTGGTCATGGTCCTCGAGGACTATCTCGTCGCCATGCTCGATGAAGGCTGCTTCACCACGATGAGTCGAGAAGATGCGGTCAATGCGGTGGCGAGGTTCAGCAGCGCTGGCGCGAACGCTGGACTCGGCGCCGACAGCATCGACCGAGATCTTTCCGATCGCACGTCAGCGACCCGGCTTGCACAGAACATGGGGGCGGACTATGTCCTTGTCGCGTCGATTGACGCGCCTTCCGAAGATGTGCGAGTGTGGAATGATTCCGCGCGCGGCGTCCACAGCGATCTCACTTTCTTCGGACTCGACACGACCTATCGCATCCTCGGGCGCAACGAGGGGAAGGTAATCTTCTCCGGTGTCGCGAGCGCCCAGATTGTGCGCGCAAACCCCGTCCTCGGATCGCCGGCGATCACAGAGCAACTCCTGAAGGAGTGCGCGCGCCAAATGTCAGGCGAACTCTTGAAAAAGTGCGCAACCCGTGTGATGCCAAAGCCTGACGAGTTGCCGCTCGTGGCGGTCAGCATCAAGGCTGCGCTCGCGGACTTGACGGTGCCGGAGATCGTGCGCGGCGAGAAGGCGGGAGAATGGAAGGTGTCGAGCGGGAGCTACCAACTTGAGCCCACAGCGTTCGCCATCGAAGTCGACGGCGTGCTCATGGGGTCGAGTGAAGCGCCGTTCCAGGCGGGAACAGGGCTTCACAAGCTGCGCATCACACGACCAAACTTCGAAACCTTTGAAGGCACTGTGAACTTTGCTCGCAATCCAGACGGCATGTGCGCGCTCACGGTTCCCATGCGTTTGAGTGCGGAAGGCCTTGCGCGCTACAAGGAGATGGCGTCGTTCTTCGAAGGTATGAAACAGAACGCGGCACTCACGCAAGCGCAAGTCGACCAAATGGAGGGATACGCAACCATGCTCAAGAACTCGCGCATCTCCATTGAGTCGAGTCAGAAGTCCAACATCAATGTCGACACCGACGAGCCACTGAAAGCACCGCTCTACGAAAACAGTTTCTGGTCTCCGTGGATGCCGGGCGGCAACGGCGCCGGCCTCCCCACACTTCCAGCGGGTCAGAGCCCATAAACAAACAGGAAAAGAACCATGATCCAGATCGGGCGAAGCACTTCTACGCTCAAGCAGCGTTCCACCCGCATTCGGCGCGCGTGCCTCCTGCTCCTCATCGCGCTCCCCGCGTGTTCGCATGCGGACCGCATGAAACCGACACTCGACGCGTACACCAAGGGCGACTACGCCAAAGCGCTCGAGGTCTACGAACCGCTCCTGAAGGATCGCTCGGACAGCGAGAAGGATCGGACGCTTTACGCACTTGAAGGTGGCGCGATCGCCATGGCAGCAGGCAATCGCGCGGAAAGCGTTCGGTTGTTTGAGGATGCGTATGCCCGCATGCGCCCCTACCTCGACGAAGAACCGGATGTGCGAATCAGTGCAGAGGCGGCGGCGATTCTCACGAATCAAACGGTGATCCCTTACATCGGAACCACCTACGACCGAATCATGGAGAGCGTCTACCAGGCGCTCAACTACTACGCAATGGGTGATGCGGCGAAGGCCGGCGTCGAACTTCGCCGCGCGTACATGTGGCAGAAGGATGCCGTCGAAAAGCGCGCCGAAGAGATTGAAGCACTCGAGAAGAAGACCGCAGAAGCGGCGAAGAAGAATTCCTTCGATCCAGCCGCGACGCTGAAGGATCCGACTTTCGACGGATCCATGCAAACGGCGTACGCGCCCACCCGAGAGATGCTCGGTTACGCTGACTTCGCGATCCCCTATGCAAGTTGGCTCGAAGGGGTTGCGGGACTCGCCTCAAACCAAAACAACTCCATCGCCCAGGCAAAGGTTGCGTTCGACAAAGTCGTCGGCATGCTGCCGACCTCCGATCGCGCGATGGTGACCGCGGATGCAGTGCTTGCCGACAAGGCAGCGCGTGGGGGTTCACTGCCCCCATTGGTCATGGTCATCTATGAAACCGGTATGGGACCGAGCCTGAAAGAGTTCAAGATTCAGATCCCACTCTTCCTTCGGCAGGTTCCGTATGTCGGCGCAGCATTCCCTGTGCTCGAGTTCCATCCCGCGTACTCGAATGGGTTCACACTTGAACCGGAGGGCGGCACGGCCGTGGCAGGGACTGTCTTGACCGACATGGATGCCGTCGTCGCGAAGGACTTCAACCTCAAACTTCCCGCAATCATTACCAAGACCATCGTGTCCAGTGCGATCAAGGCAGTGGCGACGTACGCCGCACAGAACGCGGCGAACCAACAGAACAACAACGCAGCGATCTTCGTCGCCCTCGCTGGCGCGATCTACCAGGTCGCAACCAATAGTGCGGACTTGCGCATTTGGAACACGCTGCCGAAGCAAGTCTGGTACGCACGCATGGAACGGCCCGCGTCTGGGTCGGTGACACTCACTGGAAACGATGGCGTTCGTGTCGGGCCAGTGGCCTGCATTCCCAATGGCATCACCCTCATCCACATCCGCACACCCGCACCGGGTGCGCCGGTCTCGACGCAGACGATGCGCCTCGTCTATCCAAACTATGTTGCGCCCGCGACGGTCGCGGTGGCGGAAGCAAACACGATTCCAATTGCCGCAGAGTAGACTTCGACATGGAATGGACTCGACCACGAAAGCGTCGATGTCGTCAGCCAATCAAGCGACCCAAATCACCAAGGCACTCCCAATGCGACTCTTCAACTCCATCCAAAGTCTCCATCAACTCGTTCGGCATGCGACTGCGACCTCCGCATGCCTTGCCGCTTGCGTCCTCGTGGGCTGCAAGAATGTGAACACCGTGAATTCCACGGACAATGGGGGATTTCAACAAATCGTCACCAATGGTTGGCTGCAATACAAGGCGAATGTAGTCGCGGTCCACGAAGGATTGGTCAACGGCGATATGAAAAAGGTCGCCGTCGACATCTACAGCGATCAGTCGACGCAGCAGAATTTCTCCTATCGATTCGAGTGGTTCGACGGCAACGGCATGCCCATCCGCTCCGCAACACAGATTACCACTGGCATTTCCATCCACCCGAAAGAGACCATCACGGTCACTTCGGTGGCGCCGAGTGCGAATGCCGCACGATGGACGCTCAAACTGTACGACACCCAGCATCCACTCTGATCGGAAAGATCCATATGCGAATCAACCTACTCTCTTCGTGCGCTCTCATGAGCCTCCTCGTCGCCATTCCATGCGCCAACGGTTGCAAGAGCCCCACTCGGTATGTCGACGCAGGCGGCAATGATGTCATCGTCAATGCGGGCAAGATGAATGTGCAAGATTGGTCCCTCCTCGCCGATCAATGCACCCAAAGCATGATCAGCGCGGGCGTGCTCCAGCGCTACGGCGACCAATCCAAACCCGCAGGTGTGCTGCTCAATGCTTTGGTGAATGAGACGACTGAACAGTTTGATGGCGATGCGATTCTCAAGAAGATTCGCATCGCGCTCCTCAACACTGGGCGTGTGGAAGTCATCATGACGGCGGGTCCGGGCGGTCGCGCGGAGGACCCGATCGCGCAGAGCGCGCAACAAGCGAAGGCATTCATGAGTGGCAATGACAACGCACTCATGGCCAAGAACACGCCCGACCTCACCCTCACCGCGAAGTTGTTGCAGGATCAAACGAAGTCCGGCAGCGACACCCAATCCACGTACATCCTGCAAATGACGCTCACCGACACGCCCTCGGGTCGCGGGATCTGGGAAGGCGAGGCCAATGTTATGAAGCGCGGCGGCAAGGCCACCATCGGTTTCTGAAGACGCGCGCTTCATTGCCGCTGCGACCGACACCCAATCACGCACCCGCCGCAGACGGCGGGTGCGTTTTTTCTGCATCCTGAGTGGGGAGCGCTTGCGGGCCGTACTCCGTCGGCAGAGTTGCGCCACATCTCTTGACGATCCACTCCGCAAGGGCTCGCGGCATCGGATGCGAGGTTGCAGTCGACGACAGAAATGCATATGCATCCGTGGCCTCACCCGTGGACGCAATCTGCGCAAGCGCCGCTTCCCAGATCACGCGTTGGTCCTCCGCGAGCGCAAGTTCCCACGCACAATAGGATGCGAGCGCATCCCCCTCGAGGATTACGCCGTGGAACACAGACTCTTGCCGCTGGGATGGAAGAGACCACATCGCGTAATAGGGCGCGTTGTACGGCGCGTAACGCGCGCTTGCCTCGTAGAAGTCACCTCGAAAAACGATCTGCTTCGCGTCGGCGTCGTACGCGCCGTTGGAGAGGATTGGCGCCGCTTGGAGATTGAGCTTCACAAGCGCCTCGGTCACCTTGGGCTTTCGGTCGATTTCGAATCCGAACGGCGGCGGAAGTTTGAAGTCCCAAACGCCGTTTCGAATCGCCTGCTTCGTTACCAACGGAATCGCATCGGAAGCCAGGACGAGGTCCTTGAAGTCGCGTGACAT
Source organism: Planctomycetia bacterium (assembly GCA_005790565.1). GTDB lineage: Bacteria > Planctomycetota > Phycisphaerae > Phycisphaerales > SM1A02 > F1-140-MAGs142. Next base: position 8,709 of record SXUJ01000165.1, read on the forward strand.
TTTGAGCCAGAGCAGAAACTCCAATCCAAGGGGCGCGAGTCCTACGGCCGTGAGTTCTTTCACGGAAGGATCGAACCTATGCACCACGCGCAGGAGCGCCGGCATGAGAACTTTCTCGATAAGGCTCGCCCGTTCCCGCGCGCTGGCGAAACCGTCCATTCCTGCCGCTTGAATCCACGCGAGTTCATTCGCGGTGATGAGGCCTCGTTCGGCGAGGGCAAGCAAGAGTGGTTGGAGCACGGTCCTCCGAAACACCTCGTCGCTCGTCAGAGGCGAAAAGTCCGTTCCGCGTCGAGGCTTTGCTCCGATTCGCTGCGCCTGGATCACCGCCTGCATGCCGGAGTACATCAAGTAGAAGTCACTCGCACATGGCACGATCTCGTCGTTCCACCAAGCATGAAACGCCGCGCGTGTTGGCTCGTCCTGCATCTTCCGCGTTTCGATGAACCGCCCGACGATTCGCACCCAAAGCAAGCCCGCTTCGACACGCTCTTTGAACGCACTCCACTCATCACGCCTTGCGGCGAACTGCTCGTAATACAGACTCGAGGTGCCGAGAGAACTCTGCACCGTACCAATCGCGCCGCGATTGCCGATCTCACTCGGCAGCGCGTCCTCCGAAAAGGTGCCCGTGAACCGTCGTCCCAACTCTGCGTCGGGAACTCCCGCGTTGCCGTACGCCTGCGTGACGGAAGCGAGTGCATCCGAATGCGTGTCATTCGTCGCAAAGGTGCGAGTCGCGCCGTCCGAATGGGCGGTGATCTCGACGCTGACTTTGCGATTCTGGCAACCAATCGCCACAGTCAGGGACAGTGCGAGCAACGCGACGATGAGATGCGCCGGGAGTTGCGGAGGTGCGTTCGCAAGGAAATCGCGTCGTGGGATTGACATGCTGAGAGCGTAGCGATGATCTTGCAATCTGGTTGCGGCACCGCTCCCAATCCGATCGCTTCGCTTCGTAGACTGCCCGCCCCACACACGCATGTCGACTCCACCACCGATCCCGACAACCGCCGCGACAAAGCCTGCGAAGCACGATCCGTTCGCCGCACTTCGGGTCGCAAACTACCGCCTCTATGCGGCCGGATTCGTGTGCTCGAGCACGGGGTTGCAGATCATGTCGACCGCGCTGGCGTGGGAGATTTGGGATCGCACGCATGATGCGTTTCTGCTCGGCCTCGCGGGTCTCGCGCGCGCATTGCCGGTCATTCTTTTGACGCTGCCCGCGGGAACGATCGTCGACAAGGCCGATCGCAAGCGAGTGCTCGCGATTACACAGTTCGGATTCGCACTCGTGGCACTCTCACTCGCCATCGCAAGTGCTTCGGAAACTCCCCTGCTTGCGACCTATCTCTTGCTCCTGCTGAGTGGCTGCGTACGCAGTTTCAACGCGCCATCCAGAGGCGCACTCCTCCCGAGCCTGCTTCCAGAGTGCGGGTTTGAAAACGCCATCGCGTGGCAGTCGGGTTTCTTTCAGTTTGCAGCGATCGCCGGTCCGCTCGTTGCGGGTGGCATTATCTGGTGGACAGGTTCGACATCCCTGTGCTATCTGGTCACGAGCGTCGCGTGCGTCATCTTCGCCATCACCGCCCTCTTTCTGAAACCGCGACCGGTTGCTCTACGCAAGTCCGCTCCGGGCATCCGCGGACTGATGGAAGGGGCCGAGTTCATTTGGAAAGAGAAGACGATTCTTGGCGCTCTCGTCCTCGACCTCTTGGCAGTTCTCTTCGGAGGCGCGACAGCGCTGCTTCCCATCTACGCCGACAAGATTCTGCATGTCGACGCTGTCGGTCTCGGGGCACTGCGTGCCGCCCCGTACATCGGGGCGCTCGCGATGGCTGGGTGGCTCACGATGCGGAGCGGATTCACGCGCGCGGGCAGCGCGCTCTTGTGGTCGGTCGTCGGATTTGGAATATGCATGATCGTCTTCGGGCTGAGTACATCCTTCTGGCTGTCGATGGTCGCGCTCGCGGTCTCGGGTGCGCTTGACAACATCAGCGTTGTCGTTCGCCATGTACTCATTCAGATGAGAACGCCAGACGGGCTTCGAGGACGGACCACCGCAGTCAACTCCGTCTTCATTGAATGTTCCAATGAGGTCGGAAGCTTCGAAAGCGGACTCGTCGCACAGTGGTTGAGCCCCGTGATTTCGGCGACCAGTGGTGGAGTTGGCACTGTTTTGATCGCTGGATTCGTCGCGTGGATGTTTCCTGAACTACGAAAGCTCGGCCGACTGACGGAAACCCCGCAAGATGTCGTTGAGGCAGAAGAGCATGCAGAGCCTCACCGCGGGCTTGGCGCCGAGGGGCAGTAGTTCTCTGCACGCCTGGGCATCCACGACCGAGCAGAGTTCGGCGACTCGCACTTGAACCCGCGCTTGAAGCAGGCTCACTCCTGAACCGACGCGTGGCGTATGCTGTCGAAATGATTTCCACGAGCGACAACGCGCAGTGCGGAGCGAGACGCACGCACGCAATCGGGTGCACTCGCTTGCGATCGGTTGTCCTCTTCACCATTGCCAGTGCCGCACTCGTCGGTTGCGCCAATGTGACAGGAACAGGCGCCCCCCTGATGGCTCCCCGCGATCTGAAGCCGCGAATGAACGACCCGATGTACGCGGCGGCCCCGCTTCCAGCATCGCTACGCGGGAGCCCCATCTCGCAAGCGCCGACGACCGTCACGCGAGCAACGAACTCGGAGTCCACCGCAGGCGCGCCGACAACTCCAGATTCAACGACGGCGGCGGCTTCAGCAACCGACGCGACTGCAACGCAGAGTGCCGCCGCAAGCCCAACGGCAAGTCCAATCTCGACTCCAATCGTGAGCCAATCGCCGGTTGGCAACACCGCCGCAGGTCACGCTGCGACTCCGACGACAACCGCAGCATCGCCGACGAATCCCGCGCGAACCCCGCTTGTCAACACCGCCAATTCCGCATCGCCTTCGACAACCGCTCCGGCAGCAACGCGCGCTGCGACGACTGCACCCGCATCGCCGAGCTCGACAAAGAAAGCAAGCGCGCCAGCGGCCGCGACAGCCGCAACAGGAAATGCCTCCAAGCCGACGCCAGCGCCAACGACGGTCGTTCCCCCCAAACCGGTCGAGCCGCCGCTCTTCAGTAACTACCCTGTGAAGCCCAAGACCTCGATCGCGCCACCGGCACCCTCATCGCCAACAAAGACTCCAACCACGCCAAGCGCGGAAGGCAAGCCGCCGAGCCTTCCCTCTCCCGCAACCGCACCATCGGCTCCCAAGCCCAGCTAACCGTTGCGACGGTTCGGATGTGTGTCGTGGGACGAACGGTGGACTTCCGCCTGTCGAGCGATCGAGCGCCGCGGATCGCTCCGAAACGCTCCTTGTTTCTAACCTTGACTTCCCGCGTGAGCTGCGACTCATGCTGCTCCTGCGTGACCCAAGGGCGCGGAATTTTTCGAGACATGGAAGAATTCTCTCGACAAACTCGATCCAGTCAGTAGCCTTCTTACTCGTGATGACTCACCGGCCTCGTCCGGCAACGTCATCCGCAATCTTGCGCGTCTGAGGTGAGGCTTTCGGCTGCTTCACTTCACACCCAGCACCATTCCAAATTTCTCGTCCCCCAGATTTCTCAACCTATGTTGGTTGAGCATTAGCGAAGGTTGCCCCCCGGAGCTGATGTGCGTCCGTCCGGCACACGATGTTTCCGTGTGCCGGACGGATTTTTTTCCTCGCCGCGCACTGATCCTTCATCGGTGTTGCATACATGCAGCTCGCGCTCTCGCTGGGACCGGCACTGCGCGCTCTCTCATTCGCGTGCCGCCGCATCTGCTTGCACCGAGCGTGCCCGATCTCACGCCTTCGATGTGAGCAACTCTCCCACATCACGAAGTCCGCCCACAAGGACATGCACAACCCCATGCCTACGCTCAACAGTGCCGCGCGCGAGTAACACAACCGACATACGAGCAACGCGACGAAAGCGTTCATACACACGCTTTCGCACGATGAGATTGGCGATGCCGGTTTCATCCTCCAGCGTGACGAAAAGGATGCCCTTCGCTGTTTGCGGTCGTTGTCGAACCGTCACAAGGCCAGCGACGCCGACGGGCGCTCCGCAGGGTAGTTGCGAAGCATCCGCAAGCCGCGCGCAAGGAACGCATCCCAATCGCTCGATCTCCACTCGAATGCAGGAAATCGGATGGCATTTGAGGGAAAGCCCTGTCGCGCTGTAATCACGCGCGACTTGCGCGAGTTCAGAAACGCGTGGCAGCGCTGGCTCATAGTCATCGACAAACGCCACGGGCGAGCAAGGCGCTTGAGATACCTCGGACATTGGTGGCGGCGCTGTCTGTGGAGAGCCGCGATACACGGGTGATTCGACGGCTGCATCAGCGAATGGATCACTCGATGGGTTGCGGCTGCCCGTACGCTTGACAAGCGTGTCTGAAGACAAGTGCGTGGATGATGCAGCACTTGAATCTTCGGACGCCACGCTCGATACCTTTGTGCATGCATCAATGCCTGCCGAGGGGGAAGGTGCATCGGAATGCATCTCCCAAAGCGGACGCTCGCGATCCCGCAGCGCCATGATTTGCCAAAGTGCTTGCTGCCGATCAAGACCCATCGATCGAAACGCATCCGCCTGCGCAAGCTTCTGCAGCGTCGCAGCAGAAAGGCCTGACACATCCTGCAACATTTGCACTGATGTAAATCGGCGATGCGTTGCGCGGGCGACAGAGAGTTGTTGCGCCTCCTGCGCGTCGAGGCCTCGCACAAGACGCAGGCCAAGTCGCAATGCCGGCTGTGTATCAACTTCAAATTGGCCGTGCGCCCCGTTGCGACGCGCGCCCCCACCGCCATCGTCGCCCGTATTGCCGCATGCGCCAACTAGCGCATCCTGCATCGATCGGCGCGAAGGCGCTGGAGTGGTGAACGCGAAACTCGGTCGGCGGATATCAATCTCATGATCTTCATAGATCTCACCGGTGTTTCGTGAGCACTGGCGTGGAACAACAAGCGAAGCGGACGACGAAGCAACAGAAACCGCAACGCCATCGACATGCAATCGCGTGTTCGAGCACGCGCTTGAAAACACTCGGTCGGAATCCCGGCCTCTCGCGAGATCGAGAGCGAAATCGAGGTCGCGCTCAAGCGAACAATCCCAATCACTCGCATGGACATCCACACGGCGCACCATGACCCCATGCGCCTCCGCATCTCGCACGATTTGCGAGGGTGCGTAGAACCCCATCGGCTGACTATTCAGCAATGACGCCGCAAAGGCAGCAGGATGAAATCGCTTGATCCAAGCGGAAACATAGACCAAGAGTGCAAAGCTTGCGGCGTGCGATTCAGGGAATCCGTAGCCCGAAAACCCCTTGAGTTGCTCAAAGACCTGCAATGCGAATTTCTCGCTGTAGCCTCGCTCACGCATGCCGCCCACAAGTGATTCCCCAAACTGCGCAATGAGGTTCCCTCTGCGTTTCCATGACGCAATGGCACGGCGAAGTTCATCCGCTTTGCCAGGAGTGAATCCAGCAGCAACCACCGCGAGCGCCATCGCCTGCTCTTGAAAAAGAGGAACACCAAGCGTCTTCCCCAGAACCTGCTCGATCGCTGCACTGGGATACTCAATCGGCTCTTCTCCGTTCCGCCGACGAAGATACGGATGCACCATATCCCCTTGAATGGGGCCTGGTCGCACGATCGCAACTTCAATCACGAGATCGTAAAAACAACGCGGGCGCAAGCGCGGAAGCATCGACATCTGCGCGCGCGATTCAATTTGAAACACACCGACGGTGTCCGCTTGGCACACCATGTCATACACGCGCGAATCTTCCGCAGGAACCGTGTGAAACTCCAGTGGTTCAAGGGGTGTGCGCGACTCAACCGTTGCAGGCGTCCCTTCCACGACTTGCGCCCCTCGCGTGGGATGCGCTGCATACGATCCTCGCGATTCCTCCTCACGATCATGATTGATGAGCACGATCGCCTTTCGAATGCAGGTGAGCATGCCGAGCGCAAGGACGTCGACCTTCAACATGCCAAGTGCTTCGATGTCGTCCTTGTCCCATTCGATCACCGTGCGCCCCGCCATTGCGGCGTTCTCCACAGGGACAGATGCATCAATGGCGCCGCGCGTAATGACGAATCCTCCGACATGCTGCGAGCGATGGCGGGGAAATCCGAGGATCTCGCTTGCAAGAGCAGTCACGCGTTGCCAGAGCGGAGCGGACGGATCGAGTCCGACTTCGCGCAAACGCGCGCCTTCAATCGAACCCGTGTGCCACGGGCCGAACGCTTCGCCGAGACGCGCGAGAAGTTCTGGAGCGACGCCGAACGCCTTGCCCACATCGCGCACCGCGCTCCGCGCACGGTAGGTGATCACCTCTGCTGCCAATGCTGCACGATGACGGCCGTACTTCGTGTAGAGATATTGCATGACCTCTTCGCGACGCTCGTGTTCAAAGTCAACATCAATGTCCGGAGGCTCGTTGCGCTCACGACTCACGAAACGCTCAAACAGAACATCGATGCGATCAGGATCGACAGAGGTGATGCCAAGCGAGAAACAGACGGCGCTGTTCGCCGCGGCACCGCGACCTTGACAAAGAATGCCGCGACTCCGCGCGAAACGCACAAGGTCATGCACGGTGAGAAAGAATGGCGCGTACTGCAAGTCATCGACGATGGAGAACTCGTGCTCGATCTGACGGCGCACCCGAGGTGAAATTCCACCACGCGATCGATAGCGTTCCTCCGCGCCCTGCCAAGTCAGTGCTCGAAGGTGTTGCATCGGCGTCACGCCTGCAGGAACAATTTCCTCCGGATACTCATACCGAAGCTGGGCCAGAGAGAACTGCGAAGCGCGCTGCGCGATGGCGCCCGCGCGATCGAGCCACTGCGGACGATCTTCGAACCGTGCGAGAACCGCGCGTGGATCCTTCAGTGCACGTTCTGCATGCTGTTGCAATCTCCACTGCGCTCGCTCGAGAGGAACACCACCTCGAATGCAGGCAAGCACATCCAAGAGCGGGAGGCGTTCAGGGGTATGCATGCGCACATCCCCGAGCGCGACGAGTGGGATATCGAGCGATCGAGCGATCGATGCAAGGACGAGAGAGCGTTCGCGGTCATCAGGATCACCAAGACGGCGCACGCCGAGAGAAATTTGGTCGCGGCCAAAGAGCGCACGCAACGCGCGTGCGATTTCAAAGTGCGAGGCATCAGGGAATGTGGGCGGAAGCAGGACCACCAGCAGTCCTCCAGCGGCAGCGGTCACGGCAGACGCGGCATCGGCACTTTGTCGCGCGCTGCGAAGGACTGCACCAAGGTCAACACGCAGCACTTCGAAGAGATCGTGCAGCGCAAGAAGACACAATCCCTTCGCGGAACGCCGGCGTCCGATGGTAAGCAGGCGGCAAATTGCCGCATAGGACGCGCGATCGGAGGCAAAGAGGAGCAGTTCAATACTGCGACCTCCATGAGCATGAGCATGAGCATGGCAAGCGCGCGAACTGGAAAGGCGGAACCTCGGATCCGTCGCGCGATCCAGTGCTTCCGTTTGAGCACTTTGCCAAACACTTCCGAATTCTGCGGAATCACTTTCTTGCGCGGCTCCCACCCCGCTGACTTCGTGCACGTCGAACGGTTCAAAGAAGAGACGGACGCGCGATCCAACCGCAAGAGGCATGTTGTGTTCAAGCGCTGCTGTGTGCGCGCGGACTGCGCCCCCGAGTGTTGCGAAATCTGAAATCGCCGCAACTCCATGGCCCAAGGATGCCGCGCGAGCGACGAGTTCTTCAGGATGACTCGCACTTCGCAGAAACGATGCGTTAGAAGTGACCTCCAAGTCGCACCAGCCTGACGGAACACGCGACGCAAATGCGTCCAAGTCTGCGCATGCCACGCCGCGCCACGCCACCGCGCCAGTACACGCGTTCGCCGACGCGCATGCATCGCCTCGCGAATCACTCAGCGCCACGCTTGACGAAACGCTCGGGGCAACGCTTGTCGCAACCACGCGCGAAAAAAGATCGGGATTGGGTAGAGCGGCCGATTGCGTCGCTATCTGCGGTCGATATTTCGGCGGAGGGCATTCAGGCATGCATGACCATCATTTCAAGGGCGTGCGTGATCCCAACAGCACCACCTCGCATACGACATAGAAGGCGCATGGCAGAAAGCCGAGAGGCGAGAACTGGCAGCCATGAGTCGAGGGTTTGTGGTTCGGGGTTCTGAGTTCTGATTTCGGAGCCGAGAATTGAGACTCAAAGATTGAAAGTCAGGAGTTGTGCGCTAGAAGTTGTGCGTTACGAGTTACAGATGGCGAGGCGTGAGGCGCGAAGTGCGAAGCTATAAAGCCTGGAGAACAATGCCTCCGTGCATAACTCTCTCCCATCACTCGATCGCTTCAGATAGGACACGGCTACACGGGGATACTGCGCAGCAGCAGCAGCAGCAGCTCTGTGCCGCACCAATCGATGCACCACACGCGACAACATTTCTGCGCCGGTTTGAGCAATGCACGAAGGATTCAAGCCTCGTCAAGCCTCGTCATGTTGCGTTGGTCAGTGCATCACCACGCTCCAATCGCATAGCAGACATCCTCGTGATAAGCCTCTTCGTGATAGGCCTCCGCGTGCGCCGAGGAAACTCCATCGCGTAAAGCTCCGTTCGCGCATGAGTGGTCGCATGGAACGCGCACAACACACGCCTCCTCATCTTTCCAAAGCGCCCAAAGCCAAAGCCCATCCCAAAGCCCATCTTGGAGTTGGACTCGAAGCGCGGTCCAACTGCGTACCTTCAATGCTTCAAGAGCACCACATACTGCAGGAGATACCGAAGATGCGCACGAAAGGCACGCATGCGTAACTGGCAACGCCTCGCCATGACCGCCACGCAACCCGTTTCGACGCCCCTCACGCGGTCCATCTCGCCGCCAATCTCGCTGTCGACGC
>SXUJ01000166.1 GCA_005790565.1 Planctomycetia bacterium
CGTGAAGACATGGTATCCCGCACCAAACGATGTCCCAACGCCGAGGCCGAGGAACATGTAGCCCAACTGCGAAATCGTCGAGTAGGCCCACACGCGCTTCATGTCGTACTGCGCCATGCCAATGGTCGCGGCGACGAATGCGGTAAGTCCTCCGACCCACGCGACCGTCGCGAGTGCGTCTTCGTGCAGCCCAAAGAGCGGATACATGCGTGCGATCAGATAGACACCTGCAGTCACCATCGTCGCGGCATGAATGAGGGCGGAAACGGGCGTCGGCCCTTCCATTGCGTCGGGTAGCCAAGTGAAAAGCGGCAACTGTGCGCTCTTGCCGAATGCGCCGAGCATGAGCAGGAATGGAATCGCGCCAGGCATCCAGTCGCCTGCGGCGGTGGTCGGATTACTTTCGACCACCTGGAACAAGGTCGCGTAATCGACCGATCCGTAATTCACCCAAATCAGCCCGATCCCCAGCGCGAGGCCAAGGTCGCCGATGCGATTCATGATGAACGCTTTTTTCGCCGCCGCGACGGCGGATGGCTTCGCGTAGTAGTAGCCAATGAGAAGGTAACTCGCGAGACCGACGCCCTCCCAACCGAGGTAGAGGACAACCAGATTGCCTCCCATCACGAGCGTCGCCATAGCCGCGAGGAAGACGCTTACGCCCCCGAAGAATCGCGTGTATCCCTTTCCTACATCGCTCTCCATGTACTCACTCGCATAAATCGCGATCAGCGAGCCGAGGCCGGTGACGAACAGCATCCAGAAGAGCGTCAGTGCGTCGACATAGAGCGAGAAAGGTGCGAGGAAGGAGTGGAAGCGGTCGGCGCCAACTGAAGTGCCGCCCCAACTGAAACTCATCCACTCAAAGAGCCCGATGACGCGCGGAGTTCCTTCGCCCACTTGGGCGAACAGCATGAAGGTGAAGAGGAAGGAACCCAACAGTGCGACGATCGTCACGAGAGCCGGGAGCTTGCTCCTTATCTTCAGTGCGCCGCAAATGGTGCACAGCAGCGCAGAGAGTGCTGGGAGGAGAATGATGAGTCCAGCCCATCGCAGATCGGGCGCGTCGATTGCCGCTGGAATCGTTGTCGCCGCCGCGGAGTCCGCGTGATCGCCAGTCAGTGCAAGAAGGGAGAAATCTAGCATTCCTTGAGCTCCGACCACGCTTCGCTGTCAAGCGTTTCGCGCCTTCGATAGAGCAGCACCACAAGACCAAGGGCGAGCGCGGCTTCCGCTGCGGCGATGGTCAAGATGAAAATGACGAAGGTCTGTCCATCGACATTGCCGTGGACCCGACCGAATGCGATCAGCGCGAGCGCAGCGCCTTGGAACATGAGTTCGGTGCACAGGAACATGACAATCATGTTTCGGCGCGAGAGAAATCCGACGAGGCCGATGCAAAACAGCAGCGCACTTGTCAACAGTGCCGCGTTGACGCTCGAGGCGTCGTAGGTGGCAAGCATCGGGATCATCGGTTCGCTCCGGCCTCGGGTTCCACGGAGAGTCGCGAGAGTCCGGCGAGTTCCCGTCGCTCATCTTCGTTCAACTCGACCTGCTTGCGAGCGAGGACAACCGCACCGAACAGCGCCATCGTGAGAATCACTCCCGCCACCTCAATCGACGCGGGGTAATCCTTCACGAGTGTGGTGCCGACGAGTTGTGCATTGACGGGAAGATCCGCGCTGCTGAGTTCCACGCGCAGGTCCTTTCCTTGGACCGAGGCAATGACGAAGTGCTTGTCGCCGTCCGATCGCACACGGGTGTGGGCATCCGTCGCGACGAACTCGATCGGTTCCGTGCGGGTCAATTCCAACCTCTCGCGGACAATCGCCTTGAGTTGTTCCGGAAGGCCTTCGAGAGCGTCCCATTGGTCGGACTCGGCCTGCAAAGCGGTGCGCTGCGAACTTGCAACCCGGCGCGCCTCTTCGTTGGGCGAGAAAAGCACTTGCGTGAGCGTCGCAACCATGACGAAAGCGATGATCACACAGGAAACCGCTTCGCGCGGAACGCGGTCGTACCAGTTCGAGGCACTCTCGCCGTCAAGGGGTGATTGTTGCGCGAGCATCAGGACGAACATGTAGGTGACGAGGATCGCACCCGCGTACACGATGATGAGCGCAAACGCCATGAACTCCGCTTCGAGGAGAAGGAACAAGCTCGCGGAGGCGACCACGACGAGGATGAAGTAGATCGCGGCAAACACAGGCCTCGGATGCGTCACCACCCGCGCTGCGCCGGCCACGGCGGTCACGCCGAAAATCACAGGAAAGATCGGTGGAACTCCCTGGCCGCCCGACGCGAGTTTGAGTACTTCGACGAAGAGCCCCGCGACTCCGGCCAGCGCGAGCACGCTCCCTGCAAGTCGCAGAGCCCGAGCGCCGGGACGCATGAGCAAGACAAGTCCCGCGGAAGCAATGGCCACGAGCGCGAGCATGCAATGGGAGCTCGAAATCAGGTCGGAAGGCGCGGACTGATCCATCAAGTAATCCAAGGGGGAGGAACCAGAGGTATCGATGTTTCCCTTGGCCGCACCAACCGAGGTTGGAGGTCCAAGAACACATCGCAATCGAAGCGGGGAATGTAGAGCGGGACCATTGAACTCGCAACTCGCGCCGCGTCGAAAAACGCGTGATCGATCCTCCAACCTCCCGTCCTCTACCATGGCGCTCCATGCCGAGCGAGACGCAGGGCTATCGTCGATCCATTCCAAACGCGATCACGCTCTCGCGGCTCGCGCTTGCGCTCGCATTCTTCATCGGACTTGAGTTCGTGGATCGAAGCGGAGGAAAGGAGGCAGCCGCCCAGATGGGGTTCCTCTGCGCGATGCTTTTCGCAGTCGCCGCGGGCACGGATTACTTCGATGGATTTCTCGCGAGGCGATGGAATGTCGTCAGCGCGTTCGGTCGGATAGCGGATCCACTTGTTGACAAGATTCTCGTAATCGGAGGGTTTGTCTATCTCTCGGCGCCCGGGTTTGCGGTCGAGCCGACCCAAGGTTTTCTCGGCAGCGGCATCCAAGCGTGGATGGTGGTTGCGATACTCCTTCGCGAGTTTCTCGTGACGAGTTTGCGCGCAATGATCGAGTCGAAGGGGATTCCGTTTGGCGCGGACATGTTCGGAAAAGCGAAAATGGTGATCCAGTGCTTCTGTGTGCCGTGGTGTTTGTTCACCGCGACGCGACCCAACGCCGCGGGGGAGATGTCGTGGATCGTCGTGCGTGACCTCGTCATTTGGATCACGGTCGCGGCGACTCTGTTTTCCGCGATTCCATATCTTTTCCGCGCGATGCGAATTCTTGGCGGGACTGCACACGAACAGGGCACCGGTCCCAAGAAGGAATCCCTGTGAGTGCCTCTGGGTCAAACTCAAGCGGTGGTGGCTTTCGCCTCAGTGCCTGTGAGGCCTTCGGACTCGGTCGCCTGCCCATAGCGCCGGGAACTTGGGGATCCCTTCCGCCGGTTGCCCTCGCATTTCTATTCTCCATTTGGGGCATGAGCGGTCGCGACATTGATATGGGGGTCGGACTGTTGGGTATTCTGTTCGGCGTGATCTGCCTAGTGTGGGGCGATCATGCGGAGAAGTGCCTTGGGAAGAAGGACCCTGGGCGCGTGGTTGCGGACGAAGTCGCGGGTCAAGCGATTGCGTTGATGTGGTTGCCGTGGAGCGTCAACTGGGGCCGCAACTTTGCTATCTGCTCGGTCGCCTTCGCGGCCTTCCGATTGTTTGATGTGATTAAGCCGCCTCCCGCGCGGCGTTTGCAGAAGATTCACGGGGGCGCGGGCATCCTCGTGGATGATTTGATCGCCGGCATGTACGCGCTTGCGTTGACGCAGCTTGTCGTGCGCACGGCATTCTGATTCGTTCGCTGCGGAAATGTCCCAAGCGCGCTCCGCCGCAGGCAGCAGCGGTTGGGTCGCCTACACTCGACACCCATGCAGGAGTTCGAACTCCTCAATCGCGTGTTTGCCCTCAATGCGTCCCTTCCGCCAAGCGTGACGCTTGGGCCGGGGGATGACATGGCCGCGCTTCAGCTTGCGACAGGCACCTCCACGATTCTCGTCGCTGCCGACAGTGCGGTCGAGGGTGTGCACACGCCTCTTGGTGGCGATGCGTACGATCTTGGGCGCAAGGCAGTCTTGCGAAACCTCTCGGATGTTGCGGCGATGGCGAACGCGCGGCCGCTCGCGGTGCTTGCGTGCGCGATGATTCCTAAAGGAACGGAACCGGCGCGAATCTGGCGACTTTTTTCGGGAGTTCGAGAGACGGCAATGACATGGCATGCACCGCTCGTTGGCGGGGACACGACGGTCGTTACAGATCAGAGTGCGCTGTGCGTCGCGGTGACAATTCTCGCGACGCGCGTCGACGAAAGCGCACCGATTGTGACTCGCGCGAATGCGCTTGCAGGCGATGGCGTGTATGTCACGGGATCGATTGGCGGTGCATGGGATCGCACGACTGGACTTGGGCGACACCTCAACTTTGCGCCTCGACTGGAGGTTGCGCAGTCGCTCGCTCGATTGCTCGGCACTCGGCTGCATGCGATGATCGATGTGAGCGACGGGCTGGCTCAGGACCTCGCGCATATCGCACGCGCGTCGGCGGTCACCATTGATCTTGAACTCGCGCGCGTTCCGGTTGCTCCTGGTTGGGAGGCGCGCCTCGCGGTGGCGCACGGAGAAGACTACGAACTCGCGTTCACCGCCGTGGGTGAAGTGCCACCACTGCTCGAGGGCGTGCCGATCTCGCGCATCGGAACCGTTCGCGCTGGCGCCGGCGCGCTCATGCTTGTGGAAGGTGATCGATCGCAACCCGCGACGGACGCGGGGTGGGAGCATGCGACATGAGTCATCCTCCTACTTGGATGTTGTCGTTCCACGCGCGGGAAGCCGTCGAAACGGAGCAACTCGCCAGCGTGATCGGTGAAGTCATCGGCAGTCGTTCCCTCGCGTCACGGCAAGGCTCGCGCGCAGTGGTCATCGCGCTTAGCGGCGAACTTGGTGCGGGGAAGACAGCGTTCGCGCGCGGCCTTGCTCGGGGATTCGGCGTGGAGCACTCCCAAGTTTCGAGCCCAACCTTCACGCTTCGAATGGATCATTTCGCGGCGCGTGGAGAGCGCGTGGACCTCTTCGCGCACTTGGATTGTTGGCGCATGGAAACTGGCGCGCTTGAGAGTGTGGGATGGGATGCCTTACTCGAGGAGCCGAATGCGCTCGTCGTGATTGAATGGCCGCAGCGAATCGCCGCATCGCTGCCGAAGTTGCGTCTCGACGTAACGATTCGCGACGGAGTTGGCGAAGGCTCGCTCGAGCAATCCCAATCCCGTCGCGTCGACATCGACTGCACGCCGCTCGCGAACTTCGACCCATCTCTTGCGGCGCGAATGATCGATGCGCTCCTCGTGCTCGCGCAGGCGGTGCGCGTGAGTCATCCGGGTTGCGCGCGTTGCGGAGGTGCATTGCAGAACGATGCATTCGCACCATTCTGCACGGCTCGCTGCCGATTGCTCGACTTGGGCGCGTGGCTGCGAGGCGCTTATGTGATTGAGGGCGCAGAAGGCTCGCCCGAGAGCGAGTCGGGTGAGATCGCGTAGATTTGAAATCGGTGGCCAACGGCCGTCCAACCGAGTTCCGCGCAGAGTCGATTACGGAGCGCGATCAGTTCGGCCGAATGGAACTCAAGATGTCGGCCGCTCTTCATGCAGACCATGGAGTCGCGCGCGGCCTTTCCATAAATGAGTTGATAGTGACTTTGCTTTGAATCAAACAGCATTTGCTGAATGATCCCAGCGTCGAGCAATAGCCGAATGGTGCGATACACGGTCGCCTTTGAGACGAGATGGGCGTGGCTCTTGAGGTCGAGCAGCAGTTCTTCGGCTTCAAACGCGCCATCACGCGCGATGATCGCTTCAAGGACATCCGCGCGCTCTTGCGTGTATTTCAAGTCGCGCGACCGAAGGAAGCGACGAAAGACCGAGCAGAGCGGAGCCCACGGCAGCGGCGCGTCGATGGGATTCATCGCGGCTTCGCCACTCGTTTCGGATTGTGGAGTTGGAGCCTCGTGAAGCACGCAGCCGATGCTAACCGCAGATGATGTTCGGTCAGGTTGGCGGCGAATCGCGCCGCGCTCGTGGAGCGGGTCGTCAAACGCCGAATCCCTTGTTTTCAAGGCGATCCAGATCTTGAAAGTCCGATAATGCGCCTTATGTAAAGGGGAAGCCGTCGGGTTTCAAGCGACTCTGCAGTCTCACGGAGCGTGCACCACTTCTGTACACGCTCGAACGGCAGGCACTTCACGGTGACTCAAGGCCTTGATTGATGAGGAACTCACGCGGGACTTCGAGGAGTCGCGCGCGACACGCAGCGAGGAGGAAGCAGAAAGCGCGCCTTTCGAGTTCTCTGCGAGGCTTCGCGAGTTCGACCGCGGCGCCAAGAAAGAAGAGTCATGATCTGCATTGGCGGATGCGCGTGGAGGCTTCCATATTCGCACAGCGTGTTCATCCCGTCGTCGCTTGCGACATGGATGCGGCGCTGAGCCGTTCGAGTCCAAACCGCTCATGGACCGCGAGGAGGGCTGCTTCGCCGTCTTGCTTGCGGACGATGCATGAGATCTTGATTTCACTGGTCGTGATGTTCTGAATTGGAACGCCCGCGTCGCCGAGCGCGCTAAACATCCGACTCGCGACCCCGACATGCGTCTTCATGCCGGTGCCGACGACGCTGACCTTCGAGAGTCCGATTTCAACGGCCAACTCTCCTGTGCCGATTCGATCGAGGACTTGACTCGCCACAATCTTGACATCCGCAAGGTCTGTGTGGTCGACCGTGAACGAAAGCGTCGCGACCTCGCCGAACTCCGTTTGCACGATGTCATCGACCATGATGCCAGCCGCCGCGATGGACTCGAAGAGCATCGCCTGCATCCCAACGTTGTTGGGAATGCGACGAAGGCTGACACGACCAAGGTCCGCCTTGAGTGCGGCGCCGACGACGACGACATCTTCCATCTCGGTAGTCTCCTTGCAGATGATCGTTCCCTCATCTGCGCGCTGGCTGTGACGAACATGAATCGGAACGGCGTAGCGTTCGCCGAACAGCACGGCTCGCGGATGCATCACTTGCGCGCCTTGGAGCGCGAGTTCGAGCATTTCCTCGTAGCTGATTCGCGGTAGTTTCACGGCGTTGGGCACGCGTCGAGGATCTGCGGTGTAGACCCCTTCGACATCCGTGAAGATCTCACACAAGCCGCCCGTCTGGGCGACTTCGAGCGCGCTCGCAAGCGCAACCGCGGTCGTATCCGAACCGCCTCGACCGAGCGTGGTGAGTTCGCCCGTGTCACTCGCGCCCTGAAATCCAGCGACCACTGGCGTGCGCCCTGCGGCGAGTTCCCGATCGAGGCGTCCGCGATCAACCGAAAGAATCCGTGCTCGCCCGAACGCTCCATCGGTGCGAATCCCAACTTGCTGACCGGTGAGGCTGACAGCCGGAACTCCGATTCGTTCAAGTGCCATCGCCAATAGCGCGACCGAAACCTGTTCGCCCGTCGCCATGAGCATGTCAAGTTCGCGCTTCGCGATCGACGTGGAATTGCCGGAAACTCGCTCGGCGAGTTCGATGAGTTCGTCGGTGGATTGTCCCATCGCGCTGACAACGACGACGACTTGATGCCCCTCCTCTCGGCGCTCTCGAATGCGCGCAGCGCATCGAGCGATTCGCTGTGGGTCGGCAACGGAAGTGCCGCCAAATTTTTGAACAAAGAGCGCCATGCGTCGTGCGTGACAGAATAGCACGGCGCAGAGTGAAATCGAGTCCCTAGGCGAAGTTCGAGTCGGTTCCGAGTCAGGCTTGCGCGTTGGTCGCGAGGCGATCCTTTTCAGATCGTTCGGACCGCTTGCGAGCGTTCTCTTCGAGGATGCGCTTGCGAATACGAATCGAGGTTGGAGTCACTTCCACAAACTCGTCGTCTTCGATGTATTCAAGTGCCATCTCAAGCGTCAAGGTGCGAGCCCCTTTCAGCACGACCGTGGCTTCCTTGACGGTTTCGCGGAAGTTCGTGAGTTGCTTGAGGCGAGTGCAATTCACCACCAGGTCGTTGTCGCGGTTGTGCTCTCCGACGATTTGTCCGGCATAGACCTGATCACCTGGTTTCACCGAGAAAATGCCGCGGTCGGAGAGGTTCTGCAGCGCGTGCTCGGTGATCCGACCGCCCTCCAGCGAAATCATGACGCCGTTCTGTCGCTTCTTCACGCTGCCGGATCCTGCGCGGTAGCCGCAGAAGGTGTGGTGCATGATCGCATCACCACTCGTCGCATTGAGCATGCGAGTCCGCATGCCGATGAGTCCGCGCGCAGGGATGTCAGCCTCGATGTGCATACGAGTCCCCCGCTGATCCATGCCCTTGATATCCGCGCCGCGCGAACCGATGAGTTCGAGAGCCGCGCCGAGCGCAGGCGTCTGCACGTCGAGCGAGAGCCGCTCCCATGGTTCCTGCGTGACGCCGTCAATCTCCCGCTCAATAACCTCGGGCTTACCAACGCAAAGTTCAAACCCTTCGCGGCGCATGTTCTCCAGGAGTACGCCGAGGTGGAGGAGTCCGCGACCGGACACGTGGAACTCATCCATCGTGTCGCCTGGGGAAACCTTCAGCGCAACGTTCGACTCCAGTTCCTTCTGGAGTCTCTCGGAAATCTGACGGCTCGTGACAAACTTGCCTTCATTGCCCCCGAATGGACCATCGTTGATGCGGAAGAGCATGTGCAGTGTGGGTTCGTCCACCTTGACGCGCGGCAGAGGGAGGATGTCTTCGACGCGACAGACCGTGTCGCCGATTTCGATGTCCGCGATGCCTTCAATGGCGCAGAGGTCGCCTGCGAGGACCTCGCCCACTTCATACCGGCTCAAGCCCTCGAATCGATTCACCTTTGCGATCTTGCCTCGACGGGTCGTGCCATCGCTCTTGCACGCGACGATGTTTCCAGCCTTCAAGCGGCCGCCAAACACGCGACCGATTGCGATGCGTCCAACATAATCGGAGTAGTCGAGATTGGTGACGAGGAATTGGAGTGGCGAGTCGGGATCGTTACTCGGAGGAGGGACGCGAGTGATGATTTCTTGGAAGAGCTCATCCACACCCTTGTCCTGCACCGTTCGATCACGAGCAGCCCACCCGTCGCGGCCCGACGCGTAAATGACTGGGAAATCGAGCGCGTGGTCGTCCGCGCCGAGGTCGACCAGGAGATCAAAGACCTCGTTGATGACTTCATCGATTCGCGCATCGGGGCGGTCGCATTTGTTGATCACGACGATCGGCTTCAATCCGAGTTCGAGCGCTTTGCTGAGGACGAAGCGCGTCTGGGGCATCGGTCCTTCCATCGCGTC
>SXUJ01000167.1 GCA_005790565.1 Planctomycetia bacterium
AATGGCACGCAGCGTTCGATCGGCCGAATTGCTGGCATCCCGCGGCTTCCGTGCGCAGGCGCAAGGGTTGATTGCGGCGATCAAAGGAAGTCGCGTGGGGGAGATGGAGGACGCGGAGAAGGGAAAGCTCCTCAAACTTGAAGCTCGACTGGCGATGGCGGATGGCGGCGGAAGTGAGGCGACCGCTGCGGTACTTGAAGAAATTGTGCGGATCGATCCACTTGATGGAGAGGCACTCATGCTGCTGGGACAGCATCACACGCGCAAGGGCGAAACCGACCGCGCCATGCTCGCGTACGAACGAGCGGCAGGCATTGAGGCATGCGCCGCGAATGCCAAAGTTCGTCAGGCGCAAATCATGGTTTCACAGTCGCGATTCGCCGACGCGCTCGCACTCTTGCGTGCCGCGCAGGAATTGAAGCCTCGCGAGGATGTCGCGCGCTACCTCGAACAAGTGGAACGCATCTCCAAGTCGAAGCGATGAATGAGGCGTCTCCATGACGAAGAACTTCCTATGCATTCCATGGTCGACCGCGAGCGTTGTCATGCTCGTCACGAGCACGACACTCGCGCAACAGCAGGCCTCCTCGCTGCGCGGTAGCGTGGTTGATCACGACTTCGGCACGCCGGTTGCTGGAGCGAGCGTGACCATCGTCGAGCTTGGGACAAAAGTTTCCACCAACGACGACGGCAACTTCGTCTTCCCCTCGCTGCCGCCGGGTCGCTACACCGTCACCTACACAAGAGACGGGTACATGCGGCGCGTGACGCAGGATGTGCTCGTTGGAGAAAGGCAACTCGCGGAAATCGAAGTTGACCTCGTTGGTTTGTTTGAAGACATGGACGAGTATGTGGTGCAAGAACTCGAGCTCGGAGGCTCGGAAGCCGCGCTTCTCACGCTTCGACTTGAAAGCGCGCAACTGCTTGACTCCGTAGGCGCAGACATCATCGGACAGGCTGGTGCGAGTGACGCAGCGGGAGCGCTTCTTCTGGTTCCAGGCGCGAGCGTGCAGGATGGGCGATACGCCGTTGTTCGGGGACTTCCCGATCGTTATGTGAGCGTGCAACTCAATGGCGTGCGCCTTCCGACCTCGGATGCGGAGCGAAGGGCGGTGCAACTCGATCAGTTTCCAACGGCGGTGCTTCGAAGTCTGCAGGTGAGTAAGACCTTTACGCCGGATCAACAGGGTGATGCATCAGGCGGCGCGATCAACATCGATCTCAAAGACATTCCCGACGAGACAAGTTTTCAAATCAAGGGGCAAGTTGGAAGTAACTCACAGGTGAAGGGAGCGGGCAGCAACTTCCTGAGTTATGACGGCGGTGGGGTGAGTCATTGGGGAGGTCTCGATGGACGCGGCATTCCATCCGGCATGGATGGTCAGAGTTGGCCTAACGCCGTTGGTACACAGACCGAAGGCGCGCCTGCGCTCGATTACAAGTGGTCCGCGTCAGGTGGTGGGAAGTGGGAGATTGACGAAGGCGTGAAGGTCGGTGGCTTCGCAAGCTTTTTCTACGAGACCGACAGTTCGTATTTCAACAACGGCATCGAGGATTCATGGTGGATCACGCCAACGACCGGCGCAACGCCGCAATACTCACAGGGCGCACCAAACCAAGGCGCATTTCAGTCGAGCCTTCTCGATGTGACCCAAGGCTCGCAGTCTGTGCAGTGGGGGACGCTCGCGTGTGTTGGCATTGAGACGGAACGGCACAAGATCGGCACGACCTATCTCTACTCGCAACTTGCGGTGGACACCGCGACGCTCGCGACGAACACTCGTGGGAAACAGTATTTCTGCGGGCCTTCGTGGGACTGGTCTTCGTACTTCGGCTATCCCGTCACGCTCCCTGCGTACGAGGTCAACGATCCATCGAGCATCGCGAACAATGATCTGCTCTTCGCGTCCCCCTATCAGCGGCTCGAAACACTTGAGTACACGGAGACGACGACGGAGTCAACGATTTTGAAGGGAGAACACAAACTCACGGCCGAGCCTGGCGAGTTGTTTCTTCCGCCAATTCTCGATTGGACGCTGTCAACGAGCACTGCGACTTTCGATCAGCCAGACAAGACGCAATTCGCGTCGCTCTGGCTTCCGCCGTCTGATTCGATCGATCCTTCCTTGCCCGGCGTGTGGATGCCGTTTCAGCCAGCGGAGAACATCAACCTCGGTTGGGTGCAACACATTTGGCAGTCCATCGATGAGTCGAGCGATCAACTCTCGGTGAATCTGAAACTTCCCTTCAGGACTTCGACGGACCGTGAGGGGTATGTGAAGACTGGAGTGTTCAGCGATCGCGTCGAGCGATCCTACACACAAGACACCTTCAGCAATCGCGCAAGTGACCAAGGAACCTACTTCGTGGGTGCGTGGGATCAACCATGGAGCGCAGTCTTTCCGAGCGAAGATCATCCGATCTATCCATCGACGCAGGACATCGCGTACAACGGCAATCAGAACATTGGCGCGTTTTATCTGATGGGAGACTTGCCGCTCGGTGAGGCGTGGAATCTCATTGGCGGTTTCCGCCTCGAGTCAACGACTTTGTCAACGACGGTGCGAGGTGAACAGGACGCGGTGTGGTTTCCGCCAGGCGCGCTCGCGCAAATCGATTTCGCGGACAACCCAGACGCCGCGAATGTGAACTTCTCGCAGGACAATGCGCTGCCATCCATCGCATCGCAGTGGCAGGTGAGCGAAAAGGTCGTGTTGCGATCCTCCTTCGCACAGACTGTCGCACGCCAGACCTTTCGAGAGATCACGCCGGTGCTTCAACAGGAGTATCTAGGTGGTCCAATCTTCATTGGAAACTCTGAGTTGCTCATGAGCTCACTGAACAACTACGACTTGCGCGTGGACTACACGCCATTCGAAGGATGGCTCATCTCGGGAAGTTTGTTCTACAAGTCGCTTGCAGACACGATTGAGTACTCGCAGTTTGAGGCGCCCGGAGGGTTTCTCTACACCGCGCCCGTCAACTATCCAACCGGTGAGATCCTTGGTGGAGAGTTTGAGTTGCGACTTGGTGCGGAACAGGTCCATGAAGGACTCAGGGGGATTTCGATTGGCTTCAACACAACGCTGATTCACTCCGAGGTCACACTCCCCCAAGCAGAGCAGGAGGAGTTTGAGAGCATCGGGTTTCCACTCGCCTCACGCGACATGACAGGCGCGCCGGCCTACTTGGTCAACACGAATGTTGTGTATGACTGCGAGCCGATTGGTACGCAGCTCGGTCTTTTCTACACGCTCACCGGCGACACGCTCGAAACTGGCGCGGGCATTGACGGCGCGAACTTCGTCCCCAGTGTCTACGCGCTTCCCTACGGCACGCTCAATTTCACCGTGCAGCAGAAACTCGGCGAGCACTGGAAGCTCTTCTTCCAAGCGAAGAACCTGCTCAATCCAGAGATTCAAACCGTCTATCGATCAGATTACTTGCCTGAAGACATTCTGAGCACCTCGTACACCGCAGGCGTCGATTACTCGGTTGGGATCTCGTTTCAGTGGAACTTCTAGAACTCCGCGCGCCGGCACCGACGGAGCACAGTGAGTATTCTCCGAGCGATGTCGAAGTCGGAGCAATCGCAATCTCATCATGCTCAATCGACAAATGCCCCAACGGCGGAGGGGGTGGAAGTCGAGCACGCGACGGATTCCGACCTTGAAGATGGTTCCCTCCGCGCCAAACGCGTGGGTTTGTTTGTCGGTCCATTGCTCGCGCTTGCGGTTGTTTGCGCAACGCATCCTTCCTTGGGCGGCATGGGTGCTCTTTCGTCGCAAGCGTCAGGCGTCTTGGGACTGCTCGCACTCATGGCGACATGGTGGGTCACGCTTGCCATCGACCCTGCGATCACCGGACTCCTACCGTTCGTCGCGCTCGCGCTGCTTGGTGCTGGGACGCCCACTGAGATTGCGTCGCCGTATGCGAATGATGTGATCTTTCTCTTCGGTGGAAGTGCGTTACTTGCGTTCGCCCTCGAGCGCACGGAGGTTTCGCAACGCTTCGCGGCACTGCTCATCGGCCTTGCGGGGGACTCTCCCTTTCGGGTACTCGCCGCACTCATGATTGCCACAGCGATGCTGAGCGCATTCGTGTCGAATCTGGCGACGACGGCGACGATGATGCCACTCGCACTCGCGCTCGGTCGGCAAGCGAAGCTCGCGGCGACGAGTGAAACGCAACGCGCAGCGGCAGGGCGATTCCTCACTTCGCTTCTGTTGGGCGTCGCATTTGCGTCGAGTATTGGTGGCGCGCTCACCATCATCGGAAGTCCGCCCAACCCCATCGCGGTGAATTGGCTGCGCGAGAATGGCGTCGAATTCACCTTCAATCGTTGGATGTACTTCAGTGTGCCGACCACGCTGGTCTTCCTTCCCATCGCCATCGTGATTCTCGGCTTGTGGCTTTTTCCTGCGCGAGAACTCAGCGGCGTGCGATTGAGCGTGACGCGAACGGTGATCGGTCGCGATGGATACTGCGCGCTTGCGGTGTTTGGATCCGCTGTGCTCTTGTGGGTCACGCAGCCGCTGTACGCGAAAATGTTGCCGCAAGTGAAGGACGGAACGATCGCCGTTGCGGCTGCGGCGGTCCTCTTCTTCATTCCAAGTGCGGTTCGCGGGGGGCGGCCCATTCTCGACGCGAGCGTCTTGAGCAAGGTGCCGTGGCGCGTGTTGATGCTGTTTGGCGGTGGGTTGTGTCTTGCGGAAGCCATGCAGCGCACGGGATTGTCGAGTGCGCTGGGCGCTTTGATTGCGCAGGCGGGGACGCTTCCACAGATTGGCGTGCTCCTCGTGCTTGTCGCGACCCTCGTCATCGCGAGTGAAGTTGCGTCGAACACAACGCTGACTGCGATGGCGGTGCCAATCGTCGGCGCGCTCGCGCCTGGGCTCGGCGTCGCGCCGGAGACTCTGGTGATTCCAGCAGCGTTCGCGGCAAGCTGGGCCTTCGCGCTTCCGGTTGGAACGCCGCCCAACGCGCTGATCTACGCT
>SXUJ01000168.1 GCA_005790565.1 Planctomycetia bacterium
AGTTGCGCGGAAGCGAACGGCGATCTTCAAGCATCAATCGCAGAAGGACCGCGCGCTCTTTCCTGGGGCGGACGCACGCGAGTTCTGGGAGCGGGCAGAGCAGCGCAATGCTGGGACCGCGGCGACCTATGATCGATTGGGTCTTCCTGAGTATGAGGCGATAGAAGCGTTCGTCCGCTGGGATGGGCGTCCCTTGGACTGATCGCTTCTGCGCGTCTCAAACCATTACGATTCGCACATGCCGCACACGCACGGGAACTCTTCCATCAACGACGGACTGGCCGCGCTCCTCGCTGCGTTTGGGTGCGAGAGCGGCACGCTGCATGTGATGGGGAGTGACGGCACACTTCACCTGCGCGCCGCTTGCGGCATTCCAGCGAGCATTCTCGACATCGTGCGAGACATTCCAGTCGGGAAGGGCATGGCCGGTCTTGCGGCAGAGCGAAAGAAGCCTGTTTCGACTTGCAACCTCCAAACAGACTGCACGGGTGACATTCGACCTGGGGCGAAAACCGCGGGCGTTGGCGGAAGCGTCTGCGTGCCCATTCTCGGGTCCTCTGGCGAAGTCCTTGGGACGCTTGGTGCGGGTTGTCATGCAGAGCGCGTTTTCACGCAGGAAGAGGAGGCGCGCCTCATGACTGCGGGCGCGGCGCTGCTTCAACAGTGTGTGTAACGCGATAGAGCACATGATCGACGCTGTCACCGTCTGAGTAATTGAATCCCTGTTGCTTTCCGACTTGGCGGAGCAGACATCCGGCGGAGTCCGCGATGGCTCCCACTTCCTTGCCCTGTGCGTGCGGGACGAAGAGGTAGCCACCATCGTTGTGCAACATCCACGCTGCGAGTTCTTCGGTATGCAGTCGATCAAGTCGGTTTCGGGTCGTGAAGATCAAGCTGTCTTCGACATAATCGATCGCGCCAAGGCGGGGAAAGGATTCGTCGCGCGGAAGTCTCCCCGCATCTTGCACCATCATTCCAACGAGCCGAGGAGTGTTCCAGATCCACTGGGTCTGTGGTAGCCACACGCCCACGAGCGCCATCTCCGCGAAGATCGTCGCGGGAATCGCGAGTTGCGCCGCGCGCAGAAACTCTCCACGCAGAGAAACGCGCCACGCGGATACGAGGAGCGCCCCAGCAATGGCCGTCACGATGGACGCGAGTGCGAAGAGCCCAGGCGAGGCCGTCGGGAGTTGCGGCCACGACGCGGCATGGAATGCCGTGAGTCCGAGCGATTGCAGTGTGAGGAAGAGCACAGGCCCTGCGAGCAGAAGGCACAATCCAACCACGAGCCAAGCACCGAATCCGAATCGATCCACCGCTTGGACTTTGGTTGGCAACGATCGCGCTCCGCCAATGATGGCGCGCGCTGTGAAGATCGCGATCGCTGGATAGATGGGCAGAATGTAATGCGGGAACTTCGTGACGATGATTTCAAACACGAGCCAAGTCGGTACGCACCAACAGAAGAGCAGGACCTCTGCATCGCGACCTCGTGTACTCCAGAATCGTTGACGAAGGCGCGCGAAAAATCCCGCCGCCGCGACGCGTGGCAACACAAACGCGCGGGTGCAAAGGCGGCCGAACGCGAGCGCGACGAGCAACGAGCCAGGGAAGAAGAACGCGACGAGCGTGACGAGGTAGTAGCCCGGCGGAGCCGCGTGACCCTCCGCGCCCTCTTGCGCGCGCTGCAAGACTTCGCGATCAAACGCCGCCCGCAAGGTTTCCCAACCTACCTCACGAACGGCCAGCCACAACCAAGGCGCCGCGAGCGCGATCAACACAACCACACCCGTGCACAATCGCAGCCTTGCGATGAATCGGAAATCGCGGCGCGCGAAAGCGACGCCAAGGACTGCCGTGCCTGCGACGAACGGCGTGATCGGCCCCTTTGCGAGCACACCGAGCGCGATGCATATCCAGAAGCCGATGCACGCGACAAGTGGGAGGCCGCGGTGTGTCGAGCCTCGCTTGCGATCGACTCGATGGCGTTTCCACAGCCACCAAAGGAAGGCCATGGCGAGTGTGGTAGTCGCGAGCAACAATTCATCCGCGCGCGCCATGTGACAATCAATGACGACGACGGGACTGACAATCAGGAGAAGCCCCGCGAGAAGCCCCACATTGCCGGCAAACATGGCGCGACCGATCCAACAGGTCGTGAGCGCCGCAATCGTCGCAGCGAGCACGCTCGCGAGTCGATACATCCAAATGGCGTCCTGCCGCACATCGCCCCCGGTGGCGGTTGCGACCACGGCAGCCTGCGCCCAGTAGATCAGTGGCGGCTTCTTGAGCCGGATCTCCGAGCCCACTTTGGGGATGACCCATCCGCCGACCGTTTCGCTCTCAAGCATTTGTCGAGTGGCCTGTGCGAATCTCGGTTCATCGCGATCCGTTACAGGGATGTCGCGAATGCCCCAGAGTAGGGAGCACGCCGCGACGAGGCAGATGGCAATTGCATTCTCCCCGAATGTGGCGCGCTGGGCGGGGAAGAAGAGAGAACGAAGTCGCGCCAGCATTCCAAGCAGCGTACCTCGCGCTTCCTGCGTTGGCTCACCGATGACTCGACTGAGGTTCGGTCGCGCGGCTCTTTGCGAAGGTGAAGTTCCTACCCTCGTATCCAATCATGATCTTGTCTCCATCCGAAAACTCGCCCGCGAGCAGCCTGCTCGCCAGCGCATTTTCAACGCGTTGCTGGATCACGCGCTTGAGTGGTCGCGCGCCGAACTGCGGATCGTAGCCCTCCTTGGCGAGGGCCAGAGCGGCGTCTGGCGTGACTTCAAGTTGCAGGCCGCGAGCTTCGAGGCGACGGCGGAGGTTGCCGAGTTGAATCTCGGCGATAGAGGCGAGTTGCTCTCGAGTGAGCGCATGAAAAAGCACGACATCATCGATGCGATTGATGAGTTCGGGGCGCAACTGCTTCTTCAAGAGTTGTCGAACATGCGCCTCGATGATCGACTCATCCTCGCCCTTCTCGCTCATCTCGAGAATCGCGTGGGAGCCAATGTTGGATGTCATCACCACGATGGTGTTGGTGAAGTCGACCGTGCGCCCTTGCCCGTCGGTCAGGCGTCCATCGTCAAGCAATTGGAGCAGGATGTTCGCGACATCTGGATGTGATTTCTCCATCTCATCGAAGAGCACGACGCAGTATGGGCGACGGCGTACGGCCTCGGTGAGTTGGCCCCCTTCATCATGGCCGATGTATCCCGGGGGAGATCCGATGAGGCGCGCGACTGAGTGCTGCTCCATGTATTCACTACCGTCGATTCGAACAATCGCGTCCTGTGTGTCGAAGAGGAACTCCGCGAGTGTCTTGCAGAGTTCCGTCTTACCCACGCCTGTCGGACCAAGAAAGAGAAACGAGCCGATGGGTCGATGGGGTTCGCCGAGCCCCGCGCGATTTCGACGGACCGCTTCGCTGACTGCGGCGCACGCCTCATTTTGCCCGACGACCCGCCTTTGCAGCGCACTCTCCATTTGCAGCAATTTCTCGCGATCGCTCTGGAGCAACTTCGTGACGGGGATACCAGTCCATTTGGCAACGACCTCTGCAATCTGCTCGCTGTCGACTTCTTCCTTCACGAGAGAGGAACCAGCGGCTTGTTGTGCGCGCAAGGCATCCTCCGCGAGATGCAATCGTTGCTCGAGTTCTCGTAGCTCGCCGTATTGAATACGCGATGCCGTCGCGAGGTCAGCGCGGCGCTTCGCTTGATCAAGTTCGGTCTCCTTGCGCTCAATCTCTTTGCGCACAGCCTTGATCGCGTCAAGCTCCTTCTTCTCGAATTCCCACTGCGCGGTGAGCGCACGGTTGCTTTCGCCGAGTGACGCCAGTTCCGCGTCGACGCCCTGGAGTTGCTTCTTCGACTCTGTGTCCTTCTCGAGCCTCAGCGCTTCACGCTCAATCTCGAGTTGCATGATGTGGCGACGCACCTCATCGAGTTCGACGGGCATTGAATCATTCTCGATGCGCAGGCGCGACGCAGCCTCATCGAGGAGGTCGATAGCCTTGTCGGGGAGAAATCGCTCGGTGATGTAGCGTTGCGAGAGGGTCGCGGCGGAAATGATCGCGCCGTCTTGGATGCG
The DNA here is from genome assembly GCA_005790565.1 of Planctomycetia bacterium. Classification (GTDB taxonomy): domain Bacteria; phylum Planctomycetota; class Phycisphaerae; order Phycisphaerales; family SM1A02; genus F1-140-MAGs142. The sequence continues at coordinate 4,084 of SXUJ01000168.1, forward strand.
AATGCCGTGATGTGCTTCGTAGCGTGCTTTCAATCCACGCAAAATCGCGATCGTGTCCTCGACGGTGGGCTCGGGGAGCTCGACGCCGTGGTCG
>SXUJ01000169.1 GCA_005790565.1 Planctomycetia bacterium
ATGCGACCATCAAAGTCAACCGCCATCGAACCACCCGGCCAAGAAAATGGCGGGTACCCCTCAAAGGTCGCGCCTTGATTACACGCAAGGACGAACGCAGTGTTCTCGATCGCGCGCGCACGGTTGATGGTCGTCCACCAATCCATCGGTGCGGTGGATCCCCATGGATCCATGTACGCACTCACGCGAATCAAGACTTCTGCGCCGTTGAAGGCAAGTTGTCGAATCGCTTCCGGAAAAAGCCAGTCGTAACAAATGGCGCAACCGATCTTGCCAATCTCGGTGTCGGCAACGGGGAACATCTCCTCGCTATACCCCGGAACATCGTGCGGACTGGCGTGCACCTCCCAGGGAATCCAAGGGTTTACCTTGCGGTACTTACACAAGATGCCATCCGGTCCGATCAGGCATGTCGTGTTGAAAACGACCCCCGGATACTTCTTGTCAACCTCGAGAAAGGTTCCGGTTTGGACGAAGCAACCGGTGCGCTTCGAAAAACGCACATACGCATCCGTGTGATCGTTGGGAATCTCAACCGCAAGGTGATCCGCCAACTCTTCGACCGTGAAGTAGCACGGCGCGCCATGCGCGAACTCTGGGAATGCAATCAATCGCACATCAAAAAATGGTGCGTAGCCCGCGACCGTCTGATCCGCCATGGCAATCATTCGCTCGGTCCGCTGCGCGATCTCCAAGCGCGTCTTCGGATTCGCAAATGCAGTCTGAATTGCCGCAGCCGCGTAACGCTCGGTAGCCATGTTGGAGAGGGTAACCCAGGAGTGCGAGCCAAGGCCGCTCTGATGCCGCGAATCACGCCAGTTCGGGACTCCCCTAGACCGAAGCTTTCACGCGGATTGGTTCCGTCTGCAAGAGGACCATTTTCGCGTACTGGCCGCTTGACGACATCAACTCCGCGTGCGTACCTCGCTCGACGATCCGTCCGTCATCGAGGACGAGAATGAGGTCTGCCTCTTGAATTGTGGAGAGTCGATGCGCGATGACGAAGCTCGTCCGCCCAGGAAAAATATCCCTCAACGCCGATTGAATGAACCGCTCACTCTCGGTGTCGAGGCTGCTCGTCGCCTCGGCAAGAATGAGAATGCGGGGCTCGGCGAGCACCGCTCGAGCGAGCGCGAGCCGCTGCCGCTCGCCCCCACTGAGTCGCACACCGCGTTCGCCGATCCGTGGTGCGTAGCCCTGCTCGCACCGCTCGATAAAAATATCCGCCCGCGCCACGCGCGCGGCCTCCTTGACCTCCTGCATCGTCGCGTTCGGTCGCGCGTAGGCGATGTTCTCCGCAAGCGAGCCGTCGAACAGGAACACATCCTGTTCCACAATGCCAAGCAGACTTCGAAACTCTTCGAGTCGAAGGTCGCGCAGGCAAACGCCGTCGAGCGAGATACTCCCTTCGAGCGGATCGTAAAAGCGCGCGACAAGATTCGTCAGCGTCGTCTTCCCGGCGCCGCTGGGTCCCACCAAGGCGACAACCGATCCCTTCTGCGCCTGGAACGAGATTTCCGAGAGCACGCGCCGCTCACTGTTGGGATAAGAGAAACTGACGCGGTCGAAGTGGACCTCGCCCCGAACGAGTTCCCGCCGAATCGGGAGCGACCCTCGCGCGCCGTGGAGTTCCTCTGGTTCTTCGAGAAGATCGAGCGTCCGATCAAGACTCGCCAATTGCGTCTGCAAGTTTGTCGCCGTGTTCGCGAGAACTTCGAGTGGGCCCAGAAGCATGGTGACATAAGTCAGAAACATCACCAGGTCGCCGGCCGTCAAGACGCCTGCAACCACCTGCGTTCCTCCGTACCAGAGCAGCGCAACCGTCGCGATCGGAACGAACAGTTCCCAGGAGATTTCGATCCCTCTTGACCACCACCAAACAAACATCTCCGTGCGCGCTTGCAGGCCGGTGTTGCGCACAAACCGATTTCCTTCCGCTGTCTCACGCGCGAAGCCGCGGACAATCCGAATCCCGCCAAAACTCTCGGCCGCGTGACCGTCAGTTTCATCGCGAATCTTCTTGAGGTCACGGTAGATCGGGCGAATGCGTCCAATCCAAGTTCGATGGCTATACCACACCATCGGCAGCAACAGCAACGCGCCCACGAGGAGCCGCCAATCGGTGTAGGCGAGAATCGTGACGCAGCCCAGCAACTGAACGGCCGCACGAAATGGGTTGTAGAGGAGTCCGAAGACCAACTCGCCCGCCGCTCCCGCATCCTCGCGCAAGAGGCTCGCAACCCCGCCCGCTCGAAGTTGCTGCACGCGCGGCAAAGGAAGTCGAATCGCTCGCTCGAATGCCGCATGACGCACGCGAATTTGCAAGCGCTTCGCTAACTGCGTCGCGCGATGCCGACCAATGAGGCCCACCGCAACCTTCGACATGACCACCGCGAGGGTGATGCCCGCGAGCACCGCCAACAGTTGCGGTGGCGAGAGCGCACCTTCCACAAACCACGCGCCGGCGTCCAAGAGCCACCGCGGTGCCGGTGCGCTCCCAAACACACTGTCAATCGCGATTTTCACCGACGCCGGAGGCGCGAGCCCCATCAGCGTCGACAGCGCGAGCGTAGAGAAGCAGAGAACCAGTGTCTTCCGTTCCGTCCGCAACAGTTGAAAGTACGCGCGCACGAGTTGACCGAACGAGCGAGTCCGCGCGGATGCAGCCTGCACGCCAATGGTGTCCTTCGGGCGCGCGCCGATCGGGCGACTCGCAAGCTCGGTGCGATACCGTTCGAATCGTTGACGACTCGTCGATGCCGACTTGCTCACGACGCACGACTCCCTTCCGATTGGATCGGCAGGCTCACGCCCACGAACTTTCGCTTTCGAATCTCCTCGTTGCCGAGTTGCCCACACGCCGCCATTTGCGAGCGACCCTTCGTTCCGCGCCGTTTCGTGAATTGCCCCTGTGCAATCGCGCGAGCCATGAACGCGAGCACCGATGCTTCCGTCGGCGCTCCCCACGGGGAGTTGCGCCGAGGGTTGTAGGGAATGACATTCAAGGAGCAACGAATACCCCGGAGGTACGCGCAAACTTCATCGCAATGCTCTGGGGCGTCGTTGACGCCTGGGATCAACACATACTCAATGCACATCGCACCGCGCCCGTACTTGGGGAACGCGACGATCGCATCCCGCAGGGCAGCCATGCTCCACGCACGATTGACCGGCATGATCGACGCGCGAATCGCGTCGTTGGGTGCATTCAAACTCACCGCAAGATTCAGCTTGTGAAATCCGTGGCGGTCCACCAATGCACCGATTCGCGCGATACCCGCAGGGTTTCCCACCGTGGAGATCGTGATGTTGGTTGCCGGAACATGCGCACCGTCATGACCCGCGAAGATCTCGACCGCGGCGAGGACGGCGTCAAGGTTGTCCGTCGGTTCGCCCATGCCCATGAAAACGATGTTCTTCGGGCGCACGCCGATGCGGTGTGTGGAGACCCACCACTGCATCACGATCTGCTCCGCGGTGAGACTCTTCATCAGGCCCATCTGCGCGGTCTCACAGAATGTGCAACCCATCGCGCAGCCGACCTGACTCGACACACACAGCGTGGTGGTGACGCGATCGCCACGAATCATAGGAATGATGACGGATTCGGTCTCGAGTCCATCTTCGTGTTGCAGCACGAACTTGATTGTCTCGATTGCGCCGTGCCCCTCCCGATCTTCAAGCGTCTCGCGCGATTCGCGAACCACGGGATGGACCGCGAAGGGCGCGAACGCGGGCATCAGCCCTTCCCGAAACAGCGCGCGATAGGCCAACAACGCATGATGCGGAGTCGGGCGCGTCCCCTTGGGCAATCGTGCACACGACGCAACAAAGTTCTCGCGCGTGCATCCAAGCGGATGAGGAAAAACAAAAGATTCGCTCGAAAGCACGGGCTCCACCCTTCGAGTGTAACCCCTACACTTTCGGCAGAGATTTCACCGCCATGCACATGAAGCAATCCGATCATCCGCACGGTCCGCCCATCGTGAGCGTGACATTTGAACTCGAAGACGCCGCCGCGCTCACGGGTACTTCACAATCGCAATGGACCTGCATGGGCGGCGAAGGCGAGTCGCTGCTCGAACTCGCTCTTGAGCATGGCATCAACATCGAACATGCATGCGGCGGCGTGTGCGCCTGCTCCACCTGCCATGTGTACATCGAACGAGGCATGGATCAGATCAAGGAAGCAACCGAAGCCGAAGAAGATCGAGTGGAGGAAGCGCCTGCAATTCAGCGGAATTCTCGACTCGCCTGCCAATGCGAGATCAAGGGGACGCAGCCAATCGTCGTCCGGGTCCCTTCGTGGAACCGCAACGCGGTCAAAGAAGTCCCGCATTAGCTGGAGCGCTCGTGCAAGATTCTGACCCGCTGCGGGTCAAATCGTTGCACTCGCTCTGGACTGCGCTGGGGCGAGTGAATCGCC
>SXUJ01000170.1 GCA_005790565.1 Planctomycetia bacterium
AGCCACGCCAGCGGTCGCACCGTCTGGGATGCCGGGCTGATTGAAGCCTGCGGCGCCCCAGCCTGGGTCACCGTTGGTCGAGTTGCCCGAGGCAAAGCCCGTTCCGCCGCCGATGCAGACGAACGAGTCGGCTGCGCCTGGTGCGAGAACGAACTGTGGGTTCCAAGTACCAGCTGAGGTCGAAGGAACGCCACCGGTGAGCGCGTCTGCATGGACGAAGCCCTGAAGTGACGAACCAGCGATCGCGTGGATTTGGAAGGCGTTGAGAACCGTGTCGGTTGCGCCATTGAAGTTTCCAAAGACTTGGTACACGTTGTATGCACCAGCGCTTGAAGTGGCAACGGAGTAACCGGTGAAGGCCGCGTTGGATGTGCCAACGATGGCGAGTGCTGCTGCGAGTCCGAGAATTTTCATCTCTCTCTGCTCCAAAAAGGGGGGATCAAAAAGGACACAAAAGGCAACGCATCAAACTCAGTGATCGTCTTGAGAGTACGACACTGCCCTGGGTCCCTAACTGATCCGCCTCGCGATGAGGGCAGATCCTCCGGCATAGAGGATGCCCCCAATGCAATCAGAGTCAAGAATTCCGACTTCAAATAATCTTCGTCGGGGTAGATCGTGGTTCTAGGACTACGACCCACCAGTGGCGTCGGGGGCATTCGTCGCTGAATCAGTCGTAACCGGTTGATCGTGCCACTGATACGCACGAATCTGCCAGGCGTATCGCTGCCTAAGCGTTGAAAGCCGGCGCGAATCACCAACGGCGTCGACCGCGAGTGGTTACGAGCACGAAAAGTCCGACCGGATTCGGTGCTGGGCATCCGATGATTCCCGTCCCGCACTGCACCTGCGAACCCTCGATTCCGTCGTCGTAGCTCAACTGAAGAGTCGCACAGAAAAAACCGTAATTGGCGGCGACGAATGGCCCGAGGAAAACTTGGCCGGCATCGTCCACGCGACCTTGGAGGTTGGCGGGGTTTGAGTTGAACCAGCCCGCGACGCCGACACTCGGCCCGTCGGGAAAGCTAGTCTGGTTGAGGCCTGGTGGACCCCAACCAGCGTCCGCGTTTGTGGTGTTTCCCGAAGCGAATCCGGTTTCGCCGCCGATGGTGACGAAGGAGTCGAGCGCGTCCCGCTGCGCAGTGACTCAGAGGCATTCGAGAAATCGAGGAGTTCTATCGCGGGGCTTCGAAGTTTCCAGAACCGATTCTCGTCGATCCAAGGCGCGGTTTGAGCGGCGGTCATCTGATGCTTGCGCGCCCAACTTACGCGATTCGATGTTTCCGTCTTGTCGCGGAGCCCGCGCCCAAAATCACAAGTCCCCCGCTACCTCACGGTAGCGGGGGACTGATTTAGCGAGCTCTTTCAGACAGTGCTTGAGCGAGTGAGGATTCTGCCGCTTGGGACAGCTCCGCCTCGCGAGCGCTCAAACATGCTCACGCGCGGCGACGGCGGCCTGCGAGGCCAGCGAGACCGAGGAGAGCGACTGCGCCTGGTGCAGGAACGCCGAGGGCGAAGGTGCCTTCACCGAACTGAACTGGCGAACCAGCGATGCCGTCGTTGTATCCAACCTTGAGGAACATGGTGATGTTCGCGGCGTCGGCGATGACGAACTGTCCGAGGAGGACTTGTCCGTTGATCACGCGACCCTGAAGGTTCGGTGGGTTCGAGTTGAACCAACCTGGACCAACAGCGTGGTTGTTGGGCGATGGGAAGGGCATTTGCGCGGTGTTGAAACCGGCAGCGCCGAACGACGGGTCAGCGTTGGTCGAGTTACCCGAAGCAAAGCCGGTACCGCCGCCGACGCACACGAACGAATCCCACGCGCCTGGTGCGAGCACGAACTGTGGGTTCCAAGTACCAGCGGTGTTCGACGGAGCGCCGCCGGTGAGGGCGTCCGCATGGTAAAAGAGGTTGCTGCCAGAAGCGGACTCTTGGTTGATGTGGAAGAAGTTCAGGGCGGTGTCAGTCGCGCCGCTGAAATTCGCATGCACGATGTACTTCGTGAGGCCGCCTTGGCTGCCGCCGTTGGTCACCTGGTAGCCGGTAAAAGTAGCGGATGCGACGCCGGCGATCGATGCGACCGCGAGGCCCATGAGCGCTGTTTTCTGTGCAATCTTCATTTCTAAAACTCCCTAAATCCCAAACTACAACGGAGCTGGTGAGGATTGCTCCGCGGTCCCTCTCAAGTGACCCCGCCCTTTACGGGGTTCCCTCTACCTCGATGGGAAAGTACAACACGGAGGCGCGCTGTCAAGGAATCGGAGAATTTTGCCGACTGGGCGGGTGATCCCCGTTCCGAATGTCGAGTTATTGGATAGTGAAACCGCGCTTACAGCGCTGTAAGAGGGGTGGCGTGGAGGAGCATCGGGGATGCCTTTGTCACTTTCGCTCGGCAGATTCTTCCAAGGGAATCGGCCCAATCGCCCGCGGGGACATCAATCACCGTCACCATGTCGCCCGGAGTTCGCCCGAGGAGTTGGGTTCCGTCGATCGGCTTCGCGCGCTGCCACGCGACCACAACATTTTTCGACTCGGGGTGAACGACGGCGCTCGCCTCCCTTGAGAGGGGACCTCCTACCGCTGTCGCTGGCGCACGGCTGTGCACTCGAACCTGCTCGAGGAGAACCTCAACCTCGCGCCCCACCCATCGCTCGTGGACCACGCGGCTCACGTCGGTTTGGAGGTCAAGCAATCGATTGTTGCGTAACTTCTTCGTTTCGGTCGGCACATCGTCGGTGAAGCGATCTATCGCGACCGTGCCAGGACGGGGCGAGTACTTGAAAATGTAGTTGTTCTTGAACGGAACCCGTTGCACAAGGGCGCATGACGCTTCGAAATCCTCGTCAGTCTCGGTTGGAAACCCGACGATGAAATCTCCTGCAATGGTCGCGTCGGGAAGAAACTCAAACACGCGATCGACAAACTCGAGGTATTCACCAACGGTGTAACCGCGGTTCATCAGCTTGAGGATTCGATCGGATCCGGACTGCGCGGGCGCATGGATGTAACTGCAAATGCGGGGAGCGTCGCGCATGACTTCGAGTACATCCGCACCGAAGTCACGCGGGTAACTCGTGACGAATCGGAGGCGCGCGAGATGTGGCACCTCATCATGAATGCGCGCGAGAAGATCGGCGAATGTCGTCGTCCGGACGCCCGCGGTGGTGAGGCTGTTTCCGCGGAAAGCATTGAGGCCAGGTCCAACTTGAGGGAGTTCTGCGCCATCACGACCCACCGCGGAGCCGTGCACATAGCGATAGTGATTGACGGTTTGCCCAAGGAGCGTAATCTCGACGACACCCGAATCCGCCAATCGTCGGCACTCCTCGACGATGGAGTCTGGCGGCCGATGCACTTCGGCGCCTCGCGTGTTGGGGACGACGCAATAGGTGCAAAACTTGTTGCAACCTCGAGTGATTCGTACATAAGCGCTCCGTCGATCGCTTCGCGCATCCACCGGTTCGAACGCGCGACTGAGGTCGAGAAGTTCAAGGTTGTCGTCCGCTGCGGCGAGCGTTGTCGATCGGCGGCTCTTGTTGCCCGCGAGGGCTGCGCGGGCATCCTTACTCAATCGCGGCGCGTCTTCGCCGAGCGACTGGCTCTTGCGCATGTTCTCAATGAGATTGGGAAGTCGATCAAGTTCGCCCGGACCGCAGAGGAGATCAACCTGCGGGTATCGGCGAAACATGTCCTTCCCGTCGCGCTCGGCCATGCATCCGATCACGCCAAGCACAACTTTCTCGCCGGCTCGCTTTCGCTGTGCGATGAGTCCGAGGCGGCTGTACGCCTTGTGTTCGGCCTGTTCGCGCACCGAGCAGGTGTTGTAGAGAACGACATCCGCCTGCGCCCAATCGTCGATGAAGCGATAGCCAAGCGTGAGAAGTGCACCTCGCACCAGCTCGCTATCGAGTTCGTTCATTTGGCACCCGAAGGTCTCCAAAAAGACAGTCGGCGCGGTGGTGAGGATCTCGGACATCGCCGCAGAGGATAGGGCAACTTGGCGGACGACCACGCGGTGTTTGACGCAAACCTTTGCGCCTCCGATCTCTCAACGCTTTGGGCGTCAGTTTGCCGATACTCGACGGATGCTCCGCGCCGGTCATGGACTCGTACTTGCTGTCCTCACGCTCTTGGTCATCGGGATCGTGATGGTGAACTCTGCTGGACTTGTGGTTGCACCCGATCCTGCGTTGCTGCAATCCGGGCAGGTTTCAGAGGCACAGTTTCAGAGAATGCTCGCGAACTACCGCCCGATCAGTTTCGAGCAGATTTTTTTCGGGCGCACGACCATCCTTGCGTTCATCTCGCTGGCTGCACTTGCCGCAGCGGCGTTTGTTCCCGTCGATCGCATGCTGACTTTGCGCGGCGCGCGGAGTCCGATTCCTTGGCTTCTCGGAAGCATCTTGCTCGCGCTCCTGCTCGTCCATGTCCCTGGGATCGGTCGCGAAGTGAATCACAGTGCGCGATGGATCGGGAGCCCGACCTACGGGTTCCAAGCAAGCGAGCTTGCGAAGTGGGGAATGGTTTGCGTCATGAGTTGGTATTGCGTGCGGCACAGCGCAACCCTTCGCTCGTTCTTCCGCGGATTTCTTCCCGCTCTCGCAATCGTAGGCATGGTGGCTGCGCTCATCGCGGTCGAGGACCTTGGCACGGGTGCGCTCGTGTTCGTTGCATGCCTCATGTTGCTCGTGGTCGGAGGCATGCGGTGGGGGCATGTGCTTCTGCTTCTTCCGCTAGGACTGCTCGGGGCCGCAGCGGCGGTCGTCACGAGTCCCTACCGCGTGAACCGCCTTCTCGCGTGGAGTAACCCGTGGGCGGATCCGGAGGGCATCGGCTATCACATCATCCAGTCGATGAGTGCGATTGCAGGCGGGGGGATGCAGGGACTTGGGCTCGGGAACAGCGTGCAGAAGTTTGGCTATCTGCCAGAAGACACGACCGATTTCATCTTCGCGATCGTGTGTGAAGAACTTGGGGTCTTTGGCGCACTCATGGTGCTTGCGACTTACGCCTTGCTCCTGCTTGCTGGACTTGCGATTGTCACTCGCGGCGCCTCTCGGCACGACGCGGATGCCATCGTTTCCCCGTTTTCGCGACTGGTTGGAACGGGCGTGCTATTCATCATCGGACTGCAAGCGCTCATCAATGTGCTCGTTGTCACCGGCCTTGCGCCAACGAAGGGCATCGCGCTCCCACTGCTCTCAAGCGGCGGGTCTGGATGGGTCATGACCTGCTTCTCATTGGGGTTGTTGCTTTCCATTGAGCGCACTTCGCGCGCGAACGAGCGCGCGCTTGGAATCGATCTCGATGCACCCCCTCGAGGCGAGGGTGCGCGCGTCAGCATGCCTACCGCTTGGAACGCTCCAGTCGGATGAGTGCGAGCAGCATCATTCTCGCGGGTGGCGGAACCGGTGGGCATATCGCACCCGGCATTGCGATTGCCGAGAGGCTCCGCGAGGTCGCGCCATCGATTCCGCTTTGCTTCGCGTGTTCCTCGCGACCCATTGATCGGATGATGCTTGACAGCGCTGGCTATCACGCGGAACCAATTCCTGCGGAAGGGTTCTCGCCGCGCCCAGTGCGCCTGCTCCGTTTCGCCCGCGCGTTTCTCGCGGGGAGGCGTGTGGCGCACGAACTCCTTCGTGCACAGAATGCGCGCTGCGTCATCGCGCTCGGAGGCTTTGTCACCGCGCCAGTCGTGCATGCCGCCAATGCGCTCAAAGTACCTGTGTTTCTCGTGAATCTCGATGCGACGCCAGGCAAAGCAAACCGATGGGTCGCCAAACGAGCGCAACGCATTTGGACAGCGTGCGAAACGCCCGCGCTTCCACACTTTGCGACTCGCGTGGTCGGAATGCCGATTCGCAGGATTGCCATCGCAACGAGTGGCGCCTCAGAGTGTCGTGCGCAACTTGGGTTGCAAACCGGATTGCGCACGCTCTTCGTCACGGGCGCGAGTCAAGGCGCGAAGAGTCTGAATGATTTGTTGCAACACATGCTGCGCGAACGGCGCGGGGCATTCGCTGGTTGGCAGGTGTATCACCTTGTCGGAGGTGGCGAGCGAAGTGCGATGGAGACTGCGTATCGCGAAGCGGGGGTATTCGCGGTGGTGGACTCGTTCTTGGAGAGAATCGGGCTCGCGTGGGGCGCTGCGGATCTCGCGCTCTCACGAGCAGGCGCAAACTCGGTGGCGGAGGCGGTGGCCAATGCGGTCCCGACCGTCTTTGCGCCCTACCCTTGGCATCACGATCAACATCAGCGCGCGAATGCGCAACCGTTCGTGGATGCGCAACTCGCGCGCTGTGAACAGGATCACATTGATGCGGCGCTCAATCTGCCGTCGCTTGGGCAGGCGCTCGCTGAGTTGATGCATGATCACGCGTTGCGTGAGGGCATGCGCGCCGGACTTCGCGCGCGCCCATCGGTCGATGCCGCACTCGAAGTCGCCACGACCGCTGCCGCAATCGTGACCGGTTGATCGTTACACTTTGCGGGCATGTGTGCACAGTTGCTCCAACCGATCGTCTTCGCACAACTCGCGGCGCTGATCTTTCTCGCTGTCCTCTTTCTGCAATCGGGCATCGACAAGTGCGTTGATTTTTCTGGCAACCTCGCGTGGTTGCAGGGGCATTTCTCCAAGTCGCCACTTCGTGCGCAAGTGAAAGGAATGCTCCTCGTCGTGCTGATTGCAGAAGTCGTCGCGGGAGCCCTTGCATTGCTGGGCGCGATCGAACTCGTCGCCACGGGTGCAACGGTGTTCGCGATGTACGCCGCACAACTAGCGACCGCGGACATCCTGATGTTGTTCTTCGGTCAGCGCATGGCGAAGGACTACGCGGGCGCCGCGGCGCTCGTGCCGTACTTCATCCTCTGCCTCGGCACCGTCCTCTTACTGCAACAGGGATCTGCCTAAGCGACACTTTGCAGATACGCCGCGAGGAGATCAATCGTCGCTTCGAGGTCGCCCTTGTCGATCATCTCGGTCACCGTGTGGATGTAGCGCGTTCCTGTGCAAATGGCGATGCAGCGCGCGCCAGAGCCTGCGCGCTGGATGGCTGCGCCATCCTGCCCGCCGCGAGGGAGGATTGATCGCTGATACGCAATCCGATGCTTCTTTGCGACGGCGCAGACATCCGCAACGAGTTCCGCATCGGCGATCATGGAGCCGTCCTGAATGAGCACCGCGGCGCCGAGGCCATGCTTGGTGACGCGCTGCGTGTCGGGCACGCCTGGTGTGTCGCAGGCGAGCGTGACATCAAGCCCGATGCCAATGTCAGCCTTCACTTGATACGCCGCTGTTTGCGCGCCGCGAAGACCGACTTCCTCCTGCGTGGTGAATGCGCACACGATTTCGCAAGCATGGCCTGCCTTGGACTTGGCGAGCTTTCGGATTGCTTCAATGGCAACGAAGCACGCGAGGCGATTATCGAGTGCCTTGGAAACAATCTTCTTAGGCGTGTGGAAGAACGGTTGGTCAAGCACGACGAAATCACCGATCTCGACGAGTTTCTTGACTTCGGCCGCATCCCGTCCGAGGTCAATGAAGAACTCTTCGACACCAGGAACCTTGGTGCGTTCAGCGTCGCTTGAGATGTGGATTGGCTTCCCGCCCGGATTCATGACCCCTTGATAGTCTCCCTTTGGAGTGCAGACTTTGACCCGCGAAGCGAACAGGTTGCGCGTGTCAAATCCGCCCGCGGGATTGAGCCAGAGAAATCCGTGCTCGTCGACATGTCGGACAAAGAACCCAATCTCATCCATGTGTGCGGCGAGCATCACGCGGGTGGCGGCGCGCGGCGCCTTCGACGCGCCGCGCTTCGTCGGCGCACGAGTGCAGATGAAAGAACCCATCGCGTCCGTTTGCGATGCGTCCCACAGTGACTTCGTTTCCTTCTCGATGAGGGCGCGAACGCGATCCTCGCGGCCAGGGATGCCGGGTGTTTCACAGAGACGACGGAAGAGTTCAATGTCCATAGTGGGAGCGTTTCTGATTGGAGAAGTCGAGGAGCGTAACAATCAAACGCGCGTCCCGCATAACATCCGCGCATGCGGTTTGCGTCGCCCCTTGCTCCATTGCACCGAATTGCATTTCTCGAGGGACGCTCGTGGCTTCCGCGCGCGCAGTCGTCCCGTCCGGGTGCGGGAACTGGGGTGCCTCATGTCGAGGGTGCGAACGCCGCGCCGGAGTATCTCGCGTTTGGGCCACTCGATGAGGAAGGGGAACGCACTTGCGAAGTCGTTGCCGAGTTCGAGGGCGTTGAGGTTGAGTACGCAACGATTCGTCGTGGCTGCGCACTCTTCGATGAACCATGGCGCGGCACGCTTGAGGTGACGGGCAAGGATCGCATTGAGTTCCTCAATCGCCTCGTTACGCAAGACCTACGCACGATTGACCGCGGTGGCGTGACGCGCGGATTTCTCACGAATCGAAAGGGGCGCATCGACGCGGATCTCCTCCTTGTGGAGACCGGCTCGAACACGATCATCGATCTTGTCATCCACGATGCTGCGAGTGTGGCATCGATCATGCAGCGGTTCGTGTTCGCAGAGTCGGTGTCGATTGAGGATTGTTCGGCTCGCATGCACGCGCTCTCGGTGCATGGCCCCCTCGCGGAAACCGCACTTGCGAGTGTTGGGTTGAGCGTGCCAGAAGGCGCGACCGTGCTTGCCAGTGATCTCTACGGCGGAACGATTGTCTTCAAACATGATTGTCTCGGTGAGCCTGGATTTTCGATTCGCGTCGCGTGGAACTGCGCGGGCGCGCTCTGGAACGACTTGCGTGCGCACGAGGCGGTGCGCTGCGGGGGTTGGGGTGCGTACAACATCGCGCGCATCGAACGGGGCGAGCCGATCTTTCACATCGACTTCGGACCCAACAATCTGCCGCACGAAACAGGCGTCCTCGCTTCTCGGGTGTCGTTCACGAAGGGCTGCTATCCAGGGCAAGAGGTCGTCGCGCGCATGCATCACTTAGGCAAGCCAAAGCAGATGCTCGTTGGGATCCGACTGCAGGGAGACGCACTCCCATCAGGCGATGCGTTCGTGCATGAAGTGGTTGCCGATGGCGCAACCGGGCGGCAGATTGGAACCGTGACCTCCAGTTGCGTCGCACCAATGCTCGGTGCTGCTGCGGTCGCGTTTGCGATGATTCGAAGTGAGTCGATCGCACTTGGAACGGTCGTACAGGTGAAGATGGAGTGGGAAAGTGCCATTGGGGAAGTCCATGCGCTTCGATTTTTCGGAGGCGGAAATCCATGAGCCCTCCCCGCGTGCGACCCGAGGACATTGATCCGGTGTTTGGCGTTTCCGGCGCGGAACTCATGTTGTTCGCCTTCGGGGCGCTCGTCTCTTTGGTGGTCGTCATCGTGGTCATCTTCCTCGTGCGCAGCGCTCGAAAAGAGGAACGCGCCCAGTCGCAGCGCGAGCGCGTACGAGAGGAAGGGCATTGATGCCTCCACTCTCGCCTTCCTTACAGATCACGGAGGTCGGCCCGCGCGACGGGCTCCAGAATGAGCCGTGCATCGTTGGCTTGGAAACGAAGATTCGTTTCGTAGAGCTGCTTGCGGCGAGTGGACTTGATTCCATCGAAGTGACGAGTTTCGTCAGTCCGAAGTGGGTTCCGCAACTCGCCGATTCCGAAGCACTCTTGCGGGGGATCAAGCGAAAGGCCGGTGTGCGGTACAGCGCCCTTGTGCCGAACGAGCAGGGTCTCGCCCGAGCACTCGCGGTCGGCGTGGATGCGATTGCGATTTTTACGGCCGCGAGTGAAGCATTTGCGAAGCGGAACATCAACGCGACGATTGCAGAGAGCGTCGCTCGATTCGTTCCCGTCGTGCGCGATGCCAAGGCTGCCGGAGTTCGTGTGCGCGGTTATGTAAGTTGTGTGATTGCGTGCCCATTCGACGGCAAGGTTGCACCCCGGAGTGTTCGCGAGGTGACGCGGATGTTGCTTGACCTTGGTGTCGACGAGATCGACCTTGGCGACACGATTGGTGTTGCGATTCCATCCGACATCACGCAACTCTACGAAGGGATCGCCGACACACTTTCGCCGGGAGGAAGCGTGCTCCATTTACACGATACGAATGGGCAAGCGATCGCGTGCGCAACCGAGGCCATCGCGCTTGGCGTTCGCAAGTTCGATGGCAGTGTGGCGGGACTTGGTGGGTGTCCCTATGCCCCTGGCGCATCGGGCAATGTCGCGACCGAACGCCTCGTTGAACTCGCGCACCGACTCGGTTGTTCCACGGGGGTGGGCCTCGCGGAACTTCACGAGGCGGGGCGATTCATCTGCTCCGCGATTGGTCGTGCGTCACCTGCTTGATCGGGAGCGGCAGCGAGTTGCCAACGGGCGGACGGATCCTCTTCACATGTGTAGCGAAAGCGCGTCAATCGCAATCGATGGAGGGAGCATTGTTCGCCGTCGAGCAGCAGCGCATGGGGCTTTCCCGGAAATGAGTACGCGCCGGTGTTGACGATGGTCCGACCTCGAACAGAGGAGATCCCCGCGCGGTGGCTGTGACCCACGATGATCGTTTGTGCGTGCGGGAGGTACTCATCGGCAAAGTCGCTTGCGAGCGTGTTGAAGCGCGTCCAGTAGTGGAGCATCCGGAGCACCGCGATCGGGCGGGTCATGAGTCGCCACACAGTCGAGTGTGACGCTCCCGCCCCTTCGAATCTCCACTCCGCTTCCGCGGCCGCGCGAGCAGCGGCAAACCGAGCCTCACAATCACCAAGGCGAAGGCGTTCGCGTTCGAAGGTTTCGGTGAACGCGCGGTGCATGACATTTGCCGCGCGGCTCCACGGCGCGAGCGCGGGATGAAAGGCATCACCATGCGTCACGAGTACGCGCCCACGAGCGAGGGCGAGAATGCGTGGACCGATCAGCGGATCATGGTTGCCAGCGAGGAGTTCGAGTTTCGTGCCGCGCACGAGGCAAACCTCTCGCAGGCGTTCGAGTTCAAGCGCCGCGAGCTTGCGGTATCGCTCGTGATGGAGTTCCGCGCAATCACCATTGACGATCAATCGATCGCAGGCTTCGGCAATCCCTGCGAAGGATGCCGCGCTCGCGGCGCCGTCAGGGCGACCGAGGTGCAGGTCTGAGAGAATGATCGTGCGCGGTTCCATCGGAGATTGGCGGAATCATGAAATCGGCTACGGGCGCGCCAAAGCCCAGCAATGCTTGGCATTTTTTCATCCGCCGTTGCGATGCATCGAAGCTCGTGCTTGGAACGCCGCTGTACCGGTCAATGCGTCCTTGCGGCGCCAAGTGTTAGGCCGGGTCCGCGCTCGCCGCCGGTCCGAGCGTCAGCGCGTTCTTGCCACTGCGTTTGGATTGCAGCGCGAGTTGATCAGCGTGTTGCAAAAGCGACTTCAAATCACTGCCATCCCACGGGTAGGTCGCGAGTCCCGCCGAGATCGTCACCCTTCCGGGGCCGCCCGCGCCGATCTGCGGAAGTTGCATTTCGCGAACCGCTTCTTGGAATCGCCGAAAGACCGCTTCGACTGATTCAGGACTCGCCGTGCCACCCGCTCGCGGGCCGCTCGGGTCACAGAAGAGCACGACGAACTCATCGCCTCCGATCCGGAAAACATGATCGCCGCGACGAATGCACGCTCGAACCACTTCGACAGTTTCTCGCAGCACAGCATCGCCTGCGTCGTGGCCGAATCGGTCGTTGTACAACTTGAGATCGTCGATATCGAACGCGACCAAGCTGATTTGCCTTCGCTCGGTGCGAGCTTGTTGAAGTTCGCCCACCGCAATTCGTTCGAAGGCGCGGCGATTGCCGGCGCCCGTCAATTGGTCCGTAAAGGCGAGTCGATCGAGTTCGCTGTGCTCGCTCTCAAGCAACAACCACTCCGCGAGCCACGCCGCCCAACCAACGAGTGCCGCTTCGCTCAGGGTTGACGAAAGCAACGCACCAAAGACAGTTCCTCCGAGCGAAACACTGGCGCTCCGAGTCACTCGATCCGGACGCGAGGAACTCGCACCGTCACCGCGCGTGGGAGCGGAGAAGCGAATGTCCTCGCTGCCCGTGTGCTGTTGCATGATGGCGACTGCGCGTGAAGCCAAATCGTTGCCTTGCCGAATCGCTCGGACAAGGTCGACATCACCAAGCGCGCGTTGTGTTTCAACCGGAGGCGCGGTGGTCTCCTGAGGAGGTTTGCGGGGAGGAAGGTTGCGATGCTCACTTCCAAGCTCATCCGCGAGGGTGGGGGTTGGCGTGGGCGGAAGGGCCGAACCCTGCGCACGCGCGCCGGACTCCACCGGATCAGTGAGCGAGATCACGCGCGCGGTCGCCTCATCGAGTCCAAGCGCGGACGCATCTTCGCGGTCACGCGCGACTTCGCGCGCGTGCTCGATCGCTAACTCGACGACGCGTTGACCTTGCGCTTCGGGCGCATGAAGTTGTTCGTGGCTTGCGCGGTGTCCAAGCCCGATGGCTGACAAGACTTCGTGGATCCGGTCGGCGTCAAAGGGCGGCAAGAGCACTGCTTCGAAGCCGAATTCAAGTGCCTTCGCGACCGCCTCTGCCGATGCTCGATCGGCGACGAGTACCGTGTCAATCGAAGGATCAATTCGACGCACGGAGTCAGGCACGATCGCGAGGTCGAAACCGTCAGAGTTCGGATGGACGAAAACTGCCCGAACCGGATCGTTACTGAGATGCGTCGCAGCGCTGGCGAGAGCCGTGTAAAGGTCGGCAGTCGTTTCGACGCGAATGCCGGCCGCCTCCTTCAGAAGTTGGAGGAGCCGAGGGTTCAGCCCGCCTTCGACGACGAGGACTCGAGCGAGGACGCTCGAGCCATGCGCCGCGTGGGAACGCGCAGGAACAGGTCGGCTTGATCTGGGACTCATCTCTGCCCCCGTTCGGACCGACCGCGCTTTGACTCTGGATCATCTTCGTCGAAGAGTTCAAGGAGCATGGCCAACTCTTCGCTGCTCACGGCATTGGTGGGCGTCGCATCCGGGTCGTGCTCCGGTGCATCGGTCTCTTCGAGCACTTCGACGCGAGCGGGTGGCACAACCCGTGGCTCTTCAACTTCCGTACCGACAATCCTGAGGTTTGGGCCGGTGCTTGCGGCGGGGGGGGCGGCCGCGTACTCAATCGGTGCGCCAACTCCGGCACGATGGGTGAGGCCTGAGTACACCTCAATGGCGAGTGCATCCGCGAGGATCCAAACGGAGACATCCGGAAGGAGGCCGCGAACTCGGGCGAAGAGGAGCGAGAGGTCATCCCAGCCATCTCGGTCAAGGACAAAGAGCGCCGTTTGTCGTTCTGACCCGTGCTCAGTGTCGGCGCCAAGGAATTCGAGCTGGAGCAGGGACGCCCATGCCGAGAGCGGGTGGGTGGTGAAGACCGTTTTCAAGTCGGCGCGGCGGATGCTCTCCAAAAGTACATCGCCCGCGGCCGCCTTCACATCCGTGAGGACGACGGCGCAGGTAAAGCGGCGAAAGACTTCGCCCGGATTGAGGCTCGGAGCGGACACTGGCTTCAAACTCCCTTTCACGATCGAATCTAGCACCGGAATTGAAAAATGCTCACGAAGTACCCCTTCTGGAGGAAGGAATGCGCCTCCCCGAATGACTTTCCGGTCTGCGGGGATGGATTAGGGGCGGGAATCTGCTAGACTCTTCGACCCGTCGCTCTCCATGGTGGAGGGCTGCGTTGCTCATCTACCGCGATTTGCAAACGCATCCGAGACAGGTACGAACTGGAATTGCGGTGCTTCCGCTCGCGTTTGAGCGTGAACCCGCCTGAGGAATACTCGATGAGCAACGCGCCTTCTGGCTACAACGACCCGACGAACTCTTTCACGCCCGCACCCAAGTTGAAGCTCAAGGTGGGCGTGGGTGATCGGCTGTACGTGGACTATCGTCAGGTTGACGAGTTGCGCCGCATGATGACTCCCAACGGCAAGATCTACTCGCGCAAGCGAACGGGCGCTTCCGCCCAAGAGCAGGGTTCGCTCGCGCAAGCGATCAAGCGAGCTCGCTTCATGTCGCTGCTCCCTTACACGAGCGCGACCGTCTAAGCCATTTCGAGCAGATGATTTTCAACGACGCCGTCCACACCCGGGCGGCGTTGTTGCCTTTTGGTCAGTCGGCTTGATCGGGGATGGCGTCGGTTGGAGAGATTCGCCGTGTGCCGCCGGCGCGGGTCGAGCGCTCCCCGCGAAGCATCGTCCACCATCCACCGATGGCAACCTTCCACCGCCAGGCGACGAGAAGTTGCAGCAGCCCCGCGTCTTGCGGACATCGCGCCAGTCCGCGCTGCATCCACGCCCGAGCGACACGAAGCGCGCCTCGGTCCATTGCACACTGGGCGAGGTTGGAGTAACTGGCTGCGTCACACGCGTCCTTCGCGAGAATCCTTCGGGCGAGGCCGCCGCCCAGTGCGAAGTGGCCCGACGCAAACGCCGCCCGAGCAGCAAGCCGAAGCACGGGAAGATCGTCTGTCGCGAGCCCGAATCGTCCCCGCAGGAGCGCGAGTGCGCGAGGAGCGCTTCCGGTGTTGAGGAGCGCAGTAATCAACTCCATTGCCCCAAGGTTTTCACTTGGCAGGCCGTGACGAGAGAGTTCCTCTTCGAGGGCGAGGCGGGCTTGCGCAATGGACCCCCGGCGAACGAGGTGGAGCGCGCTCTCGAGTGATGCAGTCGGGACGCCACTCGCAAGGCGGCGCCCGACCGCAAGGTGATGCGCCGACTTTTGGAACTGTCCTTGTCGGCGGCACAACCGAGCGGCGAGCAGGTGTGCGTGCGCGTGACGGGGCTCGGCGCGAATGACATGCTCTAAGAGATCAAGCGCTTCCCGCGTTCGATCCATTTGGGACATCAAGAGCGCAATCTCATGACCGAGCGCGGGCGGTGTCGGTCCACGGTTCAACTCATCTTGGAGCAGTGCAGAAGCATCTTGGGTGCGACCAACGACGACGAGCACCCGCGCGAGTTCCGCACGAATTCCGGGGATCGATGGACCCTCGATGAGTGCTTTGCGAAAGCACTGCTCGGCACGCACCGCGTCCTTACGCGTCACGAGACTGCGGGCCATTTCAAGGTGGCAGGTTGCAGCGTGATCGAGCGTTTGCAGGCCGAGGAAGTACGCGACCTCCGCCGCATCATGTTCACCGAGTTGCGCGTGAGAACGAATCAGCACCGCGCACGCGGTTTCGCACTTCGAGTCCCTACTCATCGCTGCTTCGAGTGGTTTGACCGCTTGCTCGTGCCGGCCGAGACGAGCGAGCAGCAAGCCCATCGCGAGTTGTGGGTCGCGTTCCTTCGGTGCGCCCGCCGCGGCGCGCGCGTAGGCCGCGAGCGCGTCGTCGTGTCTTCCGCTCGCTTCGAGCGTCCAACCGAGATTGAAGAGCCAATCGGCCCGGCCTGGGTTACTGGCGATCGCGCGGCGAAACTCGCGCTCCGCCTCCACGAAACGACCCTGCCGCAGGAAGTCGCGGGCTCGGCGTGCGTGCTGTTCTCCGCGGGTACTTTCAGCCACAGATCGACACCTCAAGGACGGCGAAACGAGACGAACGACAGCGTAGCTTCCCTTGACCGAATGGAAACAATTTCTTCCCGAGAACCTGAAAAGTCCCGAGCCGGGAAGTGGCGCATATGATCCGCGCTCCACCGCCCATCGCGAGTTTCCATGTCGATCAAGACCCAACCCAAGAAGTCAGTCTCGTCCTCGCCTTCCAAGCCTAAATCGGCGCCGATTGCGCAGGGGTCCGTGCGAGTCGAAGCGGACTCGATGGGGGAAATGCAGGTGGATGCGTCGCTGCTCCACGGTGCGACTACCCAGCGTGCTGTCCTCAACTTCCCAGTCTCCTTTCGAACCGTTCCGCAGATGCAGATTGAGGGGCATGTGCTTCTCAAACGGTGCGCGGCCGAAGCCAACGCAAAGCTCGGTGGCGTGGAGGCAGCGAAGGCGAAGGCGATCATCGGTGCCTGCAATGAAATCCTCGCCGAGTTCGCCGATCCATCGCTGCAAGGCGCGCAACACGCATTCATGCGGCACTTCCCGATTGATGTTTTTCAAACGGGTTCGGGGACGAGCACCAACATGAATGTGAATGAGGTGATCGCCAATGTCGCGAGTCGCCGCGCGGGCAAGCCAATCGGATCGAAAGATCCCGTCCACCCGAACGATCATGTCAACTTCGGCCAGAGTTCGAATGACACCTTCCCTAGTTCGATGCAGATTGCGGGAGCGATCGCGATTGTGGAAGAACTGATCCCCGCGCTGACACAACTCGCGAAGGGGCTGCGAGCGAAGGAAAAGGCGTGGAACAAGGTGGTCAAGATCGGACGCACGCACCTCATGGATGCAACGCCGATCCGCGTGGGCCAAGTGTTCTCAGGGTACGCCGCAGCGGTGGAGTACGGCGTTGCGCGAGCGCATGCCGCCGTGAAGGCGTTGGCAGGGAACCTGCCGATCGGCGGGACCGCGGTGGGGACGGGTATCAACACGCATCCGAAGTTTGCGCGCACCGTCTGCGCGCTCCTCGAAGAGGCGACGGGCGTGAAGTTCGTCGAAGCCAAGAATCACTTTGAAGCCCAAGCGACGCGCGATTGTGTGGTGGAAGCCCATGGGCAACTCAAGACGATCGCCGTGAGCTTGTCGAAGATTGCGAGCGACATTCGACTGCTCGGATCTGGCCCGCGCTGCGGCTTCGGAGAAATCTCATTGCCCGCCACGCAGCCTGGATCTTCGATCATGCCGGGCAAGGTCAATCCTGTGATCTGCGAGAGCGTCATCATGGTCTCATGCGAAGTTCTTGGGAATGACACAGCGATCAGTTGCGCCGCCCTCGGTGGCGTTGGTTCCATGCTTGAACTCAATGTCACTATGCCACTGATTTCCGAGCGATTGTTGGAATCGATTGAACTGCTCGCGAATGCCAGTCGGATGTTTGACGAGAAGTGCATCGCAGGTCTCGAACTCAATGCGGCCGCAGCCGCCACCGTCGAGAAGAGCCTCATGATGTGCACTTCACTCGCGCCAGTCATTGGCTACGACGCCGCGGCGAAGGTCGCGAAAGAAGCATTCAAATCAGGCGAGACAGTGCGTGAGTACTGCACACGCACCGGCCTTGTCGATCACAAGACTCTTGACCGGCTGCTCGACGCGACCGCGATGACGAGGGCTGGAGCATCCGGCCCCGGTGGCGGCTGAGAAAGCCGCGTGGCATCGCGATTGGCGGTGCCATCGCGATTCGCGTCGTCGACTTTCAATCGCGCGTTGACGTGGGCGCGCGCCAAGTCACGATTGTGCGATACCTCAGTACACCTCGAGCATGCAGCGGTGCGTTGGTCTCACGCGCCGCTTGATTTGCTCGGTCGTCCATTCCGCGCAGTGAACGCTCGCGAGTTCATCCGCGACCTTCGTGAATCCGGTCACTCCGTGTCGGCTGAGCATGTGGAACACCCCAATCTGCATGCCCGCGAGTCCGCAAATGTAGATGAGGGTTCGATCGTTTCGAAGAAGCGGGAGCATCGAGCCACTCTCGTGGATCTTGCGTTCAAGGAATTGATGGACGTATTCGCCCTTGCCGCCGTCACTGCGCGCCTCGCGTGACACCGCCGTGTGGTAGGTGAAGTTCGCATGCTTCTTGGCGAGGTCGCGAATCCAACCGTCGTAGAGCAAGTCGTTCGTGTACGCCACGCCCATGACGAGTTCGATGCGGCTCGTACACTGCCTCCAGTTCTTGGCGGCGGGGGAAGTTGCGGGAGGACCTTCGAGCAATTCCATAAGGAAGCCGCGGAAAGGTGCGACACCCGTGCCGGTGGCGAGGAAGAGATAATCGTGCGCGTCGGGATCGGCTGGGAGAACGAAGCGCTTCCCATTGGGTCCGCTGACCTTGATCGGGTCGCCCGCTCGTCGATCGCAGAGCCAGTTCGAGCAGACGCCGACGAACAGGCTGTGATCGAGTTCGTCGTCCTTTGCCGTTTGAGGTTCCCGTTCAGCGAGGAGTCGCTTGGGTGTTGTCGCAATGATGCGACCGAGCCCGTCCTCTCCCCAACTCGGGCTCGCGATGGAGTAGAGGCGCACCTTGTGCGGTTTCCCGTGCGCGTCAACGCCGTCCGGAATCACGCCGAAGCTCTGGCCAGCGCGGAACAGGCCTTCGAGTGGGGTTCCAGAGACGTCGATCTCGACATGCCGAACAAACGATGCGCTCTTCCCGCGCATGCAACTCACAGTTGATGCGATCTTTCCTTCCACCGGCGCATTGGGCATGACCACATGCATACGCACCTCGGGCAGGAGTGGAGAAGCGTGATCGGTGGCGCTCTCAAGCTCGGTCATGTCACCGAATGTAGCAAGCAAACCGCTCGCACGAGTTCCCCGAGTCAAGGGGGCCGTGCGAGCGAGATTGAGCCTGACTTACTCGCATCGCACACCTCGGGGCGCGGAGCGGGTAAGTGGGCGATGGTGGGGGAGCCCCCCTTTAAGCACTCAGGTCAATCGAACGCGCTCGTCACCGACGGAATCTCTGCGGTGTGAAGCAGAAGGTTCGTCTGGATGCGGAAGTTCGACTGGGTCCGGTGGCGCTCAGCGAAGAAGAAATCGAGCTTGTAGGACTCCCCATCGGCGAGGCCGAGCCGGTTCAGTTCGACCCGTTGCTCCACGGCTCCGTGGACGCCACCAAGGTCGATCACCAAGCGATCGTTCACATAAACCCAGACGTCGTCATCGCCGCGGAAGATGAAAACCTGTGATCCATCACTGTCGTAAGTGAATTCCGTGTGGAGTTCGTAGGTGAAGTGGAAGTTGCGGTTTGGTGAGCCGCCGGGGTTCCCGAAAAGTTGCCCCTCGATCGGGAAGAACCCGTTTGTTGCGACGCATTGCGGGTCAATGGTCGAGTCGAAAACATAGGAACCATCGGCCGCGCGATTGAGTACCAAAGTCAGTGGTGACGAGAGATTTGTCCCCGGTTCGTCGTTGAACCACTTTCCGAAAGTTGCGGCGCTCGTGATTCCACCGTTGTCGATGTAAGCACCGTCCTTCTTGCCGATCAGATCTCCACGAGCGGGGTCATAAAGCCTCCAGCAGATGTTCTTTCCGGCAGAGTTGCGCCATTGGTAGCTGCTTCCGGCCTTGACCTTGAATCCGCCGCCGATAAAGACCGGTCTGCGGTCGGAGCCGATGTCCGCTGAGATTGCGCCGCAGTAGTGGCCGAAACCGTGGGTGGGCGTAATCTCGAAATCCGGATGGCCGTTCGCGACGGTTCGCTCTCTGAAGTCGCGGACCACGCCGGTGAGTGAAATGCTGGTGGGCGGGTCGGGTGGCGTCGGATCTGGGAGGGCGATCGCCCGGCTCGTGTGCGAGACTGAGAGTAAGCACGCCGCCCCAAGGCCTGCGAGGGTCAGTGCGAACGCGGTGTCTTTCGACCGAGCTTTCGTTGCGAGCATCGATTTCCAATTCCCCTTCATTCCAATCTCCTTCCGCAATGCCCCCAGACTTCAGATCCCGATGACCACAGTTCAAAGTACGATTCGATCGGCGCCCACGCAGAGGGATCTGCTGAGGCGGCATCGAGAAGTGGTTGAGTTATGCAGGCGGTGCGAGCAGTACCGCCGTTCAAGAGGCGTGGGTTCCGTCTGCAGCGGTTGAAAGCGAAACGCCGAAGAATTGATCTCTCGCCTCTGGTCGTTCAGTCGCGAGGTCTCCGCAAGGATGTAGAGAAACCGTAATCAAGAGTCACGGCGCAATGGAATATCTTCGTATTCAGGGTGGCAGGCGTTTGGCGGGTCGCGTTCGAGTCGATGGCTCGAAGAATGCGGCACTACCTCTCCTCGCGGCGGCGTTACTCACGGACCAACCGATCACGCTGCACAATGTTCCCGCGCTGACCGACATCAAGAACATGCTCTCGCTCCTCCGGGAGCTTGGCGTGGAAGTCATCGGCGAGAGCGGCACGGTGACGCTTCGATCGGTGGATGAAAACCAAGTTCACACGCGGTACGAAATCGTGCGCTCGATGCGCGCGTCGATCAATGTGCTTGGGCCGATGCTCGCGCGGCGCAGGCGCGCCGTCATCGCGATGCCTGGCGGGTGTGCCTTCGGCGAGCGGCCGATCGACCTGCACCTGCGAGGCATGCAAGCGCTTGGCGCGTCGATCTCGCTGGAGAGCGGTGACATGTCCGTGACGGCGCCCCAGTTGAAGGGCGCGACGATTTTCCTCGGCGGCCCCAACGGTTCCACCGTGCTAGGGACGGCCAATGTGATGTGCGCGGCAACGCTGGCGAAGGGCACGACGATCATCGAGTGCGCAGCGTGCGAACCTGAGGTCGTCGACCTCGCACACATGCTCATCAAGATGGGCGCGAAGATTCGAGGCGCGGGAAGCGCCCGCATTGTGATTGAGGGCGTGGAATCACTCGGCGGCGCGGAGTACACGGTTATGCCCGATCGCATCGTGGCGGGAACCTACGCGGTTGCTGCAGCGGTCACGAATGGCGATGTCATCATTGACGACTTCCCCATCGACTGCATGCTTGCGGTCATCGATCGATTCCAACACATTGGCGTGATCGTGGAACAACTCGATCCTTATCAAGACACGATGCATGCAACGGTGCGCGTCACAAGTACACGCCTGCTCAAGCCGACGCAGATCACAACTCAGCCGCATCCGGGATTTCCAACCGACCTCCAAGCGCAGTTCATGACGCTCCTGTGCTTCGCGCACGGAAACTCCGTCATTACCGAGAAGATCTACGCGGAACGATTCCTCCATGTCGCGGAGTTGACGCGCATGGGCGCGAATCTGCAGCGCTTTGGTCCAACGGTGGTGGTGAGTGGCGGAACGCAACTGAAGGGTGCCCCCGTGATGGCGAGCGACCTTCGCGCGAGCGCGAGTCTTGTGCTCGCAGGCCTCGCGGCCGAGGGCGTCACGACGATTTCGCAGATTGAGTACCTCGACCGAGGCTATCACCGATTGGAGTCGACGCTCAACGCACTCGGCGCGAGTATTGAGCGCTTGACGGGAGAAGCGATCGTCGAAACAGTCGCGGGCTCCGGTGCGCAAATGCTCGAAAGCAAGAGCGCACGAACTCCTTCGCCCACGCTCTCGCTCGCACGGGGTTGATCCGCGGCAAAGAGGCCCGCGCGGCGTTTGAAACTCAGGCGCTACCGACCATGACTTCGTTCGAGTCGTACCGCTTTATCGCGCCGAGTAGTTGTTCGATCTGCATTGCGGGTGGAGCGGAAAGCAATCGCCGCCGGAGTGCGGTGACCGTCTTGAGTTCATTCTCGCCCATCAACAGGTGCTCTTTGCGCGTGCCGCTCGCAGCGAGATTGATGGCGGGGAAAATGCGCTTCTCGGAGATCGTGCGATCGAGAATAAGTTCCATGTTGCCCGTGCCCTTGAACTCTTCGAAGATGATTTGGTCGGCGCGCGAACCCGTATCGACGAGGCAGGTGGCGATGATGGTGAGCGACCCGCCTTCTTCGCACTTTCGCGCAGCGCCGAAGAGTTGCTTCGGCACTTCAAGTGCGCGAGAGTCAAGCCCGCCCGACATTGTGCGACCAGAACTTCCGTACTTCCGACTGTTGTTGAATGCGCGCCCAAGCCGCGTGAGCGAGTCGAGGAGCACGACCACATCCCTGCCAGCCTCGACGAGTCTCTTCGCGCGCTCAATCGCGAGGATGCCAAGCGCGAGGTGCCGATCGATGTCTTGATCGTTCGAACTCGCGATGACATGCGCGGGGACATTTCGCTTGAAGTCTGTCACTTCCTCTGGCCGCTCATCGATGAGCAGCGCGATGAGTTCCACTTCGGGATGATTGTGCTTGATGCCGAACGCGAGGTTTTGAAGGAGGATTGTCTTGCCGGCCTTCGGTGGTGCGACGATGAGTCCACGCGTTCCATATCCAACGGGGCAGAACAGATCGATCAAACGACACGCCGCTGGGCAGCCTCGGTGCTCGAGTGTGAGCCGGGGCTGTGGATCGAGCGCGGTGAGTTCCGCAAACGGCTTGCGCGCGCCGTAGAGAGCGGGTTCAAGCCCCTCAATAGAAACAATTCGCTCGACTGTGGCTCGCGGCGTTCGCGCACCACCATGACGGCGGCGAGTCTGCATTCGCATTCTGCATTCGGCGACGATGAGTTGTGCGCTGCGGAGCGCGTTCGATTCGAAAAGTTCGCGTGGGACGACCGGATCTTCGTCGGTGGCGACGAGTCCGTCTTTGAACTGTCGGATTCGCCCCTCGCCGTTGGGAAGTATCTCAAGGACGCCCGTTCGTTCAAACGCCGGCGCCTGGGGGTCAGCCAACTCTTCGACACTGGAAGAGTCGGCGGATGCATCCGTCGTCCCTTGGGGTTGATGCTGTCGTTGATGTCGATTGCGATTTCGACCCCGACCTTGGCCTCGTTGGTGCTGATGCCGATGATGCTGCGGTTGTTGTTGCCCCTCACTCGGGTTTGAGGCGGTGGAGTCGGGCGCTCCGCCATCGGTTTCGAGGTTGCCGTCCGACTGCGTCTCCGCTTGCTCGCCCTGACCACCCTGAGTGCCATTGCCGCGTCGCCGCCTTCTGCGCCTGCGCCGACGGCGTCGCGGTTCACCGTTGCCCGCTTCCTCGTTTCCGGCTGGTGAGTCGCTGCCATCCGCCGAAGCGTCATTGCCTCGCTGAACCGCCGGTGCGGCCGCGACTTCAACGGGCAGCGGGTCCACCGCCGGCGCAGTCGGCTCGGTGGCGCCCTTCGTGCGACGAGAACGCGGCTTGCGCGAAGTGGTGGGGGAGGCTTCGCGAGAGGAAGCATCGTCTTGCGACGATGCCATCGTGGATTGCTCCGAGTTCGCGCCGCCCAGGTCGGGGCTCAAGTCCTGCATGTCCATGCATTCATTCCGAAAAAGTCCGACGCGTGCGTCGGGGGCCTGTGTTTCCGTCTCGAGCAGCGCGCAACGACTACAGAGCGCTTCTCAAACTAGACGGTACGGGACAGGCGTGTGGTGAGGTCCGCAACGGGGAGCTGCGAACGCGTCACGGTGAAGTGACGCTTGAAGTTGAGCAGGAACGCTCTGCAAAGTCAAGTATGACCAAGGGACAATTCTGCCACTCCGATCTGACCGGCAATCAAGGCGTTTTGGAGAAGGACGGCAAGATTCGCCTCCAGACTGCGACCACGGGTTGCGTCTGCGACGGCTTGGAGAAGGACGGGCGTGACTTCCGGGCCCCTCGCGCCAACCTCGCGTGCGCGCTCAAGGCCAGATTGGATCGCCATCTCCATTTCAGCAAGGGGAAGCGCAAGTGCGGTTGGCGGAGGCGCGCACAAAAGAAGGCCCGCGTTCGGGCGCAATCGGAGGTGGGTCGTCACGAGTTCAGCCGCCGCGCCCGTCGAGTCCGCTCTCGCGCTCACGCCCAGTGGCGCTGCGCCTTCGCACAGAAACCGAGGAAAGAACTCCGTGCCGAGTCCAACGACCGGCACGCTGAGTGAATCCAGCGCCTCAAGCGTCGCCTCGAGATCAAGGATGGACTTCGCTCCCGCACAGACGACCGCGATGCCGTTGTTCGCAATCTGCAGGAGGTCAGCGGAAATGTCCGGGGTGATGCTCCACCCGCGATGTACGCCGCCGATGCCGCCGGTTGCGAAGTACCGAATCGGCTTGGGTGTGGCATTCGTGCACGCGAAAATCGTGGCCGCAACGGTGGTGCCGCCGTGCCCTCTGCGCACGCTGACATCGGCAATGTCGCGCAGGCTGACCTTCGTCACGGGCTTCGCGTCGGCGAGTTCATCGAGTTCCGCGCTCGTCATGCCGACGATCAGTTGTCCACGGAGCATGCCCACAACCGCGGGAATTGCGCCAGTGCTTCGCACCGCCGCTGCGGCTGCGTGACCGAGCGCGCGATTGATCGCCATCGTCGGAGAAAAAGCGCGCCGCACACTCTCGTCAAATCGTGCATCGTCAAGAGCGAGTGGCAATCGGCCAAGTGGGAAGCGCGGCAATCCGTGCGTGACCGCCGCGGTCTCGAGCGCGACGACCGCGCGTCCATCGCGCAGGGCGTCCTGCACTTCTTCATGCGTTCGAATGACTATGCGTTCGACCATTGCGTCACCCAGCATCCGGATGCTTGCGCGTCATCGGCGATTCGTGCGCACGCGCCCGCCAATGCGCTTGGAGGGTTGCGCGATCGGCACCAAGCCATCCGGGTAGAGCGCCGTGTTCGCGGGTTGTTCGACCTTTGCCGGCTGCATGCGATTACGGGTTTCTTGCGCGGTGGCGCGTTGTTCGATCGCCCGCTCGCGCCGCGCGCGAACCTCGCTCGGCACCGGACCTGGCTTGAAGTCTGGGTACTCAATGCGCGGGATCTCAACATTCGTGAGCATTTCGATACCCGTGAGCAGTTCGCCCTGCTCACTCGTAACGAACATCCATGCCACGCCATCGCGTCCAGCACGCGCCGTGCGGCCAATGCGGTGGACATACACCTCAGGATCCTCCGGAACATCGTAATTGATGACATGGGAGATGTCATCGACATCAAGTCCACGCGCGGCCAAGTCGCTCGCGACAAGCACGGAGAGCCCGCCCGTGCGGAGCTCTGTCATGACCTTGTCACGGCGGCGCTG
This sequence comes from Planctomycetia bacterium, assembly GCA_005790565.1. GTDB lineage: Bacteria > Planctomycetota > Phycisphaerae > Phycisphaerales > SM1A02 > F1-140-MAGs142. Next base: position 24,579 of record SXUJ01000170.1, read on the forward strand.
TTGCAGATCGCCGTGCATCGCATGGGCGTCGACCTTGTGCTTGATGAGGAACTCGGTGACATCGTCGACAGTCCGCTTCGTGCGGCAAAAGACGATGGTGACCTCCGGCTCTTCGTGCGTGAGGAGGTGGAGGAGAAGCTTGCGCTTGTCCCAGCCTTCGACGGAGATGTAACTCTGCTTGACCTGACTGACCGTCAGCGACTTTTCGACGGAGATGATCTTCTCCGGGTCCTTCATGTAGGAGCGGGCGAGCTTCTCAATCTCTGGGGAAATCGTCGCCGAGACGAAGATCGTCTGCGGGTGCGCCTTGATCGAACCAAGAATCTTGCGGATGTCATCTCGGAAACCGATATCGAGCATCCGATCGACTTCATCGAGGATCGCAAAGCGAAGCTTGTCGTAGGGGAGGAGTCCTCGCGCGTGGAGATCCATGACGCGGCCTGGAGTTCCCACCACGATCGACGGATGCTTTTCGAGGAGCGCAACCTGCTTGCGGATTTCCTGACCCCCGTAGACAGCGACCGTTCGAACCGAGGCGAAACTACCGAGTTCCTGCAATTCCTTTGCGACTTGTACCGCGAGTTCGCGAGTCGGCACGAGTACGAGGGCGGAAAACGCGCTCGTCGGATCGAGGAGGTGGAGGAGCGGTAGCCCGAACGCGGCGGTCTTGCCGGTTCCGGTTTTTGCCTGACCAAGAACGTCTCGTCCCGCGAGTGCGGCCGGAATCAGCGACGCCTGAATCTTGGTGGGGTGGATGAAGCCTCGACCCGTGATCCCTTCGAGCAACTTGGGCTTCAGCTTGAGGTCGGCAAAGGTCTGATCGACGGCGAAGATCTCCGCGTCTCGGCCTGTTCGAACCGCCTCGCGTTGAGCGTCGGTCGGTTGAGGGGCGGGTGTGTGCGCGGGCTTGTGGGGAGAATCCATCGAACCGCGATGGTATGGCAGTGCGCCGGACGATACAAATACGATTGTCACGGTTCCAGAAAGCGCACTCTTCCCCGTCGAAGCGGCGCATTTCGCGGCTTTGAGCCACGCCTGAGCCATCGCAGGATTCATGCAGGACACAAGTCTCCTCGAGTTTGACACCTCCGCCGTCGCGCACAACCTGCGCGTGCTGCAGCGTGTCGTGGGACCACGGTGCGCGCTGTGCCCAATCGTAAAAGCGGATGCGTACGGCCTCGGCGCCAAGCACCTCGCTCCGGTCCTCGTCAAGAATGGCGCGGACATGCTCGCGGTGTACAGCGCCAAACAGGCAGAGGAGATCCTCAGCGCTGGCGTTCGAGAGAAGGTGCTGCTCGTGCTTATGCCCGTCCGCGTGATCGAGCAGAGTGACGAGTTGATTCGGCATGCCAAGCGCGGCTTGTTGCACTTCGTCGTCCACGATGCGGCGCAGTGCGCGCAGCTTGAACTTGCCGCGCACTCACTCGGAGTGACACTCGGCGTGCATCTCGAAATCGACACCGGCATGTCGCGCGGCGGCGCGCGTCCGGAAGTTGCTTCCGCGCTCTTGCGCACCCTGGAATCGGCGACGAGTCTCAAGTTGAAGGGTGTCTTCACGCACTTCGCGAACTCTCGTCACTCAGAGTCGATGACTCGCGCGCAGCTGGAGGTGTTTCGTGCATTCGTTGCGCACGAGTCGGAGCACATCGACAAGGACTGTCTCTTGCATGTGTCGAGCACGTACGCGCTCATGCGTCATCGTGACTATCACTTCGACATGGTCCGGTTTGGACTCGCATGGCTTGGCTATGGCGCGGAGGAGCTAGAAGCAACCGAGCCTTTGCTTTCGGCAGGAGCACTTCGACCAGTCGTTCGATGGTCGACTACCATCGTGCAAACGAAACGCATTCCCGAAGGTGCGCGTGTCGGCTACGGATCGCTCTTCACTGCGCAACGCGACTCCACCATCGCGCTCCTCCCCGTTGGATATGCCGATGGCTATCCGGTGCCTCGGTCATTCTCGAGCAACGCCCAGCAGCCCGCGGCGCAGCAGGTGGCGATTTGCATCGGTTCGAAAGACCGGAAGTTTGCGCCTGTCGTTGGCGCGGTCAATATGGATCAACTCACAATCGATCTGACGGATCTTGATCCGCTCAGCACGCGAGATTGGACCGGCACGGAAGTGGAACTCATCACACCGTCCTGTGACGCACCCAATCACCTCCCTCGATTGGCTGCGATTTCAGGTCTCATTCCGCACGAGTTCTTGACGCGATTGCACGCGCGCATCCCAAGAAAGCCGATCCAAACGGCGCGCGCGACGATGGTGGAGCCGACCCAACATCCCATTCCGTTCTCCCTTCGTTCTGCAACTGTGTGAATCTCCATCGTGTGTCCCTCGTAGGATGGGAGAGTGTCACGCAAGGTCTCCTATCGATTCGACGCGCTTAAAGCGTTGCCAGCGGCGCTTGTGTTCGCGCCGCGTGACACAATCGATCGGCAGATGCGAGCCGCTGAAGCATTGATGGAATCGGTCGAGGGCGCGCGGGAGTATCCGATTGATTTCGCGCTCTATCGCGTGACGGGATTTCGACCAGTTCAACCTAGCGATCGGACCGCGCTCGGACGCGAACTCGTGCATGACCTCAGCGCGATCGTGCTCGATCTGAGCCTGCGCTTGAAACTCAATGGCAGTGAGCGCGAGGGCGGTGCGCTCACGCCCGAGCAAGCGGCGCGCGAGCTTGCGGTCAGTTTCAAGACGATGCAGCGCCTTCGCGAAGATGGATTGTGCGCGCATTGGGTGGAAGTCGATGGCGCCGTGCGCGTGAGGATGTATCGAGAGTGCATCGCAAGATTCGTCGCGCGGCATAAGCCGCGGGTGCAAGCGGCTAGTCGATTTCGCAGATTCAGCGGTGACGAGTCGCGCATCCTCCAATCCGAAGCGAACGCGTTGATGGAAGCGGGGCACTCGCTCAACTCTGCTGCGGCACTTCTCGCGGCAAAGCATGGTCGAAGCCATGAAGGAGTTCGGCTCCTTCTCATGCGACATTTCGGTCGAACGAATTCCGCGCACTCACGCAAGGTGGAACGCGCCTCGAAGTTTGCGGAGCGCGCGTATCGGTTTGGCGTCGACCTCACGAAGATCGCGCATCGGCTCGGCCGGAGTGAGTCGCTCGTACGAAGCGTGGTGGATCAGCGCCGCGCGATGCGATTGCGAGGCGCACAACTTCCGTTCGTCGAGTTGCCCACATTCGAACTTTTCGGCGCGCATGAGACGATTCTCGCGCCGCCATGCGTGCGCGAGGGGTTGATGAGCTCATTGCAGGATGACGATGCGATTGCCCTTCTCGAGTCGGCGCGTCTCGCGCGGCGTGGTCGCGCGTTTGCGCGCGAGACACAAGCACGGCGCGCTGCGCAAGACGCGCGCGCGGCAGCGATGCACTTCCTTGTCAGGCGAAGCAAGCGGGCGCTTTCGGGATCGGTGCGGCGGCCCACTCGTGCGCTCCTCGATGGAATCGAAACCGATCTGCGCTGGGCCGCCTTACTTCGTCGTTCGTTGGTCGCGAGCGCGATGACGATCGCGTCCGGGCGCATAGATCAGTTTTTCGCGGGGGAGCCCGAGAAACTCCGGGTGGATGAGCTTCGCGCGCTTCTGCGTGCGCTTCGCGATCGACTGGTCGCGGTGGTTGCGCAATACGATCCCTCACGACAGGATCTCGAAGCACTCGCGGGTTTGGAGGCAGACTTCGTACTCGCGCACTTCGATGCGCAGCGATCGCGCCGTGCCGCATCCAAGCTTGCGTTGAGCGAAGGCACGACGATGGATCCGCTGCTCGACGCCGCCGCACCGTGGCAATCCGAGGTGGATCGATTGTGGCGGAAGCGCGACGGGGTGAAACTACTTCCGCCCGCAAGCCGCGCACTCCTACTTGCCCGCTATGGTTGGCAGGGAAGTGCGCCGCTCACGCTTGTCGAACTTGCCAAGAGCATGCGAACGAGTGTGGCGATGGCGACGCGAAACTTGTACCTCGCGGAGAATTCGCTTCGTCGCGTGACGGTCTAAGGGACCACGAGAGTGCTGCAGTCTTCATTCGGCGTGGGAGGCGCGGGCGGCTTTGCGGCAGGCAGTTTCGGAAGGTCTAGGGAAGGCTGAAGACAAACCTTGGATAGTCTCCCCGTGATCTCGCCAGTGAATCCATCAAAGCCGAGGGGAGAACCCCGCTTTGCAAATCCGTCTAGAAGGGCAGCGCGCGCATACTCGTTCAACCCATCGCGCAGTACATCCGCAACCGCGCTTGCTGCGATGTTGGGGGACTCGCGTTCGAGCGCCGGAGCACGAAGTTTCGTCGCTGCCTTGAGCACAGCGCCGTCGCGGATCTTGTGGATGAATGTCATCACGGCTTCGAATCGGTCGTTTGAGATCGGCACCTGGCCAACGCACGACCATGAATCCCCGATGACGCCGTCAAATCCAGTCGCAGCGTCGAATTCGACAGCGGCAGCGATTCGTGCGAAGCCAGCGCTGCCACTCTGCATCTCTATGGATGCAACGGTCGAGATGATCGCATTCCGCACCCGCTCGCGCTGGCTTGTTCGAATTGCAATCTGCTCCGCCGTGATTGACACGAGGCGAAGCGATGCATTGCATGCGAGTGCGATCAGAGTAGAAGCGGCCTCGAATCGCCATGTGTCAGATGGGGTGCGATTCCATCGTTCCATTCGAGCGAGAAACTCGGCGCGGTCAAGAGTTGGTGCCACCGCGTTTGGAGCATGCGACGCCAGCCACGCGTCGCACAGTTGAAGGGAATGGGATGCACGCGTTGCGTCGTGCTCCGAGCGGCCGACACCAGCAATGAAAAAGCAGGTCGACCCGAGTGGGTCGACCTGTGTGGATTGCCATTCGTGAATGGATTCCGATCAGCGCTTGCTGAACTGGAAGCGGCGACGAGCACCGGACTGTCCGTACTTCTTGCGCTCGACCTTGCGGCTGTCGC